>JAYVNM010000109.1:0-91927 GCA_043758445.1 Akkermansiaceae bacterium | reverse complement strand
CAGGAAAGGTTGGTTGTTGGTCACACACGATCTAACCAGACCGGCGGATTTCCGACTACCTTTTTATCCCGAGAATCCGCTTAAAACCGTGGCATTCGGGACGGCCCCCAAATCGCCGAAGAACGCGATGCCGCCGGAACGACCATCACTAAACGCTACTACGGACAAGGCGGGCAACGGATCGGCGGCACGAGTGCCGGGAATTATTACTACACACGCGATCACCTTGGAAGCATTCGTGAAATGACCGACAACACCGCCGCTGTCCGTGTCAGATACGATTATGATCCGTATGGAAAGCGCACCAAATTAAGCGGCGACTTGGATTGTGACTTCGGGTTTACGATGATGAAGTGCCAAGATTACCAGAAACTGGAACTCCACGTAACCTGAATCCCGCGCATCATGAAGATCCCTACGCGGCTTTGCCAGCAGCGGACAAACCGCAACTAAGAATTCATAAATGGTGGTGGTTTCTCGCCATCCCCGTGTTTTTCCTAGCATGGCTGGGCTTGCGACCCAAGAAACCGTGAATCCGATCTAATCAATATCTTGTCTCTTGATCGTAAGTGTCCTAAATTCATCCCCGGTCTTGGGTGCAGGAGATGATCAGTTATGCGGTTTTCATGAGCAACTAGCGGACGGGATGGGTGAGTGAAACTGCTTTGGCCTATGGCTCCGCTCGGGAAGGCGGCGATCACACCGAGCAATGCGGCGAGAAATTTTCCAACCATCAGGTGAAAAGTTGCGGCACTGGCTGGCCCTTGTCGGCCACGGTGAATGGCCGCTTGGACGGGAAAATCACCACCTGATCGAGCGACAGCCCGAGGGCGTAGGCGATGCAGGCATTGAAGTCCGGGATGGTGAGCTTGTTTTCCACCACCACGGCACCAGTCTTGTCCGTGGAGCCGCAGACTGCGCCACCCTGCACGCCGCCGCCGAACAGTGCGCCGGAAAATGCTTTGGGATAGTGATCGCGGCCTTCGTTGCTATTGATCGTGGGGGTGCGGCCGAATTCCGACGACACGACGACCAGTGTGTCCTTCTGCATCCCCCGGGAATGCAGATCCGCGAGCAGACTGGAGAGCGCCTTGTCGAGGATCTAGCACAACTCGGGCACCCGGACGAAATTCGCAGCGTGCGTGTCCCAGCCGCCTAGGCTAACTTCCACATAGCGCACGCCGCGTTCCACCAACCGGCGGGCTAACAGACAGCCTTGGCGGAAGGGATCTTTACCATAGTTATTAAATGAAGACGAATTGTTGAGTGTTTAGCAGAGCAAAGACGAGATCATCCGCCGTTGACATGCCGTTGGCGCACGCCGTGGCCCACACCGCTTTTTCCCGCGCCGTGGGTTTGCGGGAAAACAAAGTGAGGCAGGCCGCCTCGAGTTTGCTCTCAGTTGTCGTAGCCCGGTTCACTCCGAGCATCAAGGGTGAGAAAGGCGAGAGGATCTGCGGGACGAGTTGGCTGTTCATGAGAATGAGTGCCTGCGGCACGCTCGCGGCGGAACGATCAAAGAGTTCGGTCGGCGGGGTGGCCATGAAGGCGTCATTGAGTTTTCTAACCATGCTCAAGCGCTGCTCCGACTCGGCCTCTGCCACGAGGTTCCGGCTGTCCGGATCGGGCCGGATGAGAGTCACGAAGGAATCCCAAATTTGTTCCGCAGTCATACGGCGCAGGATCGGTCCGGGGAAATGATAGATCTCCCCGGCGTGATACTCCTCGCGGGTGACTGCCGCCTGATAGGCCCGCGTGTTTAGCAGCGCAGCGAGATATGCTTTCATGTCGTAATGCCGGGCGATTAGCAGTTTCTCCAGATGTTCCTCCAAGTCGGGAATCATCGCCTTGGTGCTCCCTGTTAAATCGTCTAACGGCTCGATCAAGGCCACGCCGAAGACTTGTTTCCATAAGCGGTTTGCCAGCACTTTGGTGAAACAGGGGTTCTCGGGCGAGGTCATCCATTTCGCGAAAACTTCCGTGCGGCGAGCGCCTGCAGCCAGCACCGCTGGTGTGCCCATGATCGTTGCGGGTTTCACCACTGAGAGTGGCAACGCATCCTTGTATTTGTAATCCGTCGGCAGCTTCAGATCTTTGTCATGTTCCACCTGTCCGGTGCCGCGCAGAGTGGAGCCATTGATTTGATTCAACACCGTGTTAACATTCCTCAAGATCTTAATATGGGCCGCCAGTGCGGTGTCGCGCTGCTGTTTCGCTTTGGCCATATCTGTCGCCTTATGCCGCGCGTATTGCGCGTATTGCGCGTTGATTTCATCCGACTTGGCTTTGGAAATGTCCCGCAGACCGATGCGTTTGTAAGTATCTTCCTCATTCACGCCGTAGGTGAATGCCGCCATCTCGTAGAACTCCTTTTCATGGTCAACAGTATAGGAAGCTCCCCAGGGAACAATTCTTTCATCATTCGTGGCGAACCACTTCGAATGGCCCACTGCGATAATTTCACAGCCGAAGGTGGAGGCCCTAAAATTTCCCCCAAAACATCACTGGCGCGGGTCGCGCGCGCTGCTCGGCGGCGAATTGATCGGGGCGGGCCGCGGGCCGGTGCCGGCATCGCCGATGGCGGCTTGGGTGCGGAAGGCACCGGCGATGGCCACAGCGAGTTTCTGGCGATAGGCGGGATCGGCGCAAAGCCGGCTCTCGGCGGCATTGCTGATGTAGCCGCACTCCAGCAGGAGACAGGGGATTTGCGGGTTGCGCGTGAGGCGGATGTGGCGGCGGACCATGCCACGGTTGCCGCTTTTTACCGGGCAGACCTGGTTCATGGCCTGTTGGCAGCGGACCGCGAGGCCGTGGCTATCGACGCGCCAGTAATAGGATTCCGGGCCGCGGATGTTGGACGGGCCGCTGTTGTAATGGATGCTGACGAGGATGCCATCCGGGTAATGATCGGCGCGGGCCACGCGATCATCGAGCTCGACGAAGGTGTCGTCATCGCGCATGAGGACGACGCGGAAATTGCCGCCGAGTTGGGTCCCCAGGCGTCTGGCGGTGTCGAGGGTGAGTTGTTTCTCCATTTGGCCGGTGTGCGGGCTGGTGGCGCCGCTGTCCTTGCCGCCGTGGCCGGCGTCGATGATGACAGTTCTGAAACCCTTCGGCCCGGGACGGTGGCCATAGACATCGAGGCCCCTAGAAAACGCGGTGGATGTGCCACGGGTGGGGGCGTGGGAAGCGCAGGAGGTGACGAACGCAGCGAGTGTTAGAAGGAGGATAAATTTAAGCAAAAGTTTCATGGGCAGAATTCATCGCAGGATCATAGTGCGAGGGAAAGCTTGGGTTTTCTCTGCGGATGGAAATTTACTGGTCGATCACGGGTCTTGACAGCGGACCATACATGCAGCGACTTTTCCAATGTTGAAAGCAGTCCATATCATCCCGCCGTTGGTGGCACTCATTCTGGCTGGCGCTTGGAATGCAGCCCAAATGCGTTCGATTTCCTCGATGGAAACGGATGGCGGAATGCTGCGTGAGAAAATCGCCGCTACCATGGCTGCAGGAAATTTACCCGTGGATCCATCGCGCGCAGCCCACAGCGGCAGGAACGCCGCCGCCATCGGCAATGCCCCCATCGACTGGCGGCAGCTTTCCGGCCTAATGCTGGAAATGCAAAATGGCGGCGGGATGTCTAACATCCGCGCGATCATGAATTTCCAACAGCGGGTGATGACCATGTCCAAGGAGGAGATGGTCGCCGCGCTGGATGAAATCTCCAAGCTCGACCTATCCAGCGAGGCCCGCCAAGTGCTGGAGGCGATGCTGATCAGCCCGCTGATCGGGAAAGACCCAAAGCTCGCGCTGGAGCACTACGCGAGTCGCATTCAGACCGACCCGAGCGGCGTCGGCTGGCAGCTTGCCACCGCCCTGCGCGCTTGGGCAAAACAGGATCTAGCAGGCGCGGCGGCGTGGTTCGACCACCAGATCGCGGGGGGCGCCTTCGACAGCAAGACGCTCGATGGCAAAAGCGACGTCCGCGCGCAGTTCGAGGCGGCCTTGATGGACTCTTTGATTGCGACGGATCTAGCAGCAGCCAACCGCCGTCTCAGCGACCTGCCTGAAGACCAGAGGCGGGAAATTTTAGAGCAAATTTCGTTCCCCGAGCTCAGCCCCGAGGCCCAGAAAGCCTATGCGGAAATGGTCCGTCAGTTGGTTCCCGCCGACGAGCGGGAAGGCTCGTTCGCCCACATCGCCTCGCAGTTGGTCGATGCGGAGGGCTACGTCAAAGTCAGCACTTTCCTTGATGCCGTGAACGCCAGTCCCGAGGAACGTGCCGCTGCCGCGAAACAAACGGCGGAATCCCAGCTCGAAAAATTGGGAGGCGAGGGCACGGTTACCCGTGAGAGTGTGGATCAACTGCGCGAATGGCTGACGCGCCAAGCCCCCGGCGAGGTGGACCGCATCACCGGCAAGGCGCTGGCGGAGGCCGCTCAGGAACAGGGGACCTTTAATTACTCAGCCGCCTCCCAACTCGTCCTCCAGTATCAACAAAGCAGTGGCAGCGATGAGGTGTTGATCGCATTCCTTGAGGGCTATTCCGCCCACTCGAACCTCGACGAGGCCAAGCATCTCGCGGATATGATCGCCGATGTAAAACGTCGTGAGGAAATTCTCAAGCAGCTGCGATGAATGCGCCCATGAAATTTTCACTCGTGTCCGCGCTCATCATTCTCGCCATCGGTGGGATGTTCGGTGTGCTCCATCAGCAACGCCTAACTGTACTGCGGGCCGGCCATCTTCAGCTCGTCGCGCAAGCGGGGAAACTCGGGATCACTTCTGATCTAACTGATAATTCCGGGGCTGTGACCGTGACCAAGCGTCAGCGTGGGGACCGCGAGAACGAGGCGGCTGGCTTGGCGGCGGAACTCGTCGCCCTCTCTCGGGAGATGGAACATCAGGGCAAAGCCGGCGTGATACCCGACCCGGCATTTCAAAAACTCGGACTGGAAATGATCTCCCGGTTAATGGCGCTGGATGCCACCCAGATCAAGGCGGTGATCGCCGGCCTGCGCGGTGACGCCACGCTCACGGATGCCGCTAGGCGCAACATACTTGGCATTTCCATGATGATGCTCAGTGAAGAGCATCCCGCCGCCGTGCTCGCTCTTTTTACGGAGTCCGCAGACATGCTCGATGAAAGCCCGTTGAGTCGCCAAGTGATTTCCGCCGCGCTGGGCCGCTGGGCGAAGGATGATCCATTTGCGGCGATGGAGTGGATTCGGAAAAACGCGGCCACCCACCCGGATCTCGCCGACGAAGATGCGAAGCGCGGCATCATCGCAGGATCCGCCCTAACAGACCCGAAGCTGGCCTTCAAGTTGATCGGTGAAATGCACTTTGAGGATGCTGCCTCCGCGATCCAGGCCGTCGTCGAGGCTGGGAAAACTCCCGCCCAGCGGACTGCGGTGTTAGAAGCCCTGCGCGAGCACGCCGCTACGCTCCCTGACGCGGCAGCGCGGGACGAGGTGCTCCAGGAATCGCTCGAAAGCATGGGCCGGAACCTCTCGGACGAAGGGTTTGATTCAGTCCGATCATGGCTGACCACCGCACGACTCAGCCCGCAGGAAAGCGCCCATTTCGCGGCGGGACTTTCTTATTTCAATACCCAAGAAGACACCGGACGCTGGATCGACTGGATGGGGCAAACCCTGCCCAAGGATCAGTTGGGCGCAAACGTCGATAACCTCCTCGGGCAATGGACCCAGCAGGACTATCAGGCTGCGGGGAAATGGCTAAGCGCCGCGCCGGATGGCCCTGCGAAAAACGCTGCCGTCAGCACCTACGCTGGCACCGTCGCAGAATATGAGCCGCAGACCGCGATCCAATGGGCACTCACCCTGCCCGCCGGTAAGGAACGCCAGGCGACGCTAGCGACGATCTATCGGAATTGGCCGGCCAATGATACCGCCGCCGCCGCTGAGTTCGCGCTGGCACACGGGATCGACACCGAGGCGGAAAAGTGATAGAGAGACTATCGTTGCAGCTTGAGCCACGCTTTGCCGTGTCGCCTAGGCGTGTAGCAGCTCGCGGGATTTTTCGCAATCAAGCCCAGATGGCCGTCATGGAACGCTTGCTGAAATGCCGTTTCAAGCTCTAACGCATCGTTGGCGGCGCGGATGGCACTGAGTTCAAATGGCGGTGTGAGCGCCAGTGATTCGAGTTTCTCGCGCCGGTCTAACAAGGGTAGCTCTAGCAGATCCCCGCCGTTGTGCCACAGCAGATCGAAGGCGATGAAACGCAAGGGCTCGACACCTGCGTGAAAAAGATCACCACCGATGATGCCGCGGTCGAGCGGCTTCGAAAAAGCGGCATCGGCGATGAGGATGCCGTCGAGAATAACATCTCCTGCCAGCTCGCGGGCCGCAACTAACAGCTCAGGGAAATCATCATCGAGCGCCCGTAGATCCCGTGAGAAAATTGACACCGCGCCGCCCAATTTGTGAAGCTGGGCGCGGATGCCGGCGTATTCCGGTTCCAGCCAGATCGGCGGCTTAAAGGGAAGTAGTTCGAACAGCGAGCGCTCGTCGTCCTCGCTTCGTGCCAGCGGTGCCGCGAGCATGAACCTCACCGGTACCATGGGCCGCATACTGGCTTCAGCGAGTTTCCCATGGCGGGCGAGCAGCGCGGTTTCCCCACTGTCCCCCGTGAGCATCTGAGCGTGCCGCACCTCCGCCGCATCCCGCTGGAAAGCGGCGGCGATTGCGTCAGTCAGCAGCCCTTCCTTCAGCCCGATGCGGAGATCCCCGGTGAGTAGTCTAACAATGGTCTCGCCTTCCATCGGATGCAATGTGGCCAGCCGCGCGGCCAGTCGCTCGATGCGTTCCAGCGAGCCTGAGGTGGTCGCCAGCTCTTGAAAAAACGCTGCGAGTCCGAACAGATCCAGCGCTTGTGGCTTGAGCGGGATTTCCTGGAGTACGAGACGCGCCGTACGTGCCGGATCGGTCTGCGCGAGGAAAATTTCCCGGCAGCGTTCCGCCCGCACATTCGGCAGTGACAGTAAGGTCCGGCGGATGGTCGCCACGCCTAACAGTAACGGCTGGTCACCGGCTTTCCCCGGCAGCGCCTCCCCTGTTAGCCAGTTAGCAGCCAGCCGCAGATCGTCATCGCTGGCCAGTCCGCGCAGGTAGGCCGCGAGAAATCCAGTCTTCGCCACACGGCTGCTCGTTTCACCGACGAGGCGGCAGAGATCGCTGAAGTCCGCCACAGCACAGATCGCCCGGCTGTGGCGCGGGCCGTTGGCATTGCCAGATCGGTGGGCGGCTTGGGTGATTGAGAGTTCGAGTTGGTCGCCGCCCATCGCGCACCACGCGTCCAGTCCTTTCGCCCGTAGCTCGGCAGCGAATTCCTGGGCGAAACCATGGACCGTTAGGATTTTCCTCGGGCGGACGCGCTGGATGCACTCTAGCAGCCCGGCGTGATCCGCGTGATCTGATAGCGGGAAAATTTCATCCACCTGATAGCGGTATTTCGCTCCCGCTTGCAGCGCCCAGCCGGTTAACATGGCGGTGCGCTTGGCCTTCAAACCGCGCAGCAGCTTCGAGTGGATCGAGTGCGGCGGCGCGATGAGCACATGGCCGGGCGGCGCGTGACCGTCGAACACTACCGGCTCCGGCAGCATTTCAAAACCCGCCGCGCGACAGGCGTTGGTCATCGCCGCAACGGCGGGATGGAGCAGCGCGGGAATGCCATGCTCGGTCAGCAAGGCCAGCGCTTCCTGGGCCTTGCCCAGCGAGTAGCCGAACAGCACCGGTGTTTCTCCATCGGCGAAGGCGTCGTGAATGAAGCGCAGGATGCTCGCCTCAATTTCCATTGCATTGGGAAACTCATAGCCCGGCAGGCCAAAGGTGGTTTCCAGAATGAGGGTATCCGCCGTGAGGAAATTGACCGGCTCGGCAGTGCGGCCACGGCGGGTCTTAAAATCCCCGGTGTAGAGCAGCGTCGCATTGTCTTTGAGGCGGGTGACGTGCAACATCGCGGAGCCGGAAATGTGGCCGGCTGGCAGTAACCGCAGGCGAAAACCGTCGCGCGTGACCGGCACTTGGAACGGCAATGCCTCGATCCGGTTTTCCGCTAGCCGAAACCGGCATTGCACCAGCGCGGCGGTTGCCTCCGAGCACAACGCCGACTCGTGACGGGCGAAGTGGTCGGCATGGGCGTGCGAGACAAATGCCCACGGCTTCGCATCCCATGGGTCCAGCCACAGATCGAGCTCCGGTAAGTGCAGACCACGTTGGAAACGAACTTCAATCACTGGCCGTCCAAACTAAGCCGTATCCGCTGCTTGCCAAGCCAAACCCTACGTGCCGGGCTGGCTACCGGACCGGCGGTGGCATAAACCATGCTCTATGACTGAGCGACCACGCGGCTGACGCGGAACGCTCTTCCATTTTCACTTGTCAGTGAAGTCTAGTTATTTTATCCAGACACTGCCTTGTGACCAAGCCGATCATTTCGATTCATTCATCTCCTTCCCGCATAATCATTTTACATCATTAGTTCATGAGAACACCGTTGCTTGACTCGCTGCCGAAAAAGCCATTTGTCATTCTCGCATATCCGCGAACAGGATCCTATCTACTCGTTAGCATTCTCGATCAGTTCCCCGGGATCAAATGCCATGGTGAGATCTTTAAAAAAGAGAGAATCGAACTGCCAGCAAAAACGATTTTAAAAATGAAGGCGACCGTGCAAACCAGAGATGCAAAGCCGATAGTTTTCATCAAGCGCTTGTTCGAACTTACCCCGGATGTTCACACGGGCTTCAAATTTTTTGCCAATCACAATGCGGAACTACGCAAGCAATTAATGTATTCCAATAGCATCAACCGCGTGATCACCTACCGGAATCCATTTGATAGTTATGTTTCTCAAACCAGGGCGATCGCGACCGGGAGCTGGATTGACAAGAAGGGGGATTCCCAAGCTGACAAGCCATTGCTTAGGTTCGACCCAGAACAATTTGATAAAATCATACGCAATGTTCTCGCCAATCAAGCCCGTAAGAAAGTTATCGCGGAAAAGCGGCCTGATTCGACGATAACGATTACCTATGACGAAATCGCCGCGATCGATCCCGTGCGCAAAATTGCCGAGTTTATCGGTGCGTCGAGCCAACCGGAAGTCATCAATGTCAGTCTGCACAAGCAAACCACGGAACGCTACTCAGAACTGTTTGAGAATTTTGACGAGTTACAAGCCCATATCGCAACTCATCATCCTGAGTTGATGATTGATGCTGAAAAAATATAACCCCCCCAGTATATTCGAGGCGTTTTTGCGAGAAAGATTACTGCTAGACAAAAACTATTCGAGGTGGATGCTGGCGAGGATCTCCGCGCCCACCCGCCTATCAAAATTCTTTTCGATACACTTGCGAAGCCACTCCCGGCTTGATGGGTCGCACTTAATCAGGCCGGTGATGGCGACCTGCTTCGCTTGTTCGATTTCATGGCGCCTAACGCGGATATCGATTTCGCGGCTGTAGCCGACATTTTTGTGGGGACGGAGCGTCTGCATAATTGATGTAAACCGGATGGCATCATCAAGGCGTCCGATCTTGTCGAGCACGAGGCACGCGTTCTTGTGGAATCCGAAGGTAGGAATGGCCTCGAATCCACCGGGAATGGTCTCGATGGCATTTTCGATTTCCCCAAACACCAGTCCTGCATCCTGAAAGTTTTTTGCGAGGCAGGCGGCATTGAAACTGAGAAGGAGATCTGCTATATTGGTGACCTTGTGTCCGGAGGCCGCAGCGAAGGTGGAAACAATCCCACCCACGAAGGCGTCGGCCACGTGACGTAAATCATCGTTCCAAACGCTCGATTGCTTAGTCAGCATGACTCTCTCGTAGCTCGGGACGTAGCTAACGAAGTCGTGGGTGTCGGAAAGCAGACCGACCACTGAACGGAGTGTGGATTTGGAATACATGTTCGCGATGATTACGTCTTTAGAAGTCATGGTCCTAGCAAGCGGCACGGGAGAGACGGTGAGGGCGATCTGGCGGGCTCCTCCCTCCTTGAGGATCCGCACCGAGATATCGAGCATCTCGTGGCATTGGAAGAAGTCGAGTACCTCGAGGAAGAAACGGCCCTTATATGCATTGGCCATGCTTCTGGTCGGTGCGTCCTGAATGTACAAGCCAGTTTGCCCGTCGAACCAAGCTTCAGTCAATCCGGGAGTGATGATCATTAGGTCGCTCTCGAACATCTGCACATGGATGTCATAAATGGCCTGCCTACGCTCGATCATGCGTTCCCTAGAGACGGAGAGATTGCTTGAAAGCTGCAGGTCCAGCCATGAGCCCTGCGGTGTTTCATATGACATCGTAGCGATCATTTCCCAAGTGACCGTCCCGCCCAAATCACGAACCGTCTTGACCCACACGATTTCCTGACAGATCGAAGCGACGGTGTATTTGTTGAGGATGCCTTGGATGCGTCCACGGCTACCGGATTCCTCTAGCGGCCCGTTGTATCCCAGCACGGGTACCACTATACCGATGGCTCCCAAGTATTCCTCGATGTTTCTGGCAAAGCAACTACCCATAGTGACGACCTTGTCGCCGGGTTTTAATAGAACTCCAGATTCAAAGGACGGACTGGCGATCGGTTCCAGCCTGTTATCTGCGCGGGTGGGATATTTAGACAGGCGGTTCTTCGTCGAATGTGAGATGGCTTCTTCGTAAGGGATTTTCATCGGGATGGGGAAATTGCTTCTAGCGTTTGGTAAGAATCAGGCAAGTAATTCAACCGTTAGAAGCAAATTTCTTAAGTGGGATCGACTTGAGCTCCGACACATAGTGAGACTGGAGAGCGGCACGTTCCTTACTCGACCAAGGATCAAACTTGCCATTCACTTTAGCTAGGGGATACAGCCGGTTCGCGACCTTTGGAATTAAATCAGGCGGAAATGGAGTGCCCGGAAGGTTGTAAAAGTCCCGGATGAACTCGATAGCTCGTTGAGATAGCGATTCGCGGACTGGTGCGGAATTAACTTTAAACGCTAGGGAAGCCCCCGTTAGCATTGATAAGATTTCTTGCGGGCGGGCCACCGTTTCCCGAAAATCCCAAAAGGTGACATTATCCACTCCAAATAGTCCGCTTAGTATATTATAAGCTTCCAACCACAAGGTCGGCATTTCCTGATACACCTCATTGAGGTAGTTGTCCCAAGAGCAGTAAGCATTTCGGCGTAGGGATTCCACATAGAGGGAACTCAAAAATCCCGGGTAGTCACGGATGGAAAAAAACACATGGAGATTAGGCCCGAATTCATCCCTCAGGAATTTCAATTTATCTCCCATTTTGGAATATCCAGAGCCTTTTGATAGAGAGGCGGGTGTCGCAGAGAAGTTTTCCTCAGAGAATAAAATTGTATGGCATTGTTCGAGGGCTATCGGGTCGCAGGCCTCAATGATCTTCTTGCGCAGGCCGACGAGGCTGTCGCTCGTGCGTGTGGATTGGCAGAGCGCGACGATGGCTTTTGATAGTCCATTCAGGCGATTTTTTTCGGTGGGAAAATAAAGAACCCCTTCCTTAAGAAGGGCTGCTTTGTTGACATTGAGATTACGCTGAATATAGGTAGTCGCTGTTTTGTGCGCTCCGAGGTGGAAATGAATTTTGCGGTCTCCAAAAATCGGTGTCGAACCGGTAATTGACAGTTTTGGTGCGAGCGAGGTTTCTGGCTTGGAGAAAATTGGCATTATTGTTGTTACGGTAGGTGATTGTTTGAAAAAACTTATCAGCGGATAATGAGTTGATTTACCCTGCTGGAGTTATTGTTGTTTCGATGGCGCTTTACTCATGACTTAAGATCGGTATTGTGAAGGATTCATTTCCCGCCGGAAATTGAGAACGTGACCTGAGTAACGGTTTTTTCGGGAATGCGAATGGAGAAGTCTTTGTCGTCAGCCAGAGTTGCCGAACCTGTAACCGATGCGTTTGCCGTCCATTGCGTGTAGGTGACATTGCCAGCAATTGTTTGAGTTGTGAGTCGGAATTTACAGGGAGAATAAGCCGCGGTGCTGTTGTTGACAACCCAGACGGTGCAATTCTGCCCCTTACGGAATCCCCGGGTGACGAGCTTCCCGTCAACGAGGATCGTGCGGCCATCTAGATCATCAACATCAATTGGGCGGCTGTTGAGGGTGGAAAGTGTGAGACGGTGGATCAAGCTGCCTTTGAGACTGGTTTCCTCGTGATGATAGGACCACCAGACAAAACCCGTCATTCCTGAATCGACACAATCGAAGACACCATCCATTGCATTTTCCGCATCGGCAATTACGTCGCCGCTCTGGTCCTTCCAATGGACTTCGGTGTTCCATGTTGGCCGGGAACGCGCCTCGTGACAGAAATCGTCAAGGTTTTCCCGAGGGCGACCTGGACTATGGTGCTGCCAATGTGTTCCCAATATATTGAGTTGGTTTCCACTGCCGTGCTTGTCAAAATCCTTGATGAATTGGGCACCATGGGCATCTCCTTTTTTGTGGAATCCAAAACCAGGATTAAGGCTGTTAGGGCCAACGATTTGCGGCGGCATTACGAACGAGAATTCCTTTGTTTTGGATAAGCGGCGCAACTCGTCTATAACTGCAATGTGTTTGGCGGCGGTGAACACGCCTTCATTGGCCTCGGGTTCGCAATTGATGCCCAGCATATCGATGGCGTATCCGTGATTTTTCATGAATTGCAGGTAATCAGCAATCATGCGGGCATAGGGTAGAGGGAGGAGCCCTCCATCGCTTTTGCACCAATTTGGGAATGTCTGCAGTCCGGACAATTTCTTATCTGCGTAAAATTTGACATTGCTTCGGGCCTTGCGGGCGTTTGCCATGGCCGAGAGTTGATCGGCATAAAAACTCTCGACCACCACGCCGGGTCTTGGGTGTGCCGGATTAGGGTCATCCCCGAATATCGCCACGCGCAGGACCGTCAACTGGTCACTCATGAAAATATCATTAGCGAGTGCGGGGGTCAGAAGTTTGTCCCGGCCCGGTTCTTTGATATCATAACCCCAATCGGTGATTTTGGCACCTTGCTTGTCGGGAGCAATGAGGACATCGTTGAGACTCTTGCCCACGGCTTGGGAGGCAAGGGGGAGCATTAGCAACACGAGCAGACTGGCCAGAAATCTGATTTCTACACTGATCCTGTCGGAAAAAGAGAAGCCGCGCAGAAGAGGAAAATGGTGCTGAAGGCGGGCGCACCGGAAAATCGGTCGGATACTTACAGCCTCAGATTTTGGCACGGTGGGCATCAAGCGGCACAAAAATGTCGTGGTGGTTCTCATATGCGTCTAAACACGCCTTAATTTACACCTTTACCTGCCGGTGCCAAGAATTTTATTCTGGGGAATTCAGGTTTTTGAGGACAGTGCCCGCAGTAGCACATTTCAATCAGTTCATGTATGGGGTTCCCCGAATTTACATGACTTGCTATTTTGTGTTTTTCATACTTTTTCACCAACCGGGTTGCCAGTCATTTGGAATCGGTGGTATCGGGCAATAGCCAACGATCAAGCCGGAGTTGCCGCAACCGTTTGCATATTTCACCATAATTCTCGATCTTATCCGAGAGGGCTTCCGGATTCTGCCGCTGGGCGGTGATTTTTGCCCGATCGATTTTGCGGTGTGTGCCGAAATGCTCAAGCAACCGGTCCTCCATAAGAGATGAGTTAAGATCGGAGTATTCTAGAGTAAGACATTTTTGCCCCGTCAACATGCAACGGTTGATGATTTCATAATAAAAAAGACTTTGCCGCAGGGCATACGTTTTGAATGCTTCAAAGTTGATTTTGATTGGTTTCCATGCTTTTCGCGTGCCGGCCATGTTCATGATCCATTGGTCATTCTGCATGGCGATTTCCAAAGACACGTAGCTTTCCAAAAAGTCACGGATGAGGATGATTTTAAAAATCCGCCGATCCTTGATCATGGGGGCGATCAGGGCATTGTTGTGGTTTTCAAACAACCTGAAACCGATGTGTTCCGCGCTGGTCAATTCTATCAAGCGGTTCAGATAGGTGATGGGTTGTGTTTTCCGATCAATAGCTATCAGCGAGGCTAGCCGGGATTCGGATTTTACGAACTTATCATCCAGTCCGCTATGCGCGGAATTGAAGGTCTCGCCATGACACAAAACGCCCTCGATTCCGTTTAGTTTTTGCTGAAGGAGATTGGAACCGCTGCGCATCATCGCCATGACGACGAAAGCGCTTTTGCCGTCCGGGATATCAATGGTTTTTTGGAGATCGCTCATGAAGGACTAGGCAATGGGGTGGGTTGTATTCGGATTGCTGGCTTACGGTTTCCCGTTGGAAGTGGTGTATGCTTGTGGATCTTCAGGCAGCAGACTGTCGCGCAGCAATTGCGACTGGATTTCGCGCGCTTGCCAGCGCTTGAAATCACCCGCCAGATTGATGAACGCCGATGGGAGTTGCTCAAGCGCGATATGGACGGTCTTTTGCATAATTTCGGGACTTATGTTGTGAATTACAGCCAGCGCCCGGGATAGATGGAGATTGTTCAGGGAAGGCTCAATCACCATGATGGGGATGATATTTTCCAATTGAGTCAATCCATGCCAGTCCGGCTGATCCTCGGGAAGTGCGAGGACGGCAACCGGAGTTTGTGATCTCGGGGTGCTGGTAACTAGATGATAGATGAACTGCTGTTTGAAATTATCGCGGATCGGAGCGCTTTCGCGAGTCATGCCGATGCGTTCGAGCGCCTCACTAGGCATTCCAATGTGTCTGTTTGTGAAAGGTTTTCCCAGCCAACAGAAGGCGGGGTTTGAGCGGGTTGTTTGCTCAAGTTGGGGCAGAACGCTATCATCCGTGATGAACAACAAAACCAGCGGACGCTTATAAGCCTTGAGTTCGGGGGCATACCAAAGGTCATGGTATCCGGGCACGGTTGTGGTCAACTTGTGGTTTGCGTCGATTCTGCTTTGGATAAGATTCCGAGTTTTATGAAGTAATTTCAGCGAAGGCATCCGCTTGCGGCGGGGTTGCAAGTTGCAAATATGATCCCATAACTCCGAGGCCTGTGGCGAGACCTTGCGGATGAAAAAGTGCGGTAGCTTACATACAAGCTCCTTGTGATCATTGTAAAAAGTGTATGGCCGCCCGGTAGGTGTGAGATGATGAAACATCAATTGCAGGTTCGCAATTTCCCGCTTTGGAACGACCTTGGCAATGATGGTTTGAAAGTAGGATTCATCCGGAATCCAAGTGGACTTGAAAAAGCGGGGAACTTCGGGATGCGCTTTGGTGTACCCTAGGACTTTTTGGCAAGTTGACCACCGCAGGGTCCACCACTGCGATCCCATGTGAGGTTTCAGACCAAGTGGCATCCGCCTCCGGATTTTTAATTTCCGATGCCAGCGGACCAAGCGATCAAACAACTTCCGGTGGGTTTTAAAGTTTACCGGAAAATAATACTGGAATCGTTCTATCGACAAGCCGCCCTTGACCCACGATTGTTTGGAGATGTCATGGCATTCGATGAAGTCCAATTCGGGATTGGCGGTGAGGAAATCCTTCAACTGGTCCAGCGGGCGCAGGGGTAAATCCGCGCCACTCATGAGATGGATATAGGCTGGAGGCTCGGGCAATTTTGTGTATTCCTGAAGCGAGAGCAGCACGGCTTCGACCAAACTCCACTCGCCCCACACACCTTTGACTTTCGATATGACCTGCACCTGATCGGGCAGATCAGCGGCGATTTGTTGCACCGCCAGCAGATCGGATTTGGCGGCTCCGGAATCGAAATGAATGATCACGCGGTCGCCATCTTTGGCCAGATTTTCCGCGAGATGGCGGAGAGCTGCTGGCTGGTTGTGTGCGAGAATGATAAATCCCAGTTTCATGCGATAGATTGATCCGGCCGGGCTATTTCCAGGCACCGGGAGTTATGAGGTTAGTTTTTATCAATGATTCCGGACCTGTATATTCTTCGGAGAGCGAGGAATATAATGTATAGTCTTCGGAGGTCTTCAATTTTGCCAAATACTTTTGGTATTCTTTGGAATCGTTATAGTGGTTGTTGCGTTTGATGGCCTGATCAATTTTTTCCCGGAAGGATGATACGAATTTAAAGTGCAGCAGTGCTCCGGTGGGATCGTGGTTGCGCTTGTGCGCATGATTCAGAAAGGCCGGATAAGCGGCGTGGGTGCTGAGATGATAGGCGAACCGTTGATGCCATTTAATCAAGGGCGTCTTGTTCAAGGCCGGGGCGGCATCATGCGTTTCGGGATTGAAGGCGCGCAGGCGAGGTCCGCCCCGGGTCCAAGTGTCCTCGTGACCGCCCTTAACCGCATAGTAGCCTATGCGATCAAAATAAGGTGCATGTTCCAAGGGAGACGCGCCGATCGGAACGTGCGCGGATGCGATCGATCCCTTGGGATACATATCCACCAGCAGGGTATAAAATGAGGGTTTTTCAATATCATCCAGATACGCCAGCAATTCTTGGTACGATCGTTGACCCATGAAGGGATAGACAAAAAACTCATCGAGATCGACCGTCATCACCCAGTGACCGACAGCATATTCGCCGAGCAGGGCATTCATCCAATCCACGCCAAAGCGAGTATCCGCGTAGGATTCATTGGTTGTCCACAGTGAGACGTCTTTTTCTCCTGCCAGGATTTCGGCCATCGGCGTATCGGATTCATTGTCAACGAACAGGAAATGATCGATTCCTAGCTCGCGATAATATTTGAGAAAGTAGGGGAGGCGTGCGTTTTCATCGCGCCCCATGGTCATCAGCAAGCGGTCTTTAGGCTTGATGAGGTGCGTATTATTCTGAACAGGGACGAGATTGGGCATCGACTCTGCGGCCCGGCTTTTCATTTCCTTGACCACCGGGTGCCAGAACTTGCGGCGCCTTTTGGCGAGAAGTGGGGCGCTGATTTTCGAAAACGGAAACATGTAGGGGTGAGGTTTCAGACCTATAACGGAAGTGAAGCTGCTAGAATGCGGCCAGGAAATTGAATATCGGTGGCGATGTTCTTGGCAAGTTTTTAGTCCTTACCGCGCAACTTTCAAGCATTCCACAGGCCAGTAATTCGATGAGAACCAATATTTTACCGCACGGGATCTCTGTTTTTTATTTGAACGGCCATTCACCCCGACCACCAACGTGTAGGGCATTGTCATTGGTGTGCGATCCACAGCTCCGGACATGAAAAAGCGGAGCCGCGTGGGCGGCTCCGCTGTCGGAAAGTCGGTGGATCTGGTCTGCAATCAGAACGGGATGTCGTCTTCTTCTTGGAATTCATCGGGCGGTGCCGCAGAAGCACCTTGCGGTGGGCCGGAGCGTTGTTGCGGTGGTGGGCTCGATGCGCCACTCGGGGCACTGCCGCCGGGGCTGTTGCGGCTGCCAAGAAGTTGCAGAACCTCGCCGACGACTTTCATTTTGCTGCGTTTTTGGCCGGTTGCCTTGTCATCCCAAGTGTCCATTTGCAGTCGCCCTTCGATGTAGGCGGGGCTGCCTTTGGTGAGGTATTGTTGGGCGACCTCGGCTTGGCGACCCCACAGGGTGACATCGACGAAGGTGACATCTTCCTGTTTCTGGCCCTGTTCGTTATTCCAGATTCGTTTGATGGCGAGGGCAATTTCCGCGACGGCGGTACCCTTCGGGGTGTGGCGCAGTTCGGGATCCCGGGTGAGATTGCCGATGAGCATGACTTTGTTGAGATTTGCCATAACGGGAAAATGCTGGAGGTTTTCGCCCTGAGAAGCGATGGGAAAAATCAGGCGATCCGCAGGAAATGCTGGAGATGGACGTGGCCGTTGAGCTTGAGGCGGTTTTGGAGTTTGGTAATCACTTCTGGGCCACCGCCGAAGGTGTAGTTGACGTAATGACCGGACTCAAGGTGGCGGGCATTGTAGGCAAACTGGCGGCGTCCGAGTTGGGCGACTTTATCGATTTTCGCGCCTTCGGCTTCGAATTCCTTGGAAATGGCGGTGACGAGATCATCGACGGAGCCGTCGAGGGACTTGGTGTTAAGGACGATCAGGCCTTGGTATTTGCGACTCATCGGATGGGGCTGGGATTGGATTGTTGCGTGTGTGGAAGCGGTGCGCCGCGGTGGCGATGCCTTGGGAGCGCGAAAGCTGCACGGCTTCGAGAGCAGTGGCAAGCATGTTTTCCAGCAAGGGTTGCTCGTCCGGGGAGAATTTTCCGAGGACGTGGCCGGTCATTTCGCCGGGTTGGCTAGCACCGATGCCGAGCTTGAGGCGCGGGAAGACGTCGTTGCCGAGGTGTTGGAGGATGGATTTAATGCCGTTGTGGCCACCGGCGGAGCCTTTTTCGCGGAAGCGCAGGGTGCCGAGGGGGAGGGCTACGTCGTCGTAGATGACGAGCATTTCTGCGAGCGGCCATTTGTGAAACGAGAGGATCTGCAGGATGGCGCGGCCGCTCAGGTTCATGAAGGTCTGGGGCTTGAGGAGGATGGTGTTAGAGCCGGGGAGCTTGGCGAGGTGGCTCTGCCATTTGGGGACGGATTGGAAGGTGGCCCCGCAGGCGGTGGCGAGGCGGTCAAGCACCATAAAGCCGACGTTGTGGCGGGTTTCTTCATATTGCCGCCCAGGGTTGCCGAGGCCGACGATGAGGGAGAAGGACATGGGGGAGGGGATAGGGGATAGCATCTTCGATTTTCAATCCCCGATCCAAAAAATAACGCGCGGGCCGCGCGTCGGACAAGCGTAAACCGATGGTCGTGATGGATAAGCATGGCAGCTCAGGAGCAAGCGACCGCCATGGCCAATTTGCGAGTCAGTTAGCGGTGCTTGAAGCGCGCTTCGTATTCTTGATGAAGCGCGACGTGGCGAATCTTGAGCTCAGATAAAGAGAGCGCTTCCAAACTTTCGCGGGAGCTTTGGTTTAATTCCAGAAATTCCTCAAGAGTCTGGATTTTACCAATCCAGAGACCTTCCTCGCGACCTTGCGAGAGACCTTGCGAGAGACCTTCTAAACGGCCTTCAGCTTTTAGTTTTTCTGCGACGGACATGGCACGTTTTTCTAGTTCGGGATTCGCTGTGAGGTTACGGTAGATTTGCTGGGCGTCAAGCTCGCTGTCCGCGTGCAGTGCGTAGATGAGCAGGCGTGCCAACAGACTATCAGGCACTCGTTCGACGAGTGTTTCGGCCAGCCAGCGGAAGTATTCCAGCAATTGCCGCTCTCGGGCGAGCTTCATGAGATGGAGCACGATGCGAAGCTGGCTATCGCTTTCCTCTGAAGCAGGATCACTGCGGCTCAGATCGAGCAACGCGTGGTGAAATTTCGGCAAGAAAGGCAGCAGATCTGAGGCGATATCATCCGGTAGCTCGAACAAGTCCTCGAAGGCAGTAGAGACATTCCAGTGGTCCGGCCCTTGGTGAAGGACGAAGGGCAACACCGGCGGTAGCGGCAGGCCGTGAGCTTTATGCTGCTGTGTGAGAATTTCCCCGATGTATCCGAACAGGCGCAGCGGCATGGTCGGGTCAACCGTGCTTTGGTGCTCGAATAGCAGGTAAAGCAGAGTTTCTCGGCCGGCGATCGTCACGGAAAAGAGCAAATCCGAGTGGACCTGTTGCAGGCTGGATTTGACGAACGATGTGGGAACTACAGCGAGCGATGGCCAGTCGATTCGGTTGGCGATGGCGCTTGGAAGATGGCTCCTGAAAAAGGCAATGGCATGTTCCGGTTCCGAGAAGACCGCCTTGAAGAACGCATCGTTAGGATGCGTGGCCAGATCCGGCTCGGGTGGAAATTCCTCCATGTCAGGTTTCTATCAGGCGCTTCGATGGCTGGCAAGCGGTGGAAATAAGCACACGCCACGGATTTCGGACTGTGAAATGTCTCGACAGATGGGTCTGCTTATCAGATCGCGAAGAATGAGACGACCATCAGCGACTACGCGCAGTTTCTCAATGCCAAGGCGCAGGCTGATCCCTACGGCCTTTATAACACCAGCATGGGCAGTGATGCGAACAGTGCGGGCATCACCCGTGGCGGCAGTTCCGGCAGCTACACTTACACGGTGTTGACGGGGGCAGGGAATCGCCCGATCGCCTATGTGAGCTGGTTTGATGCGGCGCGTTATGCGAAGGCTGAACAACGGCCAAGGCAGCGGCAGCACGGAAACGGGAGCCTACACGCTCAATGGGGCATTGTCTGGAATCATTCTGAAAAACTCCGGGGCAAGCACATATTTGCCCAGCGAGAGCGAGTGGTATAAGGCGGCGTATTATGATCCGAACAAAGGCGGTGCGGGCGTGGGCGGTTACTGGCTCCATGCGAACCAGAGCAATACGATGACGACCAACACCGTGGGCGCGGCGGGCGCGGCGAATTATTTTGATGGTGTGGATTACGCGGTGACTCAAAGCGGTAGCTACAGCAGCAGCCAGAACTACCTGACTGCCGTGGGCGCATACGGGCTGAATTCTGATAGTGCGTATGGGACCAATGACCAAGCCGGGAACGTCTATGAATGGAACGACGCAGTCATTGGCTCTTCGCGCGGCCTGCGCGGGGGCTCTTGGGACCTCTTCGAGTTCGACCTGCGCTCCTCTACCCGCAACTTCTTCGACCCTACGAACGAGAACGGCAACGTGGGGTTCCGAGTCGCCAGTGTCCCTGAACCAACGTCCCTTGTCCTAACGATCCTTGCAGGCAGTGTGATGCTGGTCCGTCGGAAACGCTAAGTTCTCCCCTTTGATTCTTTATCTCTTTGTCCTTTATCTTCGGGGAGTACACGCGCCCTCGCGTGTGGTTTTCAGTGCCCCCACTGAAAACATGCGTGTGCTACAAAGGAACGTTTTTTGTCATGCCGGCCATCCTGCCGCGAGGGCGCGACATGGAACACGCGAGGGCGCGTGTGCTCCCCTCCGCCGCAGGCGGACGAATTATTTTTCGTGCAAATATGAAAGCCCCCGCCAATGACTCGCCACTGGTTCTCTCGAAATGGTATGCTTACGCCAAGTGGGTGCTGGAGCGCGTGGACTGCTTCCCAAAAGACCAGCGCTTCATCCTCGGCCAGCGGCTGGCGAACCACGTCATGGACGTGCTGGAAACCTTGGTGAAGGCGACCTACGCCAAGGACAAGACCGCGCTGCTGGTAAAGGCGAACGAAGGCATCGAGATGACCCGCTGGATCATCCGCATGGCCCACGACCGCAAGCTGCTCGCGCCGAAGCAGTTCGAGTTCAGCGCCCTCCAGATCAACGAATGCGGTCGCATGGTCGGTGGTTGGCTGCGTAGCCGTGGCGGTGGTTTCCAACCACCAAGCCCATCCTCGACAAACCATACCTCTTGAAGTAATTTCTCCTCATGCGGTATTCAGTCATGCTCGAACGCCTTCCTGACGAAGAAGGGATGCCCGGCTATTTCTACGCCTACGTCCCATCGCTAGGACTCACCACCCACGGTCTGGGAGTAGAAGGCGCGTTAGAAGCCGCCCGCGATCTGGTGACTCTCTGGAACGAGGAAAAACGGGCGCACGGGGAAAACGTGTCCGCGCCGTCCGAAGCAATTCTGGCCACGGTGGAGGTCGCCTGACATGCCGCACAAAGCCAAGGAAGTGCTGCACAAACTGAGGCGTGCCGGTTTCGAAGACCGGCGGCAGAGTGGCTCCCATCTGGTGCTGCGTCATCCCGACGGGCGGCAGACCTACCTGCCGATGCACACGGGGGATGTGCCCACCGGCACCTTCAAGTCCATCCTTAAGCAGGCCGGGATCAGTGAAGATGAGTTCCGTGAGCTGTGAAGGAATGGCCACTTCATTCAAAAATCTCTACCCTCAGGTTTGCTCGCTGGGAAACGTGATGGCCGCCGCCCGCTTCCACGCCCGCTGGGAAACCGATGCCGTGCGGCTGCATGAGGAACTCACTGCGGAAACCTGGCAGCCTGGCAATTACACTTACTTCGACATCCACGAGCCGAAGCTACGAAGAGTCGCCGCTGCACCCTTCCGGGACCGAGTGGTGCATCACGCGCTGGTCCGCGTGCTGGAGCCACTTTTTGAGAAGAAATTCATCGAGGACAGTTACGCCTGCCGCAGGGGCAAGGGAACCCACGCCGGAGTGCGCCGCTGCGCGGAGTTCGCCCGCCGCTACCCGGTGGTGCTCAAGTGCGACATCCGCCGGTATTTCCCCAGCATCGACCATGAAATCCTGCGGCACCGCATCGGCAAGACCATTGCGGACCCGCAGGTCATGGCGCTGATCCACAAAATCCTTGCCAGCCATGAGGACGGCAGAAGAACTGAGTGGGGAGAGGATTTGTTCGACGTGCGGGTGCGTCCCCACGGACTGCCCATCGGGAATCTAACGAGTCAATTCTTCGCGAATATCTACTTGGATGGCTTCGACCACTTCGTGAAGCAGAAACTCGGAGTAAAAGGGTATGTGCGCTACGTGGACGATTTCCTGCTTTTCGGCGAGAGCCGGGAACAAGCCCGCCTGCGGGGCGTGGCAATCCGGAAATATTTGGCAGACCTGCGTCTGGAGATCCACCCAGACAAATACCGGCTCTGCCGCACGGAGCGGGAAGGCGCGGACTTCTGCGGCTTCGTCTGCTATGCGAGCGGCCGGATCAAAGTGCGCGGGGCAAGCGTTAGGAGATATGTGAAGCGGCTGGATGCGCTCCGGGAGAATGGGACCAGCGGGGTGTCGCGAGCGGTGGAGGGAACTTTTTTCCGATGCCGGTCGAAAAGGAAATAGCCCGGAGGCGGTTGGTAGCGAAAGCGAAGACCGTCTCCGGTGCAGACGTGTTAGAAAATCGGGAACTTGAAATCGCAAATCAAAAAACGCCCGGGCCGCGTGGGCGGACCGGGCGATTTTGGGGAAAACTGGGTGGCGGTTATTTCGTAGCAGGAGCTGCGGTGGCTTCTTCGGAAACTGCGGCGGCTGGCTTGCCAACGTGGGCCACGACGACATTCGCGGCGTGGGTGGCACGCACGCCAGATGGGAATTTGATTTCACCAATGTGCAGGGAATCGCCGACTTGGAGGTGGCTGACATCGACCTCAATGGTCTCCGGCAGGTCGTTAGGGAGGCAGGTGATTTCGATGGCGTGGACGTATTGTTCGATCAGGCCGCCGGCCTTGACCCCGGCGGACTCGCCGTTGAGGTGGGTAGGAATGTGGGCGGTGATGGCGGTATTTTCGTCGATGGACCGGAAATCTGCGTGCAGGGTTTTGCCGGAGATTGGGTCGTGCTGGAGGGATTGGAGAAAGGCGAGACGGGTGCCGTGGCCTTCGATGTCGAGGTTGACGATGATGTTTTCCGAACTGCTTTGCGCGAGGAGGTCGGAGAAGGTCTTCGCATCGACCTTGAGGTTCAGGTTTTCGGTGCCTTTGCCGTAGATGACGGAGGGAACCCAGCCTTCGCGGCGCATTTGGTTGAGACGGCCGGAGCCGGTGCGTAAGCGTGGAGCTGCTTTGAGGGATGTCTTCTTGGCCATGACGATATATCGTTAGTGTTTAGGGTCCGCCGGGGATTACTGCACCCAGTACGGGGTGGCGGGTGTAGCCGCCGGATCGGGACTTGTCAAAAACTTGTTCGGGAAACGCTGGGAATGCCGGTCAGACCGAGAACAGCGAGGTGATCGACTGCCCGCCGTGGATGCGGCGGATGGCTTCGCCGAGCAGCGGCGCGATGCCGACGACCTGCACCTTCGGCCCGGCGGCTTGGGGGACGGAATCGGTGGTGATGACTTCTTCAATAGCAGAGTCCCGGAGCCGCTGGTGGGCGAGCGAGCCGAGAATGGCGTGGGAAACTCCGGCGTAGATGCGCTTGGCACCGTGCTTGTGCAAAATTTCCGCCGCAGCGGTCAGGGTGCCGGCGGTTTCGGTCATGTCATCGACGAGCAGGACATCGCGCCCTTCGACCTCGCCGATCACGTTCATGGCCTCCACGCGGGTGGCGCTGACGCGGTGCTTGGCGACGATGGCGAGCTCGGCCCCGAGGGCGTCGGCGTATGCTCGGGCCATTTTCACGCCGCCGACATCGGGTGACACGACGGTGAGATTGGACGTGTCCGGGTGGCGCTGGCGGAGGTAGCTGATGAGGACGGATTTCGCGTAGAGGTGATCGACGGGAATGTCGAAAAAGCCTTGGATCTGCGGGGCGTGGAGGTCCATCGTAAGGACCCGGTTGACGCCGGCGGAGGTGAGTAAATTTGCCACCAACTTGGCGGTGATCGGGACGCGGGGTTGGTCTTTCCGATCCTGCCGGGCGTAGCCGAAAAACGGCATGACGGCGGTGATCCGCTCGGCGCTGGCGCGGCGCGCGGCGTCCACCATGATGAGTAATTCCATGATGTTATGGTTCGTCGGCGGGCAGCTCGGCTGGATGATAAAGACATCGGCCCCACGGACATTTTCGTTGATTTTCACCTCGGTTTCCCCATCGGGAAAGGCCGAGACGTGGACGTCGGCAAGGGGCTGGTCGAGGCTTTCTGCGATGCGCTCGGCAAGTGCGCGGTGGGCGGTTCCACTGATGATTTTCATGGGAAAAAGTAGCGATGGTCGTTAGGGCGCACGGATTGTTGACAGAGCCGGGAGTGTCGGCAATACTTTGCTCGGAAATCGTCCACCTTTCTAGTTCTCCATGTCACCGAACCCATCCGAGCCCGTTGTTGGCCAGCAGCCGACGGCTCCAGATCGAGTCGCACGGGGGACGTTCAGGGTGGCGCTGGGATTGTCCGTGTTGGTGGTTATCTGGTTTTACGGACTCGTGCCGCGCTATGGGAACGATCATAGCATGTCAGCAGCCAGTTGGCTCAAGAGCGCGTGGAATGAGGATTTGGACTATGAACATGGCGTGCTTTTTCTATTCGTGATCCCGGGCCTGATCATCTATAAATTCAAGGAACTGAAGGCGGCGGTGGGAAATGGCAGCTACTGGGGGCTGCCCGCCTTGCTGGTGGGAGTGCTGCTTTATCTGGCCGCCTGCCGGACATTGCAACCGCGCATCGCGATGGTCGGCCTGCCATTCATCCTATGGGGTTCGGGCTTATATTTCTGGGGTTGGCGAGTCGCGCGGATGCTGACGTTTCCACTGTTCTTTTTCTGGCTGGCCATTCCACTACCGAGTTTCCAACAGGCGACAACCCATCTGCAATTGTTGGCAACGAGCCTTGCTCATCACGGCTCTGGATTGTTAGGTGTGGAAACTTATGTGCAGGGGACCAAGGTGTTGCCATTGAAAGGCAACTGGGAGCCCCTGGACATTGCCAAGGGCTGCAGCGGAATCCGGTCGTTAATGGCATTGCTGATGATTTCCGCCGCTTGGGCCTATATTGCGAAGATTGCGATGTGGAAACGGGTGGTATTGTTTCTATCAGCATTTCCGCTGGCCATCGTCGGCAACGCGCTGCGGGTCATTTCGATTTTCGTCATTGCCGAGTACGGTAATGCGGCTTGGGCGGTCGGCACCTGGCATAGTTGGTCCGGATTGCTTTTGTTCTTTCCGTTTTCCCTGATGCTTCTGTTGGTGATCCATTCTCTGCTAGAAGGCGGCCTGCCTTGGAAAAACGCCAAGCGGCACCAGTTGCGGCGGGTGGTCGTCATCCGTCAGAACGAGGCCAAATCTTTTCTACCGGAATGATGAGAAGCAAAGCATGGTTGCTGCCTTTGGTTATGGGAGGCGCGTTGAGTGCCACCTACCTCTTGCCCAAGATCGGGGCGGTCGCGCAGTCAGCGGTAAATATGGATTTACCGGAGGTTTCCGGGACTTGGTCATTTAAAAAAATCCCCGCCAGTCAGGATGAGATTAGCACCCTTAAGAGCGATACCCAGTTTTCAAAAGCGCTTTGTTTCAGTCCGCGTCCGGGTGAGACCAATTTGGAGGGATACTCCGTTCCGGATCGGGTGGATCTTTCGATTGTCCTATCAGGTACGGACATCAACAATTCCATCCATCGGCCAGAGCGGTGTATGCCAGCCCAAGGCCATAACATAACCGGGTCTAGCGATCAAATTCTCAAGCTTTCTAACGGTCGTCAGTTCACAGCCAAGCGATTAGTGTCAATCCAATCCATTCCAAGTAAAAGCAAGCCAGAGACGTATGAGCAGCATAACTGTCTGACGTATTATTTTTTCGTCGGCCATGACCGCGTGACCGATGATCATCTGGCCCGGACTATCATTGATATGAAAGACCGCCTAGTGCGCGGAGTGGACCAGCGCTGGGCCTACATTTCCGCGTCCATGTGGTATGGGGACGTGCCATGGATCAAAGACAAGCAAGTCACGGAAGTGGAAGCAGACGCGAAGATCCAGAAATTTCTAGTGGATTTCTCCGAGCATCAGATCGACTGGAATCGAATCTCGCGCTGATTATTTGAGCGATGGATCAAGGGGTTCAATTTTTGCGCCTTTCAGATATTCGATGGTTTTATCCAGATAGTCGAGATACTCGATGCGCTGGCTCGGGGTGATATCGCGTGGCAATTCACTGGCTAGGCCGATGCGCCTCCTTGCCTCCATGAAATAACCCAGCGCCTCCGCCGGTCGACGACCGGCCCAGGCGCTCGCCGCCATTTTACCCATAAGGACTCCGGCGCGATAATGGGCGCGGGTGCCGAAACGTAATGTGGTAGCGTAGTCGTATTCTTGGAGCGCACCCTTGAAATCGCTATTTGCCTCGCGGGCCGCACCTAAGTTCTCATGAACAAAAACCATCGGCTCCCTCATGTCTGGGGTGATCCAGTGCATTTCCTTCACGGCTTCATCCATTTGTTGGGCCGCAATCTCCATGGATGCAAGTGTTACGGATGGGTCCCCGGAGCTAAATTGGCGAATGCCTTTGCGCATGAGGTGATTGGCAAGAGAGAAGTGTCCACGGTACGCAGGTTCCATTCCGCCCTGCAAATAGATGGCCTGATCGTAAGCTTTTTCAGCTTCTGTATTACGAAAAAGTTGGCTGAGGGTGTTCGCTCGATTGATCGTAGGGCTGGGATTAAACGGGTGGAGTTGCTCGGCTTGTTCATAGTCACGAACTGCCTGTTCGGCGGGGGCGATAGCACTTGCATCCGTAGCCGTCGAAGCCATCGTTTGAAAGATAGCCGCGCGATCCTGATAAAATAGGGATTGGGGCCAAATCCGGATCGCCTCGGTGAGAGCATCGATTCTGGATTCATCCACCGTGTTCGGCTGTTTACTGAAATAGCTGGACCACAGGACCCATGTCACATGAGTTCCTTTGCATCCGAGGGTAATCAGAAACATCGCCGAGACTACAGCAGCAGTGCAGAGTAGGATTCGCGTTCCGATCATCTGTGTAGTTTTTGGCACATTTCCTGTAGTCCGAGACATTTGTCCCAGGCAGATTCCGAGCAGCAAAACTCCAGGAAATAGATGAAAAACGAAGCTGAAGCAGGATTGGATAAACATTCCGGCAAAGGCAGCTAGCGCTCCAAGACGCCAAGTGCTTGCAAAAGGGGATTCACGCGTGGCTTCGGCAAAAAGAATCCGGACGACCGCGCCGACGATAAGGGCACCTAACAAGCCAGCCAACAAGGCCGCACCGATGATGCCATAGTCAGTAGCTGCTTGCACCAACTCGTTATGAACTTGTTCGGGGATATGGGTGATGGTGTCGCCTTGGGCTTTGCCGTCGGCGAATCTGAAGCTCTCCCAACTAAAACTACGGCCCCCGCCACCTGCCATCGGATGAAGTCCGATGCAGGACATCGCCATGCCAAGAAAATAAAGGCGGCAGTTATTATCCATCAACTGATCGAGCCGCCCTCCCAAATGCCGAAGTTCCTGCGAACTTTGCCATCCCGAAAATAAGAACACGATAATTCCCAAGCCGATGACTGGCATTGCAAACAATGTCGGGATATACCAACGGGCCTTGCGACGCTTACCAATGATCAAGGCTACACCTGCGAAAACACCAAAGCCAACAGCGGCACCCAAAATGCCGCCCCGTGATCGGGTATAGAACACGGCTGCCAATCCGCCGATTACAATCAGTATGAACAATATACGCGTGGCTTTGCCGTGCTGTCCGAATAAGGCGGCTGCAGCTACCAGCAGTGAGGATGCAATTAAATAATTCGCTGCTTCGTTATATTGTGCATAAAAACCGGTTGGCCATTTTTCCGTCCGCGCTCCAAATATCGGTGAAAATTCCGGATCCAGAATTTGTTTGCCAACAACCATCACATTTGCTAACAGCAAAAGCGCAATCCCCCAGACCAATAGCTGCTCGGCACGGGTATTGCCCTCGATTGCGCGGATGCTGATGAAGGTGCCACAGACTCCCGCCAGCAGCATAATGTCCGCCTGCCCCAATTCCGCCACAGGTGAAATCCACGCCCGCCACGCGAACCAGGCCCCTACCAGAGCGCCAAATGCGATCAAGCCGAAATCCCCACCCGTGCGCTTGTTTTTCCATAATACCGGTAGCGCCGCCGAAACGGCGAAACCTAGGGCCAACATCGCCGGCCCCCAAGTCCACGGGCGGGTTTGTGGGCCGATGACCACCGCGAGGATCAGTGCGGCGACAAGAAAAATAGCTGACAAGACCGGCATGAGGGGACGGGGAAAATGGAATATTGAGCGAGAAATTTCAATTCCGGCCACCAATCACGGCAAACGCGACATTTACAATGCGCGGCCGGAGAAGAAATCAGCTTGCTCCTTTGCCGAACAACACCGCCGGGATGGTTCGCAACAGGATGGTGATGTCCAGCCAGAGCGACCAGTTATCGATGTATTTAAGATCCATCGCCACCCATTCCTCGAAACTGGTAATCGTATTGCGTCCACCGGCCTGCCATTCGCAGGTGATTCCCGGTTTCACACTCAGCCTGCGCCGATGGGACAATTCATTAAAAGCCTCCACTTCATATACCGGCAGCGGACGAGGGCCGACGAGGCTCATTTCGCCGGATAGCACGTTTAGAAGCTGTGGGAACTCGTCGATACTGAATTTCCGCAGAAACGCGCCGAAGGGGAAAATCCTAGGATCGAGCTTCAACTTGAAAACCGGCCCGTCCATTTGATTTCCGTGATCCTCTTTGACCTGATCGAGCATTGTTTCCGCATGAGCGACCATGGTTCGGAATTTCCACATGCGGAACGGCTGTCCGTAACGTCCAGCCCGCATCTGTGAGAAAAAAACCGGTGCGCCCGGACTCTTGATGGCGATGCCGACCGCCGCAAAAATCCAAAATGGTAGGGTGAGCAGAATAACGATCGCTGCCCCTATCCGGTCGAAAATCTCCTTGGATAACAGCTCCCATGACAGCTCGGGGGTCGAGCGTAGGACCAGCATCGGCTTATTTCCAATTGCGTCGAACACCGGCCGCGCAATCTGGCTGCGGATGAAGGAGGCAGCGATCCATGCCTCCACCCCTTGCAATTCGCAGGCCTCCACCGCCCGCGCGACCACTTCGAACTCGGTGTTTTTAGCAGAAAACAAAACCCGGCTCACAGATTGCTCTTTTAGCAAATCGAAGAGTTCCTGGACATCTCGCTGGCCCAGATCAAAGTGCTCGACGACCTTCCAACGTGAGACGATTTCGGGATCGAATTCGGCCAGCAACTCGGCCATTTCACTCCCTGATCCCGCGATGACGATTCGTTCCTTGGTGACTTCGCTTTCTACCTGCCGTTTCAGCCAGAGTTGTGTGATTCGATCACGGAGGAGCAGGAAAATGAAGATGAAGGCCAAACCAAGCCCAAGTACTAACCGCCGCGTCCCCGTGACTTTCGCGAAAACCGCGAACAGCCCGACCATCAGGACGATGACCAAGAGCGCCCTCACCAACTGCCACATCGCGACGCTCGTCAGTTTGTGTCGGAGGTGATCGTAAAATCCAAAACGCTCTAGCACCAGTGGCGTGAAGGGTACGGCAATATAGAGCACCCAGTTCATCGACTGAAGCAGAGCCTCCTCCGACCCGGTCATGCCCAGCCAACTGCGGATGGCTCCTCCGAGCCAGAACGCGAACCATACCAGCAGCGCATCCGTGAGTTGGAGCACTTGAAGGGTGAATGAGTCTTTGCGGCTGATAGCCATAAGGGTTTCCGCTGGGCGCTTTGAATATAGCCTAGCCGGGCGTAGAATCACTAAAAATTCATCCGCTGCAATCGCAGAATGACATGAGCTGCGGATTTACGGTTCCGCCACTAGGCCCTGATCGGCTGGAACTTGGGGAATTTGGTTGGAAATTCAACGCGGTCGTGATTTTAAAGCACCGGAAATGCGACGACTCACTCTCGCGGGATGCTTTTTGGTGCTGCTGGCAGCACTTGATTTCTTGTGGCAACACCGCTTCGAGCGCGCACCGGCATTCCCCACTCTCCGGCTGGCGGATCTGCGGTCCGCGCCAGATTTGCCCGCAGGGGCCGAGTGGCTGGGTTCGGAAAATCAGCCGATCCTGCGTCTGCGGGTTGATCCAAAACATCCTGAGGTGATCGCGCACTTGGATTTGCCAGGTTTAACATCCATGGCTGTGCTACACGTTCGGTTCAAAGTCAGCGCGCTGAATCTCATTCCCGGCAAAGAGCCATGGCAGGATGGCCGGTGTCTGCTCGAATGGCACTCGCCAAGCGGCAGCTCGGAGTGGGAAAATGACCCGTTTTGCTCGGCGAGAAACAACCAGGCCGGTGACATGACCGAACAAGTAATGCGGCCGGTACGCGCCCCGGCCGTCCCGGCCCTGCGCTTGGAAAATCTGGGTGTCGCAGGCGATCTTGAGCTGGTGGCTTTCGAGGCGACAGTCCTTCACGAACGAGAGTTGTGGAAAATCGGCCGCTGGCTGCTGATGGCGGGCTGGCTCGCTTGGGTGATAACTTGGATCGCGCCCAAGGGGCGTAACCGCATCATCCGCGCCGTGCTCGCCGCGCTGGTCTGCTTGCTGATGGGCATCTATTTTGTCGTGCCGGGACCATGGAAGTCGCTTCGTTCGTTTGGCGCTCCTTTTCAAATCGGCGGTGAAACTATCAATACCCACACCACCGCGGTTCCGGTGATTAACTCAAATCTATCTAAAAAAGTCGGGCAGATTTTCCCGCCAGCACTATTAAAATCGGTGGGTGAAATTCCCGATCAAGGTGACTTCACCCTGCGCCTGAAACATTACGCCGCGAATGCCCGGCCATTGCTTCACATCCTCTTGTTATGGGGGCCGACTTTGATGATCGCCTGTCTGGTCGGACGCAAATCGGCCGTCTCGCTCGCGGTGTTACTTGCTCTCGCCATTGAGGCCGCTCAGGTTGCCTTCGGTTATGGCTTTGATTGGGTTGATATCTTCGACCTAGCATGTGATGCCACCGGCATCGCCTTGGCACTGCTCATGCACCGGCATCTCACGCGGCTTTCGCCGTTGGAGGCTAACGATTAAGACAGTGGACGTTTCCTTTGGATCAACGTGAATCCATGCCGCAGCGTCCGGATGGAGTGAAAGTGAATCGCGGAGAACCCGGGGTATTCCGTGACAATCCAATCGACAAATGCCCGCTCGCCCGCTTGATGGGCATAGAGATCCTCGCTCGTCCACTCGCCGGGATATTCGTGGGTGAAGGCTTTATGAATCGGGGCGAAGTGGTCCCGATGCCATAATCCCGTGTCATGGATCGCGATCATGGCGTCTGGCGCGAGCACGGAAATAATGCAGTTGAAGGTTGCTATATTAAGCTCCAACTCATGCGCGGCATCAAAGAACACAAAATCGATTAAGTGATTGTCAATGTCGCCGGGTTCGAAGGCCGTTTGTGATTTCGCTATGAACGTGAATCGCCGGTCAAAGTTAAACTCCTGATCAGCCCGCTTGATGGACTCCATATCGATGTCATAACTATACAGTTTGCCGTCCGCCGGTAAAGCCCGGAGAAAATTAAAGGCACTATGCCCGTGGAAAAATCCAAATTCGACGATCACCCTGGGCCGCAATGTCCGGATGATGCCGAATAGGGCGATAGCCTCATCCCGTTGCAGCGGTCCGATGGCGTCATCTTCCCGATATGACAAAAGGTGAGATATGCCAATGCCCTTGGTGCGGCCCAGCAAAATGGAGATGCTTCCCACCAAACTTTGGAACATGGCGGACCGATAAAACGACTGGCGGATCAGGGATTTCAAATACGCGATCATGCATTATCCATGTATTTACATTTTTCCCAGACGGCCGCTCCAACCGTCGCGGATCGCACGGCGGAGCAGAGGAATCCGCTCCGGCCCATCAATCACAATGGCGGCGAAGGTGTAAGCGACCGCCATGCTGATGGAACGCCAGTCACCCGCTTGCTGGCGTTTCAACCACACCATATTGCGGACCTTGTAATAAAGTTTCCAGTCCGCAAGTCCGCGCTCAAAGAAGAAGCTTTTCCCGAGTAACCGCCAATGAACTACATTTTGCGGCCCCGGATGATCCATCACCGCGCCACGGATCGCTTCTTGTGTGAAGCCCGCCTGTTCGATGCGCCATGGGTATTCCTCATCCTCGCCGCGGATAAACAAATCACCGTTCACAGGTCCCACGCGTGCATGAACCTCTTTGGGCAGCAGTGCTCCGGTCCAGGAAATCCTGCTGCGGGTGCGGGGGCCATCCGATAGTTCCTGCATACTTTCTATTAACTTCCAAGCACCTTGTCCATCGGTGACTTGCAAGGGCCAGGTGAATTTACCGGATTGCGGATCGATCTGCAAAGCGTGCCTGACAACATGCGGGTCCCATGGCTTTTCTAGCAATGCAGCCAGCGCTAGTTCGCGTGGCCATGAATCATCATCTAGGATCCAAACGGCATCGGCTCCCTCTCTGAACGCCTGCTCCATGACAGCCTTCACCCCTCCCGCATTTCCTTGGTTATCCGGCATGGCATAAACCACCAATTTGAATGGAAGATTATCTAAAGATACCAACATGTCTGCCGTGCCATCGGTAGAACAATTGTCTGCTACCATCACCCATTCTGGCGGGCAAATCTGCCGGGCCAAAGCCATGACACAGGCTTTCGCTGTTGCCGCGCGGTTCATCGTCGCGAAGACGGCGGCGACTCGGATATTTTGAACTGAAGGTGCCACGATTACCTGAATTTGAGAATGGCTTTCCATCCCAGTGCGAGAATGGACAGCACTCCATCGACCAGCCCTGTCAGATATGGATCCTTGAACAGAGTGATCCCATATGCGCGGCGAATCGCCCGCGATTCAACATGCTGGCGCTCGGCGGCGAGAATCGTGTCCATGTCCCGGGGTTGGTTTAAATGTCGCTGCGAGGCATTTCCATCATGCAAGCGGAAATCGGCGACTAACAGTGGAACATGCGCAAATTTTTTCCCTATTAAATCAAGTCGTGCGTAAAACTCGCCATCCATCACATAATGGAAATCCTCCCGCAACCGGTGTCCTTCCAAGATGACGCTGGAATTTCGATAGAACGCCGCAGTGGATGGTACATAACAATGATGATAAATATGCACAAACGATGACCAAACCGGCACCTTCATCGTCCGGATGTAAGCCCCGGTTTCACTTATAAAATTATAATCACCATAAACCACATCCGCCTTGGACTGCTTCAAGATTCCGAGCATTTCCGCGAGCGCACCGGGTTTGAATCGATCGTCCGCGTTCAACCAGATGACCCAATCGCCCTTGGCTTGTGCGAAGCCTTTGTTGATCGCATCGGACATCCCGGCATCCTTCTCTTGTGTCCAACTCACGCTGGGAAACTCCGCCGCGATTTTCGCGCTATCGTCGGTCGAGCCGCCGTCGAAGACCAAGTGTTCCAGACTCACACCTTGCTGCGCCGCAACGCTGGTTAGGCAATCGTGCAAAAAACGACCGTAGTTCAAACTCGGGGTGATGATGGTGAAATCCATGGGGCATCTCAATCGTAGGATTCGCGAATCTCTATCACCTGTGCTGCGACTTGGTTCGCGTGGAGGAGGTGGCCCCAGGTTTTCGCAATCATTAGCGGATTTCTGCCGCCTTGGTCCCAACAATCCAGTTCTTTTTTCAGAGCGAGAAGATGTCCCTCGCCATTGTCCGCAGAAGCTAACAGACCTGAGTCCTTGGAAACAAACCACTCGAAACTCGTCATCGAGGGCGATTTTCCGGCCACCACCGAACACCCGCAACAAAGCGCCTCGCCCGCTGCGATGCCAAAACTCTCGTAAGCGGATGGACTGTAAAAAATGCATGATTTGCGGAAAGCTTCCACAAGCTGCCCGCGTTCCAACCGTCCTCTCAGGCTCACCCGAGCCTGCTGTTCCGCACTTAGGCAAACATGCCATGCCATGAGTTCCGGTGTCATGGAACCAATGACTTCGACCAGCAACAGAGGATCGCGTGTGACAATCTCTTGGATTACCGCCAGCATCAATGTGGCACGCTTTTGCAGGCCGTCTTCCCAGCGCCCGACGCAAACCACTTGGCGAAATTTGGATTTTGATAACTCATCAAAATAAAAACTGGATTCCACCGGATGCGGAATGACCTCGACCCGCTTGGCCAATGCCTCGCCACCATATACACGGCATAATTTCCGATAGTGAACCGCTGCTGCCGGTGACACGCAGGCGATCACATTGCCTGCCTTCAGATGCGCGGCCCGTAACGGATCGGTCACGAACAAGCCGACTGTCAGGCTTCGGAGTAACCGAGTCAGGAAGGAAATACGGCTGCCGGATACCATCCCCCGGCCTGTCAGAATCCACTGCTCTTCCAGCCATCCCTTGAATCCCGCGAGTGGACTAATCAAACCGCCGTTGTCCTGATTCAGCACGAGAAAAATACCCGCCTGCTGAATCGCCGCCGCCACTTTTCTAAACCGAGGACTGGCCCAAGCATACAACACCACACCATCCAGATGATTACTCCGCCACCACTTTGCAGATTCGAGATTTGCATAATCTGTTCGGAGCACATCTGGTGCGTCCTGGGCCTGCGCCTCCCCCGGCATAACTACCCGAGACTCGATTCCCAGTGCCTGAAAGCCACGACTCAGCAATCCGCTGTCCCGTGTGAAAAAATCGGGTCCGCCACTGAAGGCGATCGGTGTGCAAGTAAACCAGCGTCGCGCCATGTTAATCCCTCATTTGGTGAAGATCACATTGCAGTTCGCTCCATAGCGCAACAGTTTTGGAAATGTGCGAAACATCCAAGAATCGAGATGCTGAATGATTCCTGATAGAAATCCAAAGCGATCAGCAAATGCCTTCATCGGGTAGCCTAAAAAGTTGAACATTTGCACCTCGCAGCCAGTGAAGCAGCGGGTCATTCGCTCGAACTGTGAGAGATATAAATTGCTTTCATCACCTAATTCGTAACGGGCCATCCGCACCGCTCGGACGGCGGCGACAAAAAGATTATGACCCATTGGCTCGAAAATAAATACCAATCGTCCGCCAGGCTTGAGCACGCGAGACACCTGCTTGCACAAGCCTTCGAGATCATGAGCAAGGTGGTGCAAGGCAGCCTGCCCCCAAATGAGATCGAACGAAGCCGCGTCAAAGGGCGATAAGTCGAAGGCATCGCCTGCCACATAGGAAAGTCTAGGATGCTGCTTCAAGGACTCGTCAACCTCCGGTCCGGATGCGGCATAAAGATCAAGCCCGATCACCTCGGCTTTCGGAAATACGCCAGCCAGTCCCGCCGCCAGTTTGCCTGCGCCTCCGCAAATTTCCAAGGCCCGCTTACCGCTCAGGTCGTGGCGGCACAACTCGCCGTAGCCTGCTAGAAATAACTGACGATCCGACGGTGGAAAGCCGCCTACCGCCGGCAACATGGCTTCGGCGCGGGGATCATTGTTTGGCTCGGGATGTATCAGCGTGGGAGTCATTTTTTAATTCGGGCGTAGATGTCTCCGAATAGCAGATTCTCACCTTGAAATTCACCGATGATCTGGAGCATAGAATCGGCACCGCGCCATTCCTGTCTGGAGAAACGCATGCTCTCGCCCCAACTTAGATTGTATTCGTAATGAGCTAACTTCTCTAGTCGTTCAATGCAGGCGAGCGCATGACTGAAGAGTTCGGGAACCCATTCGAATGACAAGGCCGGCACAGCCGAGCCTAGTCCGTCCAACACCTCCGGCTCATGGCCTTCGACGTCGATTTTGATGAATTGTGGCATTCCATATTCTTCGATCAATTGCTCCAATGTGGTCACTTCGATGGATTCCTCACTTCCCCATTCCACCCCATCAAACCGACCCGAGCTGCGGGTACGGTTGATGAAGTTTTCGGACATTGAGGAAAGCACATGCTCCGACGAGATCCGTAATGTTGATTTGCCAATTTTCTTTCCAGCCGCTTTGGGCACAATAATTATTTCAGCATCACTTCTAAAATTTCGTTCGAGCTCATGGATACAACGCGCCTGCGGCTCCACAGCGAGCACTTTGCAGCCAAGCGCCCTGAAGCTGCGGACGCGATTTCCTAGGTTGGCACCAATGTCAAAACATAAATCTCCCGGTTTAAGAAAGCCCGAGTAAAATGCTTTGAAATTTTCCAGTTCTAGCCTTTCGCGTGCGGTTCGCCTCAAACGCCAAGCCAGCGCCGGAGGCGTCAAAGCGTGGAGAATTTTGCCAAATTTACCCATATTGCAGACGAAGATGTTACCAAAGGATCATGCCGACACCACACAGGTGATCCGCCGGTCCTAGCAGTTCGTTGTCAGTTTCCAGTCGGGCGGGGAGTCCTTCATCACGGAACCAAGCGATGAGTTCATCGTCGGTCCGCCCGTTAATGGAACTAGCGAATACGCCTGAATTGCTGATGATCATGCCATGCTCCGAGGTCTTGATATATTTATCGAAATAGATCTTTTGAATATCCGGGTTGAGCTCGGTGAAGGCATAGTTGGAAATGATAAAGTGTGCTTTGACGTGATTGTCAGCTTCACTCACATAACCATAATCGCCGAGATCAACCTCAGCCAGCATCCGCATCGCAGCACGCTCGACCTGTGGGAGATCGACCATGGCGGTGATGGTGCCGGATACCAAAGCATTCATCGCGGCTAACCCGCCGAAGCCTACACCAATTTCGATAATTGACGAATTTTGCGAAAAATGTTCATGACGCCGCAGCCAGATGGCGGTCGCCAGATAGCGTAGGGTGGTAGCACTGAAAGCGCCGGGAGTGCCAAGCAGACCGCCCGGCCAGCGGATCGGATTACCCCAGTTATCGATCCGCTGGATCCTTGGATCCGTTAGCCATTCAGCGTTCCATAGTCGGATGAGTTTCGCATAAAATCCGCCGTCAACCGGTCCCACGGTCTCAACAATTTCCCGAACGGCGGAATTGCGTCGGTAGTTCCCGCTGGTGATTTTTCCGTCAGCATAGACCGCGCAGCAATCAGCCCATGGCATGGTGGCTGATATGCTTGATGCCATCATACCAGACTTCACCGGTTCCAGAATCGCTGTCTTGCATGACAACCGTTGGCTCACCTCGCGCCAGACACGATCATGAATTCGGTCGATAAGTCTGCGTTTCATGCAATTGAGCCGATGACTGTGGGCCGTTGAGGCCGCATGTACCGGATTAAAAGTTGACCGAGCGCCAGCAGTCCGAGCGATGTCGCGGAAATAATGAATCCCAATCTCCTAAGCGGGGGATTATACCGCATTTCAATCCTGATGGAGTTTGTTTGATTTGGATTTTCAAAAACCATACTCGCATCTGCGGCCCTTAGAACAGGTTTCCAAATAGCGGAAGATAAATTTTCTCGATACTCCCACCCCGACGCTTGATTTTCCGCGATTCGAACCCATTGCGTACCGGGAGGAACGTCTATTAACCGGCTATTTTCTTTTCCAGTTATTTCCTTAAGTTCTAAAATCTCGGGTAGTTCCCCGGTGAAGAATTTGTCTTTGTCCGCATCTGTCCGAAATCCTACATATCGTGGCATTTTACGCGTATTCTCGTATAGGCTCATCACAGGACTCTCCCACACAGATTTCCAGCTGCTACTCACTGCCGAGTTACCCGGCCAAGTGATCAGATGGCTGACCCCAAGTCGTCCGAGTCTTTCCGCATCTCCGGTGGCTTCGTTAGGAAGTATCATACCATTAGGTACAATACTGTCATATCCACTAATTGTCGAGATGCCATAGGGGCAGAGGGTATTCGGGACGAATGGTGTGCGGGCCAGATGGGCACTTGGATGAATCATGGTAGTCACCCTCCCGTCATGACCTACAAACCGCTGTAGGGCAGTAACCTCAGGGGTGATCGGATAAATAGGATGCTGGTTTTGATCTGTGAAAACGATCCATCTTGATGCAAAAAGCGTAGTTTCGCATAGAATCGATATTGCAATAATATAATTACCAGACTCTCGCCAGCGTGTGCGGAGGGAGGCCGTAAGGCGGAGCCCGGTTAAAGTCGCGATGAGTAACAACAAAGGCAGGAGTTGTTGTGGACTCCAGATGAAAAGATCGCCTATGAAATGATTTACTCGCAGTGCAATCCAATTATCGAAAAATCCAAATGAACTTCCTTTCGATTCAATCAAAAGTTTATCACGCAAATTTCCTAATATGCCTGGCTTTATAACTAAATATACAGACAACAAACTCCAAACAACAACACAACAGGAAATAATATAACTGCTGACTTTAAAAATTCGTAATCGGGTTTTCCGCTCAGCTGTTTCCATAAAATGGGCAAACGCAAGAACTCCACCAAGAATGAAAAGAATGAAAAGGCGTTGATAAAGAAACCGCAGAAGCGGTGTCAATGGCAGAAAAAGACCGACGCAAATAAGTAATCTCGCGAGCTTTGGTGAATCCTTTCTCCATAATGCCAGAAATGCAATAAGCACTGGTAGAGAGCCAAAATAAGCAATATAAAACATTTCGCTCTTGAATAGTTTGAGCACATCCAACGAGTCACAGCGACCTAACATTGAAGGGAAAATCTGTAGTGGATAGCTAATCAGATTGGCCAACGGCTGCAATGGACCATGTGGATACATACCCATTTCAGAATTTCCATACATTCCAATGTGCAGTCCAAGGTGGTTGCTCTCAAGAAATGCGTCGATGCACGGAATAAACATCATTGCCGCCAAACCAGTGCCAAGTAGTCCCCACAGAATGTAGCGTCCAAGTATTCTGGCTTGTGGCCCCAGCCTGCGAACGCCGTTTGTTGATTCCTCGACCCACATTGCTACCACCGCCAACAGGACGAAGGCGGAGTGTTGGAGGGTGCCGCCAAGAAATCCCATACCAATGAACAAAGGAACAAGTATCCAGAATGTCCGACGACCTTGGCGATAGCCGTCGATTGCCCAAAATATCCAAGGAACCCAACAAAATGCACTCAAGGTCCAGCGATGATAGATCCATGTTACAAATTGTGAGTTCGCGGCATAGGCTAAAGCGCAGCAGCATGACCAAAGAATACCGATAGCCCGCCCGCGCAGGAAAAACAACATGCCTGCGGCTGCTAGGAATACCTGCCCCATAATCCCGAGATGCCAGGCCGTCCAAAAATCGAACCAGCGGTGGAGTTGCATGGTCCAATCGTAATAAAGTGCCATCGTGTTGGCGTATCTGGCGCTTCCGCCATAGGTCAGGCTACTCCAGCCAAACCACCCCTCCTTCGAAAAGCTTTCTGCCGCGACCATGCGAAAAATTAAATTTTGATCCACAGCGTCCGATACCATGTGGTTTTTTACGGACACTTGCTCGGTGGTGCCACGCCATGGTTCCATCATTTCATTGAGGATATCCAGTGGGGCAAGGTTGCGCCCGCAGACCCACCAAGGCGAGAACCACGCAAGAACTACAATAAAGCAGATCAATGTACCTATCGCGGTATGTTTCGATTGGCTTGACATCGTGATAATATAGCTAACGAAATATTAGATCGCGTGGAGATGATTAAGTCTTGATAACTAACTACCAACTATTGTCCAATTATGCAATTTTTTCTCTATAATCGGAGCTTTGATTCCATAGGCATACCAGCGATCCGGCATCAGCACTTGTTGCCCCGGCTTTTCTCCAAGCCAGGCAGCCCACCACGAATAGCTGCTGTTGGCGATGATCTGGTGGGAGCACAGGCTCATCAGATGTAGATCGTGTAGGGGATTGAAGGAACCCGGAAGGGACTCAATGACCTCCTGATCCGGATCACGAAACACGGATCGACACCATTCCAGATCATCGGAGAAAATGAAAAAGTGCGCGTTTGGCAGGCGCGCACGTAGCAACTGGATGGATTTGCGATAATAGGCATCATCGCAGACCTGAAAGACTGGAAGTTCCAGATAATCCTTTCTCCGCACATGAATTGCGACCGAATTGGGATCGGTCAGCTTGGCGTGGAGATCGTCAGTTATTCCAACGGCTTCTGTGATGAGGGAATTCAATTCAGCTCGCAACGGACCCGCGAGTTTCTGGAAATAGAGGTGCGATTGGAAATACCCGTAAAGCATACACTCGGCGGGAGCATCGAGGAATTTCGGATCAAACGACTGATTCTGGGCGGATTCCCGTAGGATCGGCAGGCTCCGGTATTCCCAGTAATGTTTTTTAGTGAGTTTGCGTAACGCCCGGCTGGCCAATGAGCAACGGCGCATCACTTTGGCCTTGATCGGTAAATTGAGAAAATGGGAAACCTCGCTCCAGCCTTCTGCATTAAACCATGAGGCATCCAATACCAGTGGCACCCTGTGTTTCTCCGCCAGCACCCGGCCCAGTGCGTATTGAAACATGTTGTTGCCGGTCCTGCCGAGCATGACAATGCGGATCACTGGGTTGATTTTGAATTTTAAATGTTTGATTTTGGATGGAATTATAGGACTTCAAGTATCAGATTATCTTTTTTCATTTTCTTCAGATTCGAAATCCATAAACAATCATCAATAATCATTCCACCTTTCTTACGGCGAGGATGCCCAAGCCGGTGTGGCAGCCGAGATGGTTAGGGATGTCCGCGGCTTCCGGGTCGATGTTAAAGTGCAGGACGCCTGAGTCATCGATGTAGGCGAGTTTTTCGATGATCCAGTCATCCTTAAACCATGACAACAAGGTCTTCGCTGAAAAAATCCGATGGGCGTTGAATTCGACGCGCGGCGGCCCTATCGGTGTTGATAGATAAAGTATGCCACCCGGTTTGACCATGCGTTTCAATTGCGCCAAACCCTTGAGATGACCATCTGGATCGATGCGGTCACCATAGCGGCCCATACCAAAGTGTTCGATGGTGTGGAGGCAGGATAGAGAATCAGTGCATTCTACCCAGACATCCGGTAGATTATCCATCAGATCGAGTTGATAAAATGTGGCATTAACAATAGTCTGTGACAGCGGTCGGATATCCAAAACATCAACTGGCCGGAATACCGCGAGATGGCCGATGAAGCCGTCGATCCGTGAGCCGACATCGACGTGTCGGATGGGTTCCGCAGCGTAGATCCAGCGGGCGACAAGATCATCCTGGTAGAAATAGACGCCGAGGTTGCCGCTGTCCGTTGTCCGCTCATCAAGTATGGGTAGATCCCGCCCCCACTTGTACTCGACAGCGAGTCCCGCACGGAAGTCCCGCCGTTCTTGCCAAAAGCGACAGATACCACGCAGGGATGATAGAGTCCGCTTGGGATCGAGGCCGAAGGTGCGTAACCATGTGGCAAGTGTGGCCATGATTGGATTGCGGGGTGTGCCTAAAGCTACATCTTTCAATTTTTACCTGCCACTTCGCGAAAGACCACCGCCATGCGCTCCGCGACTTTTTCCGCTGCGTATGTTTCGCGCAATTTTAGCCCGCAACTGTGAATTTCTAGCGGACTCATGGCCGTTACCTCGTCCAACGCAGCGAAAAGTGATTCCGGGTCATTCAATGAAAACCCGCCCTTGGCAGTGGCCACGCCGAGGATTTCCTCGACAGAGGTGCCCTTGACAAAACAGATAGGGGTGCCTAGGTAATAGGCTTCCAACGCGGGCAGACCGAAACCTTCGATTTCTGAAGGCAGGACCAGGGCACGAGCCCCGAGATAGGCGGATTGCAAGGCCACTTCCTCCAAAAACGGTCGTTTAACGATACTGAGTGAACTGGCTAATAGCGACTCAACTTCCGGAGGCACGGTGCCGATGAGTTGTAAAGTTGGCAGATTCCGACCTTGGGTTTCCGCCTCGTGCCACCAGCGGATGAGATGGGCGGTGCGCTTGTGCGGCTCGCAAGAGGCAAGGTGAATCACATAGTTTTCTTTAACTGGTGCAACGGGTTGTGGATATTTTTGATAGAGGCAAGGTTCATACGTCACGGTTATTTCTTTTTGCGGTAACCTGTGTCGATCCATAAATTCATAGATCTGTCGTTTTGAGGTTTCTGAAACCGTCAATATCCGGTTAGCTTCACGGAGCGTATGTTTCAGCATCATTTCCCAGTAAGCATATTCGGTACGCTTCCGCCAATTGGGGTAATGATCCGCATCATATTGGATGATTGTGTCATGAATCGTCACTACTGACGGCCGGCAACAGATGCTCAACAAAGGGAGGTAACCCTTCGGGAAATAGTAGAGGTCAGGATGGGGCATACCCCATGTAATCAGGGGATGAAGGTGATCGGTTAATAGCCTTAACCATTTCTTGCGTGTTCCCCAGGGTAAAATATATTCTGAGTCGATTTTTCCTGGAGCTTTTTGCGAAGACTTCGATATGATAGCCATTATGTGCAATGATTGAATGTTATGCAAAGATTCCAATACAACATGTGACATCCGCGATATTCCATAACTCCGATCATGTCCCGGATTCTGATCAGCGAGGTATGCGGTAATGTTTGTTAATAATTTATGAGTTTCAATCGAATCAGAAAAATATTTACCATCTAGTGTCGAGGCATTGTTCGTCGTGGACGTCTGCGATTCGAGTGCTTCCTCGAATGCATTCCCCACTCTCTGGATGAAGCGAATGGGTAGAAAGTGTTTTAAATAGAAATCCTTTGAGACTTGGCCTATAGTTTCAGTTTTTAACTCTTGGCATGCCAAGGCGGCGGCGTAGGCCTCGGGAGATTTAATGGGAAGCAATTTCGCCGACGTGCAGCCCGCGAGCATTGCTGAGATGCCGGCCCAATTCGTGGTAATAATTGGCAACCCCATGCCAAGTGCTTCCATCAGGACTAGCGGTGTGGCTTCTGAAGCATAATGTGTAGGGAAGAAAAAAATATCCGCTTTGGCGTAAGCATCCCATTTGGCGTCACCGGTCAATTGACCAGATAATTCGACCATCTCCACTAGTTCGAGATCTTGCCGCAATTGGATGACAGATCTTTCGAATTCTTTGGAAAACCAGTTACCAACAAGTCTAAATCGAAAATCTAGTTCACGTCCCTGAGATTTGAGAATTGCTGCGGTTTTGATAACTTCGATAACTCCTTTTCCCTCTTGCAAGCTGCCGACAAAAAGCACAATGACTGGACCAGCAAGACGATGTGTTGCTCGTGCTTTCTCCGGCACCTGAATCGCACAAGGGCACCAATGCCATCTCTTGGCATAAAACGCTCTATGAGGCGGTAGAAGCTCCTGAGCGACCTCCAATGAAACATCGGCTCTAGAATAAGCAAGGCGGGAAAAAAATGCCCGCACCATGCCCTGTTTGGTAAAAACCGGTAGTCCGCTCGCATGGAAAATAAATACAGTGGAGCCTGCGAGGCGGCGCACGCAGACTAAAAAAACAACATCTCTCAGAAATGGTATCCATTTTGCGCTAGCAGGTGGATAAAATAATACACACCCTTTGTACTTTTCAAGAATGCTCCGAGAGGTGCGAATTAAATGAAATAGATGTCGAATCTTTTTCCATTGAAATCTCCCAACCTCCAACATATCTTCACTGAACTCCATACGCAGCCGGTGAACTTCATAGTCGGGCCAGTCGTAATCAAAGAGAATTTGGGTGGCCACTGCTTGTCCATGCCACGGCGGGGGAGTTTGTCCAATCAGAAGAATGTGGGGCTTTTGGATAGGCATTATTAAAGAAAAAAATGCTTTTTAAATGTCACGCAGTAATGCGATAGCTGTTCGCAGTATAACGAGGTTATCTTGGTGCCCGGCACCTTGTTTATAGGCAAGGCATGCAATAATTGGAAACAGCGGATTAATTTGCCAGCCGGTCCGCGTCAGATAGTTCACACACTCGGGGCGTTTCAATTCACGGATCGTGAAAAAGATCGCTGCGGTAGGAGTGAGACGACGCACCAATCTGGCGTCTTGGAGAAAATAATGCACGAGATCAATTCCTGGCATTCCCTCAGCGTGGCCCCATTCCCAATCCAATACGATCAAACTACCGTCCTTTTGTTTGAGCAAATTCCATCGAGCAAAGTCGCCGTGACAGAGCACAGGTTGAAGGCATATTTCATGGTATAAATCTAGCGGAAAGCAAGCGCCTGATTCGTTGAGGAGTGCAGTTTCTATCGCTGGCCATTCGATGAAATGTGCGACTGGATACATAGGGCCTCCTAAAATCCAGGTTTCCAATAATTTTATAACAGCATCTGGTTGGTTTAGGTTGACTGGTTGCCCGGTGAGATAGGGCATTCTTAGAATTGATATGCCATCGCCGTGGTGCATACCGAGACAGCCGAGAACTGCTGGCGTGACTATTGCTAGCTCTTGTAATGTAAGCGCTTCCTGTTCCAGCAAATCTTTTCCATCACGATCAAAAGCGATTTTTCCAACTTCCCAGCCAAAGTCTGTTTTATAACTCGCAATAACTCTTCTGATTTGGTGTTCCGGACTACCAAACATCATACCGCAAGAGCCTTTCACTACGGCGGGTAGCGGAGGGCTAATTTGTATATTATGGTGAGTAGGCTTCAATGAACCCGGTAGATGGGAATTCAGTCCCATGGCAATGCGTAGGCGCATTGCCGCAACCATCATTCGGCCAGTTGCGCGTTGGGGTTGATAGAGTCGCAAAGCCCTCATCGCCGCATTACGGCGGTGAGGAAGCGCTAATAGCAATCGTCCACGCCTCATGATCGGTTGCATGCGATCTCCAGAAGGATCAATGCAAGAAATGACCTGGCTCATAGCCTCAAAGTCAGTCATGGCTGAATAGAGTTATTTGTCGGTATTGAATTATTTACAATGCTGGACATTACTGTGTTTTCAAGCACTACCGAACTGGATTCATCTTTTTCTATGAAATACAAAGGCCGCGGTTTTAAATCGTTTCTGACAGCTATGACATACTCGCCGACAAGACTGATCATCAGACATAGAACGCAAGGAACCAAACACAATTGAATTGATATGAGCAATAATCCATTCACTGTGATCATGTGGTTATAGCTAGATAGTGCAATCAGAAATGGAAAGCAAAAACAAGCTATGATAATAATAAATCCACATAGTGAGATAAAATGTAATGGGTGGCTAGAATATGCAATTGTAACACTGATAGCACTCATAAAATCGCCTTTGAATGTCCGGTGATCTATTTCGCCCTTTCGGGGTTTCCTTGAGTATGTATAATATTTATTTCCATAGCCGAGAAGCAAGGTAAGAACTCGGGGATGACGGCGTTGTTCACGAATTTGAAGTAACGCATTCACCGCTTGGCGGCTCATGACTCTAAAATCTTCGGCCCCCTTTCGGATATCAATAGCCAACCGTCTTTTACAGTAGCGCCGGAACCACTTTCCGCCTAGTTCGCGTATAAAATTACGGATATGAGGATTCGATGCAAGACCCTGAACGATGCCCTCAGAATTTTGGCAATACGCAATCATCCTCGGGATCTCATCTATTGGATCACAATAAGGATCAAAAGTAACGACAAAATCTCCAATTGCTGATTCAATGCCTGCAGCATTGGCTATTGTACGCCCGAAGGGCCGGGACAAGCGTATATAACGAACTTTATTGACACTTTGAAGTATTTTTGATAACTGAACGGATCTTTGACCGATAGAGCCATCATCTACTATTATGATCTCATAATATTTATATGCATGCGACATCACGTTGTCCAACTCTTCAATGATGTCACCTAGTATTAGGTCGTCCTGATTGAGAGGCACAATAACACTTATTACGGTATTGATGTCCATGTAATTTAATATATGTAAAAAAACAAGTTTATGGATAATTTAATCTGTAACTTTCCACAAGACTTGTAATTTCATCTTCAACGTCAAAGATATTATCTATCTTTCCGCCCATCACATGAATTATTGCGGGAAGTTTAGAATCGCGGGAAAATAGTATGGGTCGGCCGTCATCGATTTCACTCAGTGGTAGCAGGGTCTTGACAGTCCACAAGGAATCCTTTTGTACTGCTTGTCGAAGACTTGGCATGTATCGTGATGCGTCAGCAGCCATCATTTCAAAATTGCTCGTCTTTTTGATGGATTCAAATATCTGATATGGATTCGTTGCTCCGGTTTGTTCATTCTCGAACCAGTGCGCATGAGGAGTGTACCGCACATGACTAAGTGTATTCAGACCTAGAGCCGGGTATGGCATAAATGAGAAGAACGGGCCGCACATCATAGTTACTGCGAGGCCGTCTAATTCCGGCGGCAATTCCACTAACGCCATTTCCGTCAGTTCATGTTTTAAGGGAATAAGTGGTAGGCCTGATGCGGATGTGAGACGATTTAGTCCCGCGTAGGTGGCATTAAATAAATAATCACAGGGAATTTCCGTATTATCTGAAAGCCGTGCCAGTACGCCATATGAATAAGCAGCCACCGTTTGCACCAAGGTATTAAGCCTCACTTCTATACCCGCTTGCTCCATTTCATTGCGGAGTATTTCTCGAAGAATTGAATAATCGAATGCACATTCGTCTGCGATCCAAATGCGCTCTGTGAGTGACGGTGTGAAGAGACGTTTAATTGCTGAGGGTGCCTCCTTAAGTGGGGCGCCCACACGTTTCATAAAGATCTCGAATTGGTTTGCGGTGACTTTGGAAAAAAGCCGAGCAACTCCATAGACCTTGGTAAATTGATCCACGATGGCATCACGGTATAGGTGTCGGAATTTATCGTAATTTTGGCGGGATCGGTAAGCCGTCATTAGGCTTCGCGGGTAGTGATAGCCGCCGTGGACACGCGCTTGATTGACTTTTGACGCCTTCGTTAGTAAGTTGTCAGCTTCTTCAACGACGATTGGATTCCACCCCCTGCGGTGGAGCATCATTGCAATGGCGCAACCAAAAAAACCACCACCAGCAATAATGACGTGGCGGTTTTCAGATGCCATATATGAGGCGGGTTGTTTCGACAGCATGGCGCACGGCTGCGAGTCCTGCGGGCTGGGGGCGCATTTCAATTGCAAAATTCCCAACGTAACCAATTTGGTGCAAGATCGCTGCAATTTTTGCGTGTACCGGATCGGGTTCGGCAAACGACACCAGATTCGGCTGGCTGACGTGGACGTGCCGAAGGATGGAGGCCAATTGTCGAAGCACTGACTCAAAAATTTCGCCACTCAGCGCGAGTCCGCCAGCATCGAGATGAAGACCGAAGCCGGGTGAGCCCACCGCGACAACGAGTTCTGCGCTTTGATCGAGTCGCGTGCAGAAATCCGCGCCGTATGCTTCGGGGTTTGCTTCAATGACCAGACAGGAACCGGCACTGACGCAAGCATCGCCGACTTCGCGGAAAAATGGAACAGCCAGTTCAAGCGCTTGGGCATGGCTGAGAATGCCGCGCAGTCGGTTTTTTGGAGAGCCAAAGACCATCGGCCCCGCTCCCGCCCAGCCGGCAATACGGCCAATGGCGATCAAGACCTTTTTCAATTGTTGGCGGGATTCTGTTGAACCGAATAGTTCCAATCTTTCGGTGCCAAAGAGCAGCGCTTGAAATGAACCGATGTGAAATCCTTGCTGCCGATACCATGCAGCACGATCCCGAACTTGGTTTTCGATTGCCAACAACGGATCACCGAACGCGCGATGGGGTGCGACTTCAACACTATGAATGTTGAGACTCTTTAGAAAGGACAACGAGGCGGATTCTTGCTCAGGAGCCCATGCAATATGTGAAAATGAGAGCAAGCCGATAAGTTTCTAACGGACAGTCGCAAGCCACTCTTCCAAGTCGCTCAAGACGGCTTTTTTCGGGTAAAGATAACCATCAGCGCCGCCCCAGAAATCCGCGTATTTGGATCGCATGTCGTAGCCGGCGGGAGCCGGACCGCTCGATCCGAGCTCGATGTCTGGGAAAAAGCTATCACGGATATTCGCGGTCCCGAGCGGTTCGGTGCTGATGTTCAAAGTTGGGATTTTCAAAGACCAGGCTCGATCAATGTCATCCGCGAGGCGACGGAGATCGTAATATTGAAAAATTCCACCGGGGTGAATCTTTTCGATGCCATTCTTGTGGAGCATGTCAAAAATGACATTTTTCTTGATGCCGGGGCCAAAGAGGCCTGGCAAACGGAGAATCAACGCCTGCGAAAAGTGTTGCCGAACCCAATCTTCGAACTCCAACCGATGAAGGCCATAGACGTGATGACCCTCGCGATCTATCTTCGTATCCTCGTCCACTCCGCTTGGTGTTGGATAAATATCAATGGTGGAAATCAGTGTAAAGCGTCCGGCTTGAACTCCGGCCAAAGATTCTTGCAATCTAAGAATGCCAGCCCGGTCTTCGTCGGGATGCAGATTCGCCCACCATTTCATCGCCTGCACACCCGCGCAGACTACATGCTCAAAGGAACGCCCGCGGATGGTGCCGACATCCGAGGACCGATAGATTGAGTCGTATGACCGTTTCGCCAGTAAATTGCCGCCGACAAATCCCGAATGGCCGATGAGAGCTGAGTACATTTGAAAATGGGGATTGGCAGATTGAAAAAAGCGGAACCGTCCTAAGTCTCTCCGACACCATTCCGATACGTCCATTTCCAGATACGGTCGTTTCCTTACGGCAACAATGATCTTGAAAATGTAAATGAAGGGTCAAATGTGGTTTGCTGGACAACCGAACCTAGGATTAAACCCTAATACCTCCCGTGCCAAAGGCCGGTAGGGCGTGAGACGTTGATAGTCTTCCGCTGGCTCAGATCAGCAAGCGTGTAGATAGAATAGTTGAAAGGGGATTGCGTGAACGCACCGTTTGCGAGCATCCTGAATCGATGGTAGTAGATGATAAATATAGACATTTTTTTGACCCAAGCTGGAGTCATCTCATATTTTATCTCCTTCTCACGCACTGCGTTCGCTTTGAAATTCATGTTGTCACCCGTTTCGGTGAAGACCGAGGTGAACGTCCGTAAGGTAGAGAAACGAACTCCGCGGCGCACCGCCTCGACGACCCAGAAAATGTCACCAAGATCGCGCCATTTGGTGTCGAAATATAGATTCATTTCTTCGATCACACGCCGTCGTATAAATAAAGAACAGGTTGTTACGTTGTAGCGTATCCAAAGATGATTCGCCAAAGGTACCAGCGAATAGCGATGGCAGATATACTCCCCCTCAGCATTTGTTACGACGGTATCCGGCAGCACCACATCGACATCAGGATGGGCCTCGAAAAAATCGTGCACAGCCATGAGTGCTCCTGGCAAGTATTGTTCGTCGCAATTCAGATAAGCGAGAATATCACCTTTGGAATGCTTGAAGCCCCGATTGACTGCGTCGTACATGCCCGCGTCCTTCTGGATGTATGCCGTCACTCTCTTATCTTGAGGCAGCCAATCCTGCGTTCCGTCATCGGAACAAGAATCCTGGATGATATGTTCGAATTCCACGCCCTTCTGATCTGCGACCGAGGCGACGCAGAGCCTGAGCCATTCGGAATTGCGAAAGCTGGGAGTGATGATAGAAATTAGCATCGGCGTGATGTTACTTCCCCGTGATTTCGTCGTAAATCCAGGTATAGGTTTTTTCCAGCCCGTCGCGCAGTCTGATGTTAGGCTCCCATCCGAGGAGTTCCTTGATCAGCGTGTTGTCGCTGTTGCGACCGTTTACGCCCTTGGGTGCGGACAAGTTGTAGCTACGTTTCAGTTTCAAGCCTGCGATGTTTTCGACGATATCGACTAATTGGTTGATACTCACCAATTCGCTGCTCCCAAGATTAAGCGGCTCGATGATATCGCTGTGCATGATCGCCTGCGTACCGAAGACGCAATCATCTATGTATTGGAAGCTGCGGGTTTGGTGTCCATCACCCCAGATTTCAATTTGATGGTCCCCCGAAAGTTTAGCTTCGATGACCTTGCGACAGATCGCCGCAGGGGCCTTTTCCCGTCCGCCGTCGTAGGTGCCGTGAGGGCCATAGACATTGTGGTAGCGGGCTGCGCGTACCGCCATGCCGAAATCTTCACGGAAATGACGGCACATCCGCTCGCTGAAAAGTTTTTCCCAGCCGTACCCGTCTTCCGGCATCGCGGGGTAGGCATCTTCCTCTTTCAACGCCGTGACGTTCGGGTCGCGTTGTTTCTCAGCGTTGTAAACACAAGCGGAGGAGGAAAAGAAAAACCGTGGGACATTGAATTTTTTCGCGGCCATCAGAAGATGGGTGGTCGTGAGCACGCTCAACATGCAGAGCGCTTTGTTGTTTTCGATGAAACCCATGCCTCCCATATCTGCCGCGAGGTTGTAGATTTCCGCCGCTCCTTCGGCGGACTGCTCGCTGGCCTCCTTTAAGCTCACGTCGAGCTGGAGGTTCTCAACCTCGGGGAAAAGTTGATACCATTCTTCAAATGGTTTGATATCCACTGCGCGAATCCGAGTGTGGCCTTTTTCAAGCAGATCGGCAACCAGATGGCCGCCGATAAAGCCGCCTGCGCCACAGACAACGACGAGTTCATTTTTCATAGATTAAGTTTATGGATTTATGGTTAATGGGTATCTATACTAGAAGTAGATGTATCGCACAGAAGGTAGGACGTATTCCGAGGAGCTTTTCAAGAAAAATTTGGCCCGACAGAAAAATTTATCTCTGCCATCCGCTACGAATTGGCTGGGTGAATAGTGAACAGTTCCGTTGTAAGTTTTCCCGATTCTGGGTGGAAAACAGGAAGGTCGATGCGGGATACTTGGCCGCCAGTGCCTTTAGAAACCCTTCGGGCGGCTGCGATGCCAATTGTTGGTCGTCGGCGAGCCACTGCTTCCGGTAGTGGAACGGTTGTCGAACCACGCAGCCCAAGCCCTCGCTCAAGCATTTGCCAATGGCTTGGTCCAATTCGGCGGGGTTTGGGGGCAGAGGGATTTGCACGACGTCCACCACGTTTGCGGGAAGCGATAAAAAATCCGAAGTTCGCTCAAATGAAATTCCGGAGAAGCGTATCTTGCCGTCTTGTTTGAGCGTGGAAATCACTTCCATGCCTGCGGTAATCTGATCGGACGGTGGGCTATGGAGATAATAGAGATCGAGCGCATCCCTGCGTAACAGACGCAGGGAGCGTTCGCATTCCTGATAGATATAGTTTCGTGAAAAATTCTGCGTTGCTTGACCGGAGAGCTTTTTCGAGAGCTTGGCGAGAAATGTCGCCGGATAGCCGACCTTGCTCGCTATGATCGTCTTATCCTTCAAACGTTGTGTCGCCATTCCGAGAACCCGCTCGTCCCAACCAAATGCGTAAGCATCGGCGGTATCGAAAAAGTTGATTCCCAAAGCGACAGCCTCGCCGATCAAGGCGGCGCGTTTCCGTATCGCGCCGGAAAAATTTGGCCGCAATAGCCGGCCAGAGCCGAGAGATATCACGGAAACCTTCAGGCCGGTATTGCCGAGCGAACGTGTTTCCAATCGGTTCATTGGGTCAAATCGCGGTGGACCCGATCCGCCACCAACATCGCGATGGCGGCGATCGTGAGGGTCGGGTTTGCCTGCCCGGAAGTTGGAAAAACCGAGCTGCTGGCGAGATAGAGATTATCGATTCCATGGACCCGGCAATCCGGATCGGTGACGCCCTCCGCAGGGTCCACACTCATCCGGGTTGTGCCGATATGATGTCCGCCGACACCGATTTGCCGACGTATTTCCGATTCAAGGCCGGCTGCATCATACTCCAGTGTCCCGATCTTCTTGGACTCCAGTTCATTCTTGATGATCTCATAACTGCGCACGATGCTTTCGACATCGAGATCGCAACAGTTCCATGACACTTTGAGGCGTCGCATTCCCAAACTGTCCCGGGAATCGCTTAGCTCCACACGGCTATCGAGGATGGGAACCTGCTCTACATGGTAGTGTAGAGCGTAACTTTGATTTGAATTTGAAATAAACAGCCCGGGCAGTTTGTTGAACGCCAGCATCCTCTTGAACAGGAAGCGGGTGCCGTATTTGACGCAGGCGGGTAGTCCAAACAAGATGTTCGAAAGATGACTCCCTAGCGATTTTCGATTTTCATCATCGTGGATGACTCCTCCTTCGGGCACCCGGCGATTATAAAAATACCGAATGTTCTTAGCGAGATACATTGAGGAGAATATTCCAGAACCGTGGGATGGATCTTGAATTTGTGGGTACTGTGGCCAAGCTGCAAAATTTGCGGTTTTTTCTCGGATTTGTGCTTCGCGGTGAATTACAATCCGTTTCCGGCAGTACACGTTTTCGTGAGTTTTTTCGTATTCAAAAAAGGTATGAGCGGCCTTGGGATTAATTTTTAAATTTCCCGTCGTGCCTGATAAATGAGACATGTAGAATTTCCCGAGCAGGCCAGAATGATTGCCGATTCCTTCGACTGCAACATCATTTGAAACCATTAATAGCCGGGTTATTTCCAGGCATCCCATGGCAAGTATGTAGCGTTTCGCCACGATTTTCAACTCTTGGCCAGCGCTGTCACGAGATATCAGATTATCCACGGCTTTCCCATCAGCGCACAATTGAATCTTAGTGACCGGACATTCCAGCAGGACATATATATTCGGGTGTTCTAAAAATTCCTTCTTATAGTGGTGTCCGAAATCCATGGGATAAGTATATCTTTCCAGATTGTCCGTATCCATTACCTCGCTATGGAAGCCCTCGATCATCGGCGTATATTGATTCCTGAGTGCGGAAGGCGCGTTATAATCATATTCACCGATTTTCAACCAGCGGTGTGCCTTCGCGTAATAGGGATCTAATGTGGCTTTGGTGAAAGGCCAACCGCTGTAGGGTATGTAGTCTCGTTTTTCAAAGTCGATGGGATCATAAGGAACACAGCGACCGCCCCACACATCCGTTGTGCCGCCCATGCGTCGGCTGCGATAGTCCTGAGTTGGTGCATGTTGCGGATTGGTGATTTCGCCGATGTATGGTTCTTGATTTTCAGCCATACGGGTCCAAACGCCTGCTTCTACAAGCAGCACACGGTGTCCATTAGATGCGAGTTCAAGTGCCGCGCTGGCCCCCGCCGCGCCGGAACCGACAATGACAACAGAGTAATCGGGAGGGTTACTGCGAAATTTATCTTGAGAGATAATCATAAGTGTTTTTGAATTTTTAGCTTGGCTGATGGCAAACGAGCGGCAGGACGAATATATTCATCGGGTATATCCGAGGACGAACCCGAAGATGAAAATCAGGATACTCGATATTACCCCAAATACTAAAGACCAGAGTGAGATCAAGTGGATTGATTCCGCACGGTCGATGCCCTCTTGACTCGCGTAGTTGACTAGAGTCTGCGCTTTGTTTAAATACCGTTCATACATGGGAAGTAGGCGTTCATTCAAATCAAGAATCGCTTGGGCCTTGTTTCCCGATTCAATGAGCGCTAAAATTTCCACGCGTGTCTTGATATAAATGGAACGCTCTTCCATCACCTGATTGTATAAACTTCTGTTTTCAACCGAGACAATGTAGTTTTCATACAAATCCAGCTCTTGATAACTTTTGTCCGAAAAGCACGAAATTTGGGATTTCTGAGTTTTGAAATCCGCTTCGCCCAGCGTGCTTATAGAAAGAATGAGATGTAAGAACGCTTGCCCTCGATACTGGTTAGCCAACGCAAGGTGCGACAAAGAAGGTAGAGTTTGTTTGGCGATTGCTTGGCTCTTCTTGGATGAATAAATCGCTCCACCTACTCCCATTGCGGCCACTAGGCAAAGCAATAGGAAAGTGGTAATGACAGGCTTTAGATATCGAATGTTTTTCATTATTTCGAGATTGTTTCTGAATGGAGTGCTATGTTTAGGTAGATTTTATGCATTAACTCGCCTTTGCGGTCCCAGTTGTAATTTAATTCTATTTGTGAACGAGCTTGTCTTCCATGAAATTCCGCTGCCTCGCGATTTTCATTATAGAATTGGATTTTCGAGGCCAAATCGGCAATTACTTGCTTCCGCTTGCCGACTGAAATGCGAAATCCGCAGCCGTCGGCTACGGCCAGCGCGGGGCCGCCCACATCCAAACATACCACGGGCATTCCCGCAGCCATGGCTTCGAGCATTGCAAAGCCACCGGAATCGTGGATGCTTGGAAATAAAAATACATCATAATCATATATTTCCTTCATCACTTGGCTGCGTGGAATGCGTGGAGAAAAGCTGACACGTTCGCTCAGACCCAGTCTGATTACCAGTTTTTCTAGGTTTGCCCGGAAGGGGCCGCTGCCGATTACATGCAATGTGGCATCGGTTTGGGACGCCGCCAATGCCTCCAATGCTAAATCGACACCTTTGAGCCAGATCAATTGGCCGACGAATAAGTAGCGCAGGGGCCTCTGTGTGGTCGCATCGTAAGACACGCGTTGGGGAAAGTCTGCGATCACAAGTGCCACCGTGGGCATGAGCATGCTCGGCAGATCCCAGTTGCTTAGGCTTTTCCGGGTTTCTGTGGTCGAAACCAAGGTTAACTGGGATTGTTTCGCGCGCGCGGGGAAAGCAGCAGTGGGACTGCTTTGGATAAAATTGTTTAGATTGCGGCCCAATTCAGTCAGAAGTTCCAGGGGGTAGCGGTAAGGCAATAAACGCGAATCGATGGACTCCATACCACCGATTGGCCCCCAAATACAGGGAACCCCGTGACCCCAAATCCCGGTGATGTAGCGGTAGCCTGCAAAGGTGACATGATGGATCAGGTCAAACTTTTGCTCACGAGACAATTCACCGATCAGTCTGCGGATAGACCTTTGCCACCAGATATAGTAAAATCGGGTGGCCTTGAATCTAGCTTTCAGCCACAACAGGAATGATCCGCCATCGAAATAGACAAAGTGGGGGGCCGCATGGCCAGGAGGTAGTTTAGCCAGCGCATTCTCGATGTTAGTCCTGTTATTAGCCCTCGTAACCACCGTGATATCATGGAAACGTGACATCTGCATACACCATTGCCAACCCACCTCGGGCTCGGAACCTTTACCAAATTCACAGGCATAAGCGGAAATCAGCACGTTCAGGCGGGTTTTCATGGCATGGATGATTTCAGGATATTCATGGGATTGAATCCAACTTTACGGCACAAGCGGTGGCCAATCTTGCCCAAGAGATCTGTGATTGAGAGCGGGAATATCCGGTGGAGGGCATTCAAATTTTGGCCGGGGCCATTCACTCCAAAGCGGGTGGTGCAGGCCGTCTCGTAACCGGCTTCCTCCACCAGAGCTTCAGATATGGCGTTTGCCCGACCATGAGGGTAGCAAAAATGACGGATCGGAATGCCAAAGAGATCCTCAAGTTTTTTTTTACTATCGAGGATTTGCCTGCGTGCTTCCGGTTCACCGAGGTTGGATAGATTCCGGTGAGTCATGCTGTGAGAGCCTATTTCATGACCTTCTGCTAGCCATTCGCGAATCTGCCCAGAGTCCATTAGCGGTACTAGCGGATGACCGTGTTTGGCATCCCAGTCATTGACCCCGCCTATTTGACCGGCTACTAAAAACTGGATTGCGCGGAAACCATGCTCATTCAGGGAGCTCATTCCACCTTCAAAGAAATTTTTAGCTCCGTCGTCAATCGTAATCGCTACTTTCCCAGTAAGCACGCGGTTTTGCTGACAGGCTGAGGCCACTTCAGACAGGGAGGCGGAGGAGTATCCTATGTCTCGTAACGCACGAAGCTGATGATTTAGCGATTTGCCAGAAATATATAGATAAGGATCCGGTGAGGCGGCAGGTGCAGCACCGAAATAGTGATACGCTAGAATCGGGACACCTGTTCGCAAAAGACGTTTCTGGGAGGAACCTAGAAATATTTGGGACAACGGCATGGCGTGGATACTGGCGGGGCTGCTTCATGCCATCGTGTCAATCACTGCGGCAATGACATTTTCCAACGATTGACTGGCATCGATGATTGTGATCTGCGGATTAGTTTTCGCCAGCGTGAGATAGCGCCCACGGCTCGCCGCTAGGGCTTCTGCTGATACTTCTTGTTTGCGTGCAAGGAGCACTGCGGGTGGCGCGTCAAGGAAATAGACATGGTCCGGTTGCGGCATCATGCGGGAAGCGAAACGTGCGAGCCAGAGCGGCCCACCGTAGCGATAGCGTTTAGGATCCACTAGCAAATCGGCATGATAGCGGTCAAATACCACGATCGAGCAATGAGCCCCCCGCCCTAAGGGACCGAGCCAAGCCGCCCACCAGTTTACCCATAGCCATGCGAGTTTTAATACGGAACTGGCGAGGCCACGGGGAGGTTTTCCGTGGGGATCATCGGCTGATGATAGAGAGATGTCTTCGATTGAAAAGGCCTTGGGTCGCCAGTGGCCTTGCACTACTGTTTTGCCAAGTCCGGTAAAATGGCGGACTACCCCCTCGATGACGGCGGATTTTCCAGAACCATCACAACCGAGAAATGCGATAAACGACATGATAGATTATATGGAATAAAAATTTGTATAACCTTAGTTTGGCAGTTTGAATTCGCTGCCTATGAATCCGCCTAGTGCTAAACAAGTTCTTCCCTTTGGTTATACCGCTTATACAGAAAATTTACTACTTCGCGACAATGGGTTTCGGGTGCGTGACTAGGATTGAGATGGTAAATGCAGTTCGCTGGAAGAGCACTATGCCACAGGTCGGAGAGTTCAGGCACGACAATGAGGGTGCTTGAAATGAGATTTTTCAGTAAGCTTGGCTGCCAGCGATCGGCCTTGCACACATGACGGAAGTAGAGGTGGCTGAAGACACTCTCTAACATGGCAACGGAATCTCTCGCATCACCATTACCCGTCACCACAATAACGCCAGTGGGTGCTATGACCCGCAGCCATACCCGCCGAATGGCGCTTGGTCGAAATAGGGCTTGAAAACTAAAACTTTTTTTCCGAATTAGTGGAAACAAGCTAGCCAAGCTATTTGTATCCCAGGTACGCAAATTCAGTCCCCAGCGTGACGTCAGCCATTTCTGGCAAGAGATTCTTACCTGAGTCGGGTAGCTTAAAAACTCGCCGATGACAGATGATGGCGACTTATCCTTGCCTGCGGCTTTGACCAAACGGTATTGCAGTTCGATTTCCTCACTTAAACCAAAGCCGCCCCATGGCAGAGCACGCCGATTTACCAAGAGTTCGGTTGCTGACTGAAATACCATGCCGTTACGTTGAAAATCCGAACAAGCATCCAAGGCCACCACCACCCGCGGCTCATCACTGTCACAGCAGACGAAGTAGCCACAGGTATCTTCGTGCCGAAGCACCTGGCACAAGCGCCAACCCATTGCCTGGCAATGATGATTGATGATCAATGGGAGCTTTGCGAAATCCTGCCGTCTGACCACAAAATCCACGTCGGTCAACTCTCCCGCGAAGCCATCATTGCCACCATGCAATACGGCTGCGGTTACTCCTTCATGTTCTAGCAGTAGAAAGAACTGTCGGACGAATTCAGCCACTTGGGCCTGCCGGGAGGGGTTCGATAGATCGGCAATCATCGGCAAAAATTCAGCGCGGAACAGATGCCTGCCAGCACGACATCACCAGCAGGTCCTCACGATTCATGTGCAGAAAATCTGCATGCAGTGTCACCTTATCGAGTTCCTCTGGTGCAGCCCGTAGACATTCCTCGGCGACAAGGTCAAAGCCCGTTAATCCATGAAGTTTGCGAAAATCAGCCATCCGCATTCGATTTTGATGTTCCATGGGACTGTTATATATCCTCCACGATTTCTCACTATAGCGCAACATGTTGAAGCGAGTGAGACGTTGGTCAAAGCGGGCGTATGTGTCCCAGAGCCCCATCCAATGCACCATTACTCCCTGCGGGGAAATAATCCGGCGGAACTCTTCAAAAATGCTGTAGAGAATCACCTGAGGAACATGCACTAGGACGCTGTCCGAAATGACCAAATCCACCGATTCTGCCTTCAATCCTGTGGTACGGGCGTCCAGTACAAGTACGCCGATGTTCAAGGTTGCCAGCAATTTCACAGGGTCTGTCTCGGCGGAATCAAGTGCCTCACCAATGTGTTTCATTCGCTCAGGCCGTAAGCGGGGAAGCAACTTCGCCAAATGCCCGCTCGCGCCCTCCTCCTGATAGAATTTAAGCACATGGCGGACGTTTTCAATTTTCAACAGGGGCGAAATATCCGCAGTCCAGACCTGTTCCGCCCCGCACAAAAACAGGGCTATGGGGACCGTCGGGAACCATCCCGTGCCCAGTTCGAATGCGGTGAATCGACCGTCGGCCAGCGTCGAGTGTTCCGCGAAATAATCCAGAAACTTGGCACTGTCCTCAGCCATGTGCGTGAAACTGCCGGAGCTGGGTTCCAAGGAACGGCTAAGTTTTTTTTGCAGAAAATAATTCCATTCGTGGCTGCACGGGAGCCATGAGATCGTGCGATGAATTGCCGATTTTATCAACCAGTGGGGCATGGCTTTGAGATTAGTTTGATAAGTAATTAAGCTATCAAGCGACATCGACCAGAGTCCCCAGCAGTTTGATCGTTCGCTTGGCGACGGCCAATGCGGAAAACCAGGATTTCCATTTTTCGGAAATTTTCAGCGGATCGCGCGCTCCGTGAGCCCAAGCCTTTAGTTCATTAAGCACTGCGTCAGCATGTGCGGCAATCGAGTCGTTAGAGGCGAAACTGCCATCGCCTTCCAACACGGCCCAATAAAGCCCAGGCACATCTCGGGTCTGTAAGCCCACTACCGAACAACCCCCGCAGAGACCTTCCACGACTGCTAGGGGAATGCCATCCATCGCGGAAGGACAGTATAGAATTTGGCTATGGCCTATAGATTCAGAGATCACTCCGCTAGGCTGGATACCGCGTAATTTAACCCGATCTTGGTAGGCGGGATCAAGTCTGTCATGCCACTGGCGCAGGGAATCTGTCAGTCGTCCGAAAATTTCAAAAGTCGCAGTGGGGTGCATGGTCAGCACTTTTCCGATCATCTGCATGAGCATCCCAGGACGCTTGTGACGTAGCGCATCCCAGCGGGCAATAGCAACCACATTGGGGCGGCGATGAGCGAGTGATTGCGGAGCGAAAAAATCTGGGATCGGATAGCCTAGCAGCACTGCCTTAGAGTTAGATTCGATCCGAGAAAACAAGCGGGCGACTTTCAGGCAGCGCTCCATGCCGCTTGGAGTGTCGAAGGCCGCGATGTGCGGAATGCCGATCTGCACGCTGCGATGATACTGCTCGCTGATACCCTGATAGCCTGATAGCAACGTGCGGGCTGCGGTGCCGAGTAGGCGCTTTGGAAAATTTTCCACAAATTTCCCCTTACGCCAGATCATGCGGATCGTGCCGAGGATTTCGCTATAGGGAAAGGGATTGCCACAGGTTTCGATGATTGCACAAGTGAGGATACCCGCTTCACGCGCGGCGCGGATGACCTGAGTGTGCTGTTTGAACCCCCATGCGATGAATACAACCGCGTCAACCCCGAGACTTTGCCACCAAGCGGGGTCATTGAAATCGATAGAAGCCGCGCGGATCACATCTGGAGGGTCGCCGCCCACATCCATTGCGAGTGCAGGCATGACTACCTTGCTCTCAACCCCAAGCGCCTGAAAGGAACGACAAAGCAAACCAGAATCTCGCGTGAAAAACGAATCGTCCGCCGTAAATGGCATGAGCGCACAGGTGTGGATTTTCATGGATTTCGCCAGAGAAAAAGCTCGTTGAGGGGTTTTCGTCGCGACCGCTACAGTATCTTATTCGTGTATTGTTTTGCCGAATTTCACCCGATTACGCAGGGCATGTTCGAATCGCTCGATAGGCCAGACAACGACGCGAAGGAGTTGTCCTGCTAGTGATTGTCCGTTGGATATCTCGCCAAAGTGGTATCGCGATACCTGAGATGGATGGCGAACATCAATCTCCGGTTGCTCCGGGCCAAGGCTGAGACCCACGACTTTTTCCTTCATGCAACAAAGGGTTAGCAGGGCTTGGTCGTGACGATGTCCGCGAAAGCCGGGAAGTTCAGTTAGATTATCACGGCTAGGATCGTCACTGATGAGCGAGCGCTGTGAACACCAGTCAAGCCAGTGTGCGACGAAAGCCCGACTGCTGGGCCCGGCCCGCCACAATGAGAAACTTGCCTGCACCGGGCTGGCTGCCAGTATTTCCGGGTGATCCATCCCCGTAGTGACCAAGGCTTCACGTTTGATCCATGTCGAATTCGGCCCATTCCATGGGATTTCAATGCCTGGCATCATGTCTTGCCTGTTTTCGTCCATCCAGCGCACAAAAGCGGAAACCGGCTGGCTTAGCAATTTGAACGGATAGAATCTTCCGACATCACAATAAAAAACCAGATCGCCATCCGGTACTTCACGCAGCTTGGCATCGATTATGAAAGGCTTCCAAGCCCAGAATCCAGAGCCGCGTTCCGAAAGTTTGATATCTTTGCAGCGAGTCTCAAACCCAGCAGCATTGAGGTCAGCGGGTGTCCAAGAGGTCACTGTATCGGTAACCCCGTTCAAGCGGGCGGAGAATCCCAGAAGTCTCTGGCGCAGCCTGAAGCGAGGAGTTGCGTAGGTGACAAGATGAATCGACGGCATGTGAGAAAGAGGCCGGTCAAACCGTGCCGTTATTGTGCAATAGCCTTGTGAGTAGCGGTAGTATTTTGTCCAGTTGCTATGCTTGCGAAAGCGGTTGTAGTTCTGAAAAATTTGAAATAACTGGCGATTGTGCGATCAGCCGAGTCCGCCACAACCTACCGAGGAAGTTCGAGCACTTCGCGATAGATAGCTATGTGTTCGCTCGCGATGATTCTAGGATGAAAACGTTTGTCGGCGGTAATCCGCGCCTGCGTCGCGAGTCGGGTTCGAGTTATGGGATCCCGGACAAGTTTCTGAATACATGAAATCATATCGGCTGGGTCATGTGGATCGAACATGAGACCGTTAAGGTCATGGGAAATTAAATCCGGTACGCCGCCCACGCGGGATGCCGCGACCGGTAGTCCTGCGGCCATCGCCTCTAACACAACCATCGGACAGTTGTCCTCGTAGGTGGGAAGAACCAGCAAGGATGAACGCTGGAATAGGGTGGCGAGCTTGTCCCGATCAATAAACCCAAGCATTTCAACGCCCGGCATGGTTGCGGCGACCGCTAGCACCTCCTGAACATATGGGTGATTGGGGTTATATTGGCCAGCCAATGTCAAAGTACACTCACCGCTTCTTAGCATCGGTTCGCAAGCACGAAGCAAGGCGAGTGGATTCTTGCGCTCATCAATCGAGCCGACGAAGAGGATGTGGGGAACCGCCTGAGGCTCGGGGCAGATGTCATAAAAATGAGGATCCACCGCATTGGGCAGCAGCCAAGTACGGGCTGCTAGACCTTTAACAAGATCTTCGGTGTAACGTGAAATCGTCACCACTCCATCGGTGCGGGCAAGGCAGAAAGTCTCTAGTGTGGAAGCGATCTTGTGGTAGAACTGACGGCTGTTCTCAGGGCGCTTGGCATGTACGCGCATGTTACCGTGGATGGTGATTACGTTGGGCTTGCCTGATAGCACGGCTGCGAGCGCACAATCCCGTTCGGTTCCTTGGCCATGTACAATGTCTGGCCTGATCTCGCGAACCAATCCCCTAACGGACATTACACAGCCGCTAAACAAGCTACGCCCCCATCCCCATTTGCCGATCAAGGGTTGATGAAACCAGACGTTTGCTGCCAGTTTTTCAGGCGAGCGGGTAGCAACATGCGAGCAAGAAATCACATGCAACTCGACTTCCGGCAATAACTTGAAGCCGTCGATCAAACCTTGTGGAGCCGTGCCAAAATAGGGTTCCGGTCGGTCATAATCTTTGAAATGCTCGCGGCTGTCGGTGGTGATTTGGACGATTCGCATGTCCTTCAAATTAAATTCTGAAACACTCTGTTGTGGCCCACTTGAAGAATTTCAAGAAATTGCTTCGGATCGATTTCGGTGGCAAGCCGTGAGGGACCGGGGTGTCCAGCCGTTGCGAAAGGAGGTGGATTGTAGGAAGTGGATAGCCCGGAGTCGTCAAGGATGATAATACCACCTGATTTCACGGCGCGGGCACATGCTTCCCAATCGCGGACGACCACATCATAGTCATGATTGCCATCAATGTAGATCATGTCCCAACGCTGCGCGCAGATGATTGCCAGAGCCTCGGTATCGGTCGAATAGGCGTTGACTAGCGATGGTTCTGGAAGTCCGAGGTGCTTGAAATGAGCGAGCGTGTCCTCACGATAATCCAGATCGTTTCGATAACGAGAGACAGAGTCGCCAACTGAGCTGAACGGCGAGATTCCTGTTACTTCACAGTGTATTCCTTCGAGCTTGGTAAGCATGGCGATGAGGCTGATGACTTGACCGCGGTAAACTCCAATTTCCAGAAAATTTGCTGGTCTAAATTTTCGTACAAGCCTCCACCACATCGTATGAAACGCATCTTCGCCGAAGCCACGACGATCTATCCGATAATAGGCGCGGTGGGCACGTAATTCATCCGGGACGGTATGGTAAAAGTCTTGGAAGGCACGACGATAGTAAGCATCCGGGTCTTGGAGGCTGGTGTCAAATATCTCTGGATCGACCGTATCTATAAGTGATTGGGAAATCAGCAGCTTGCGAGACCGATCCGCCATTTTTACAAAATATTGGCCCTTTATCCATTTGAGTGGGTTTATCATTTTTGGTGGATTTTGTGATATTCTTGGGAAATTTTCGCTACATGAGGGAGAAATGATATCAAGGTCTTAGCGCCGGATGGAGGTGATTACTAGATCCAGCAATCCGACAGTTGCCTTACTCCGCTTATGTGCGTCGCTCCGTAAGTGGGGCCAGATAGCGTCAAGATATTCAGAATCTGCGACTCGCAAGGGAATGATTTCTGGTTTCTCAAATCCGTGGCGGTTTATAGCTTCAGTAAATTCATCCGCAAAGTTACCAACCGCACGGTTGTATTTGACAAAGATTAGATCAAATAACCAGCGGGGGAAGGTTTGAAAATCCAGAGGAGGCATGGGATCTTCGAATAGTCCGTGTCCACTCAAATCGAACTTATGCAGCATGATGCCTCCCGGGCGGATTACTTCCTTGCAGTAAGAGAAAAATCCATCCAAATCCTCAACATGTTCTAAAACATCGAATGAATAGAGTAAGTCCACTTGCTCAGGCAGACGGATATTTTCAAGAAGACCTTGATGATATGTCGCTTTACCCGGATCAAGACGCGGTGGCGATTCCTGCGCGAATAAATCGCCGCGATTCGGCAAATTATCCAAGCCTACCAGAGCCTGAATCGCCTCTCGGTGCTCGTCCACCAAATTCAATGGTAGATATTCCACCATGTGGACATGTTTGGCACCAAGGCCCAGCATCATATCGGCAGCTGCGAAACAATCACCGCAACCAATCTCACTCACTACGGAACCTTCAGTGGGGAAGCCTATGGGAATATGTTGTAATATGGTTTTACATATTCTACTGTAACGTTCCACCGCCTGTGTCATGCCTGTACCCATCACTCTGGATGTGGGCTTGGTTTTCAAGCCAAATCTGCTTTTAAAGAGTGCTAGATTTCCGAACAATGCTGTACGAAGCGCAGCACGGTAATGGGTGAATTTGCTCATAGGTCAATTGAAATGGACAAATGTTAGTAACGTCCAGAGGGGGCAGCTAGGCTAATTCAGACAACAAAGCGCAATATGACTTCACATATAGATGCACATTGAACTCTGTTTCCACAGCCAGTCTCCCCTCGCGCCCAAGTGCGCTACGAAGGCCTTGGTCGCCAGAGATTCGTTTCATTTCTCGGGCCATTTCTGACTCACTATTAATGCATAATCCTCCAGGTATTTCAGGGATGCACCCGGCCTTGCGGGCGATCCACGGTTTACCTTCACGCATCGCTTCAAGTAAGGCAATTGGCTGGGCTTCATGGTTTGCGGAGAGCACAAATACGTCCGCTGCGGCTAGTGCATCAAGGGTGGTTTGGCGATCTTGCTTTTCCAGCCACAAGATTTTCTCGCGCCGCGATTGCCGATGCCACTTTTCATCCTCGGCTTGGAAAGTGACGGAAAATTCATTAAAATCACTGCCAATAAACACCATTACAGCATCAGGAATGGCGGCTTGCCGAAAGCTGCGAGCAGCATAACCCTGATCCTTACGACGACTGTAGTTAGCCACGCATAGAAACATTACGGCCTTGTCTGCGATTCCCAGGCGCTGGCGGAAGCCCTCAGGATCCTTGCCTCGGTCTTCTGGATCGACGCCGTTCGGAATCACCCGCCGTTCTGGATGGCGGGCGAGTTTTGCCAGCATGTGGTCATAGAATCCGTGAAAGTCTGCTCGGTCACTGAGAAATACCGTCCGGTCAATCCGCTTGAGCCAAAAAGGCATTTTAAAACTTTGAAAAACGTCCCAGAGCCAAGTTGGAAGTCCGTAGGGGAATTGATTTGACCGAATCCATTGCAATGGCGCGTAACCATGGCTTACGAGGACTGTTTTGGCACGAATCTTTGGTAGTAGGTCGATTACTACCATCAGCGGCCATGCCGAGGTTTGAAAAAGTATAACATCCCAATCACCAGTTCTAACTAGATCGCGATAAGCCGCGATATCTCCCCGGTAAGGATGTCTCGGTGAACCAGTGCCATTTATCGAAATTTCATGAATGGTGACACTCTGCCAGACGAGCGAAATCCTGGGTGGCATAGTCGGCAAAGCCGTGACTTCCACATCCCAGCCCTTAGCGACGAAACCCATGGCCATTGTAGCACAAGCTTCTGAAACGCCGTCCTTGCTCGGGGGGAAACTGAACGAGGCGATGAGAATTTTCATCAATGCGGACTGGCCGATGCTACTGGACGTATTTTAACTGAAACTACACGACTAGTGGTCTAAATTTTAACCGTATAGGCAAGGGCGGTTCCCTTGACTAACTTAACATTGTAGCCGCTTTGTTTTATATATTTCACCACATCACGATGGCTTGGCACGCAGTCATGCCAAGCGAGAATTCCGCCAGGACGGAGCATCTTCCAGCCCTTTTCAGTGTCGTTTTTGACGTATTCGTAACTGTGCGCGCCATCGACAAAAACCAAGTCAATGTTTGCGATATATGGGCTTTCGTCAAAAGTCGCAGAGTCGGATCGAAGAAAAGTCACCCGGTCAAGCAGGTCCCGGGGTATGAGGATGCCCTTACCGGCCTCGGCCGCGATCTGCCTTTCCTCGGGTTTTGGAATAGGAAGACTATATGCGGGATGGTCCTCGGGAAGATCTAAGGTGAAGACCATACCGCCTTTGTCCACGTTTAGCGCAAGTTGGGTGGTGGAAACACCTTTGTAAGTGCCGAATTCGAAGACGCGGGTGGCCACAATGAGCCTTGTAAGCGCGGCAAGGGCGGCACATTCCAGTGGAGAAACCGAGGCACCGACGCTGGGAAAGGATTGGAGACTCCAACGTTGAGTGCCGGGGCAGATGTCGAGCACATCGATGCTGGGAATCGGTCTGACATCGGCGACCGGGTCTGCGATTTCGCCGGCAGCCCAGTTGACCATGCCTAGCATGTGCTGAAGGTCGCGTGGGTTATGTGAAATTATCTGGATGAGGCGGCCGAATAATTGGAATAGTTTATCGATCATAGGATGGGGTTTTAAGGGGGTGCGTTCAGATGTAATATCAGGCTTTTACCACACGGAGCTTGGAGATGGCTTTTCCGGAGATTTTTCCTAATAGATGCATGAGTTCGCGACGATGGTCTGAGTTCATGCCAAGGAACCAGAGTGCTGGCAGGACAATGGTGCTGAATGTTGTAGCGCCGATGGCAAGCCTGATAGGGGCGCTTAATGCAGCGATGAAAGGGATACGAGTAATCGAGAACAGAGCTGAGGAGATAAGCAGAACGCATGCCGATCTGGCAATCCAACTGAGCACCCTAAGCCGTGATATGCCAAAATAACCTGCTGTTCGGCCGATAGCGTAAGTACCGGTGATTCCTATATTGCAGATCAGTGCGGCTATTAGAAGGCCGTTGAGACCTAAGTGAGGCACCAGCATGAAAGACAACGTAACGAAGGTCAAACCTTCGAACAGATAGACATATTTCATACCTCGGATCTGCTTGTTGATTCCCACGAGTCCAGTGTGACAACGGGTGATGGCGGTACTAAATAACACAAACGCTAGCAGCAGGTTATTCAATGGTGCCCAAGTCACCTTGCCAGAAGTCCAGATTTCTATGAAGGGACCATTCATCAATGCGATGGCGGCGGAGGCGGCCACGGCCATCACAGAGGAAAGTGTGACTAGATCCCTAAAACGAGCTAACAGCCGGTCTGTTTCCAATCGCACAACCATTTCCGCCAATCCTCCCGCTGAAGAATCAAGCACCCGAGCGACGAATTGTTGGGCCATGCCAAAAATCTTTGTGGAGACAGACCAGACGGTGGCGGTCTCCATACCTAGCAGGCGGCTGACTACTATGACTTGACTGGCAGATGCTAACTGGGCACCCAGATTCATCAGAAAGAGTCCGCCACCGAAATGAAACAATTCGCGGAAGAGCTGTGGATCGAAGCGTCCACGATGAGCTGGCGGTGGATAGAAGCCCAGGCGGCGGCATGAATAGTAAGTGATGGTTAGGCCAACAATAAATGCGACTGTCGTGGCGACAGTCAAACTGTAAAGTTGCCAGCCCAGGTGAAACCCCAGCCAGAGCACGGCGAAGCTAGTTATCAATGCGATGCTACCAGCAAGGTTGCTCAAATCAAGTCGTTGGTGGCACCAGAGCGGAGAGGAAAACGAACCGACCGCCAGCTTGGCGCCACTGAGCAAGGCCTGAGCGGCCATTAGCATGGCGAAGGAGTGATGCAGGTTAGCCGGAAGATTCAGCATGGGAGCGGCCAAGCCTGCCATGGCAAGTCCAAGCAAGGTGACGCAGAATCCTTGGATTACAAATACTCGGGCACCCGTGCGTAGGATGTTGCCATATATCCCGTCTTCGATATGATCCTTGTGGTCAGATAGCGAACGGGCTACTGATCCGGTCATGCCAAACTCTAGTAACATCAAGTAACCTGAGAGTTGGGTTACCAGCGCCCATAGCCCGAACTGTGCCTTGTCCAGATAATGAAAAGCCAGTGGAACCGAGGCAAGCGTATAGAGTATATTGATACCAATGGCGGCATAACTGGAGACCAGCCCGGTCACGAAGCGTTTGGATCTCGTCATTGGATCGCTCGAAATGAATTATGGAAGCACCACGGCGAATTATAGGTGATTTGATTACTTTAAAACTATCCGTTTAATTAATCCTTCTGAAATCCTCCCGAAAAGCGATTGGTGTTTTTGTTGGATGGCAGCATCCTGATTGCAGGAGTCCTTTTAACAAATGCCGGGAGAGGCAGATTATTTTCAAGTAGCCGGATCATGCCGCATGAGATCAAGAAGGCTGCGGCACCACGCTTGAAGTCTCCGAAGACAAACACGAAGAAAATGGGGCCAGAGATCAATGGGATTCCCAACAGTAAGGCGAGTGGGTACCACTCGCTCCCCCTGCTACGGATAATTTGGCGGTGCGCATGGATGGCAAGGCGGGTTTGTGCTATTATAAAAATAATGAGCCCAATATAGCCGATGGTGCGGATTGTGGAAACAGGGCCGCTATGATAGTCTCCATTCGCCATAATATTTTCGCGTTGGGCATCTAATCCAGAAAGGCCCACTCGTGAGCCTTGCCTGATGTTCTGTTGGGCGACAAATTCCGCAGCACTGAAGCCGAGCCCGTCGCCTAGCCATTTGTTCTGGATCCATTTGTCGGTGAAGAGCGCCTCGCGCCAAATTAAGAAGCGCCATTCGCTGGAACTTTTAGCGTCTTCTTTGTAGCGCTGTTCCCAGGTTCCGGGGAGGAAAGTGAGTGAGCGCTGAATATTCGGCGGGAGCGGATAAAGTAGATTGACGGCAGCGAGCAAAGCGATTGCTCCAATAGCAGCGAACATCGAAACCATAAAGCTGGAGAGGCCACTCCGGTAGGCGATTCCAATGATAAATGTCAAGCCCACAATCATCACCCCGTTTCTATATCCTCCCATCATTGCGGAAATGAAGGCAAGGCCTACCAAGAATGCCCAGAGTGGCCGCAAGCAAGCTTTTAATGGTGAAATGAATGAACTGATCCAGAGCGATAGACTTTGTGCAAACTGGACAAGAAAATCCACCCGAGTCGAGGCACCTGTATCGGCCATATCCACACTTTTATCGTATCCGCCATCATCGCTTGACACGTAACTGCCGATGTAATATCCAATGGCAGGGACAAAGTTGCCGATAATCGCAAGTGATGTGCTCAACATGCCGCCGATGATCGACAGGCGTAGGATCCATTTTAACTGACTCGATGGAACGATCAATCCTGCGAGAATCATCGCACTCGCCATACCGATGAGATAAATTGCATACGGTTTGCCGCCCACGGTATTACCGCCGAAAAGGTTCACGCCGACTGGATTACGCACATAAACCTGCATGATTAATAACGTGAGAACGAAACCCCAGAATTCCAACTCCGTCCAATAAAACTGGAACGGAAGCTTCCGCATTAGTAGGAGGAGCGTTGAAAAACCGAGGAAAAGAATTTGTCCGAAAAGTAGGCTATCTGGCTGACCAGGGAGACGCAACTGGATGTTCAAGGCCGCCATAAAGGGGATGAGCAACCAGATTTTTCGACCAAGAAATAGGCAGGTGATCAAGGTGACAGCGACTACTACTTGAAGCAGCGTCTCGATTTGATTGGTCACAATACTCACGCCTAGCCAGACGGCAAGAAATGTGCCGATGATCAGGATGGAAATGCCTTGAATGGAACGAGCGTTTAGCATTTTAGGTTAAAATGTTGGTGAATGGAAAGTTGCCAATGTTAGAGTTTCTGATTACTGAAACGATCGGGGGAGAAATCCTGCGCGCAGACAACAGAGATCAAGACTCGGCTTGCTATGCACTAAGCCAAGCAAGCTATCACTACGGAATGGCGGGCGGAAGCCGAGTATTTCAGAGGATTTCAGGCCCGCCATGACAAGTCGCCATGGAACCGGCATATAGAGACGGGTGAGACCGGATCTTTTAGCAATGCATTTAAGAATTTCCAAAAGCGAGACTGGGGTCGGGTGAGCCACCGAATGCTGCGTGCCAGTTCCAATGGACATGGCCTCTGCGGTTGACACAATGGTTTCTGATAAATCCGCTTCATGGATCAGATATTGCTTGAGGCCGTTCCCGCCGGATAAGAATGGGATAATGGGCAATTTCGCCACGAGCGTTTCGAGCGTTCCCATAATACCGCCTGACCGCTCTCCCCACACTAACCCTGGACGTATAATGGTGGCTCCCATTGCCAGAGCTTCTTTCTCGATAAGAAATTTAGCTCTGCCGTAGTTTGAGCGGCAGCTATCGAATGAACTCATGGAACTTATAAATATCAAACGGTCAACATGAGCTTGTTTCGCAGCTCGTAGCAGAGCCACGCTGGGGTTGACATTTTTTTGCAGAATTTCAGACCAAGTGAGAGCGGTGAAATCGTAAGCGGCATGGACCAGAACATCCACCCCGTCCCAAGGTAAATTTCGCGGTTCATCTTCCAACGAATATGAAAACCAAGGGGCCTCACACGGTCGTCGGCTCAAAGATAGCACCGCGTGACCATGGCTTCTGAAACATGCTGAGACACACGAACCCACATAGCCGGAGGCACCGGTGATGGCGACTTTCATGATGAATCGAGCTGGCCCGCGATGCTGGCGATTCGATGGGCGTTTGCCATAATACTAAGAGTGATAGATGTCGCGGGAATACTTGGTAAAACTGAGGCATCGACCAGATGGACCCGATCCATCGAGGGTAGCCTGCCTAGAATGTCAGTCTCGAGTGACTGCGGTTTCTCACGCATCGGAAAAGTTCCACCGCTGTGGTAGCCGCTGCCAGGATTGGGGAACTTCAAGCCCGGCAACAGCGGAATGGCGCGGAGATTCAGCGCCTGTCTCATGAGCTTCCATCCGACTTTCAGGGTTGTTGCCAAAGCCCTACCTGACTTAATGACCCGTGCATCAAGGTAAACTGATTTATCATCAGATTGTTTTAGCGTCAACTCCACTGAACCGGATTCTTTGGAGTGGATGAATCCTTGGGCCACTAGCAGACGGCCAAGGAACTGGCGACGAAATTGCGAAAAGCGTAGCGGCCATCCTAATAGTGTAAGTTTTAGTTCGTGGTGTAGAAATGAACTGTAACCATAAATTTGGAGGTGCACGAGATGATCGCTTACATGGTGATCGTCAATTTCCAAAAACACTTGCGAAGAAGTATGCATTTTCTCGGTTTCGACTCCATGGGTATTGTCAAAGCGGAGTAACGGATAAATAAAAGATTGGCTATCTACCAGAGTTATCGAAGTATCAAAGGCGGCTATCGAGTTGAGAACAATCTTGGCGGTTGGGAGTACGCCAGCAGCAACGAAGACCCTTACAGCTCGTTTGGAAAAACTTTCATTTGTTACTAGACTTTTTCCGGTGACTAAAACTTCTGTCCCAGTTTGTTCGAATTTTTCGACCAAATGATCTTGAAAATAAGTAACTCGACCACTCTGAATTAAGTCCGACACGGTTTGCCCGGACGAGTAGATCAAGCCATAGGGACATCCAGAGAGACAGAGTGCGCAGCGGGCACATTCCCGGTGCGTTTCATCACCTGAAGCCCGGATAGCCAAGCGGCTCCGGCCGAAAAAGATGCCTGACCTATGAAGATCTTCTGTTCTGGAATCCAGATCGTTGAGGAGAGCCTGCCCTTGGCGGGATGGTTGAAGTTGATGTCTATGGGTTGTCGTATAAAGGGGGAGGATTTCCTCCAATCCATCTATGATTCCCGTTCCCGGCAGGAAGTCCATGACCGCCCGATAGTGTGGCTGCAAGTCAGCTACCGTGATTGGCCATCCGTCGATGTCTTCTTGCCGATAAGGCAAGAGTGAGGCTCCCCAGATATTACTGAGACCACCCAGCGCTAGAGAGTGGTTGAACCCTGTGTTGTTTTTCCATCGAACATCTATTGCTGAAGACCGGGAGTCAAAACTATACGAAGAACCGTATGATAGTTTGGAGTGAACGGCTTCGTTGGTTGTCAGTTTACGACTGGATATGGTTTCCAAATCTTCCTTTGTCCATTCGGCAGGTTCTTGGCGTGACATCCGCGCCACAACTTCCTGCCGATGGCTATCCAAGCTGGTGCCGACATCCAAGATTGTCACATGATGTCCTTGTTGGGTGAGCGCGTGAGTCGCTGCAATCGCAGACGGTCCGGAGCCTATGACAATAATCATGGTTGAGGATGCAACTATTCAAGGAGCGGGCGTAAATTATTATGATAAATCATAATAATGAGTGAAGCTATTGATGAACGGCCTACCATGAAATTATTTATCCTGAGATTATGGCGGAATTCAACTAAGTTGCAGAGGTTTCGGTGCGTGTTACCGTTTTCATCCCGAGAACACCGAGGAAGAAACTGCCAAATAGCAACTGCACTCCGAGCACAATGAAGGTGGAGGCGGGGATAATCCGGCGCAAATTATCACCGTAGGAAAGCCCTTGAAATCCAGCTTTTTGCCAATCGACAAACGCCATGCCAAAGACGATAACTCCGATCAGGCTTATCAGTAATCCGAGGAATACACCCCATTCCAAGGTGAACGCATCAAGTAAACGTTGGAGCTTGGGATTCGGCGGCAACAGACCTTCTCCAACCGCGAATACACGTGTAAATATGGCGAATGACACGAGTTGCACGCCGATTAGTAGTAGCATTGACGCAGCCATCATGGTGCCAACGTCCAGCACGACTTTGCCGAATATCATCTGACCGAGTGCTAACGTGGAAAGCGCTCCTAGGCCCAGCACGCATAACAGCATCCCAGGGATCAGGAAAAGCCAGCGGGGGCTGAACAAAAGCATGAAACGCAAATGCCTCCAACCGTCTCGCCAACTGCGAAGATGGGGTGCGCGGGAACGCCCGTCTGGATAAAGAGTGATCGGGACTTCAGTGAAGCGCAGTCCTTTGAGGGTGGATTTGATTACCATCTCGGAAGCCAATTCCATCCCGGTGGTTCGTAGGTCCATGCGCTTGTAGCCATCTTTGGTGAATGCCCTCATGCCGCAGTGGAAATCATGAGCCGGGCATTTGAATAAAAGGCGTCCGATGAAAGTAAGGGCAGGATTGCCGATCCATCTGTGTTTCCATGGCATGGCACCGGCCATGACCTTCCCACCACCGGAAGGCAGGCGGCATCCCATCACCAGTTCGTTGCCTGCGCGCAGTTTTTCGATGAAAGGTTTGATGCTCGAAAAATCATAGCTGTCATCAGCATCCCCCATCAGAATCCATTGACCAAATGCCGCCTCAATGCCGCCGCGCAGGGCGTTACCATAGCCTTTCAAGCTGACGGGGACGACTCGGGCACCCGCACGAGCTGCAATTTCTTGTGACCCATCGGTGCTGCCATTGTCCGCGATTACCACCTCACCGATGATGTTAGAATCACCGAACGCCTTGATCGCCTTGTGAATGCAGACGGCGAGTGTTTCCGCCTCGTTAAGGCACGGCATGACGATGGAAAGTTCGGGAGCAGGGTTCATATTATTAGGTGGGAGACTGGAATGGCGGGATTAGAGTGGAAGAGGTGGGATTTCTATCACCCACCACTCGCAGGGAGGCTGCCGGGCTATTAGTTGTAGGGGGATACGTATTTTGACGATGCCGCCATCCCGTTTCACCCATTCCTCTGGAGTGGTTCCTTTATATAATTCAAAATGATCGGTGTTGAGCGCGAGATAACGGATGCCTTCGGTCCTCAGGCTACCTAAGGTATCTTGTGGGAGTAGGTGATGTAACCGTCGTTGCATGTAGGGTTTCCACAAAGGTAGCTCTGGGCTGGCGCTGTAACTAAGATAGCCGACGTCGGTGATATCCGGTGGCAGCGTGTCCCTGATAGGTCCAAGGCCGTCGCTGCGTCCAGCGTACACCTCATAGCCGGTTTTTGCCCGCTGTAGAAGCTGGGGGGAATTTCCGTTAACTTTAGAAAATAGGGTGTTCGCAGGCCATAGCGGGCGTGAAGGGGTGATGATCACCATGGCGAGTGCCGAGGCCACTGCGAGGGCGGCCGCCCAGCGCCAAGTGCGGGTTCTTACTACGCGGCTCTGGCTTTTTCCGCACAGACACAAGGCAAAGAAAAACGGATAGAATGGCGCGATGTGTCGGGCCACGGTGGACATACCCGCCCGGCTGAAATATGCGAGTATAGCGAGGGAAAAAGCACCGCACATGAGTAGCCACGGCATCCGGCGGCGCATAAAATATGGACCCCGAGAGACGGGTTCAGCAGGCTTGCGCAAACCCATGAGCATGGAAGTGAATAGTAGGATGCTCACACCTGTGCCGACGCCAGACGATTCCTCGCCTTGGAAATCAGGAACCGAAAAATTAGCCCCTCCTTCTTCAAATGAGCGGTGTGTCGCCTCCAGAAACGAGGGCGGAAATAAGCGTATGAACATCTTGTTCCAAGCACCAGCGAGCGGGAAAACTGGCGGCATCAAGTTCTGCAGCGAGGTATTGATCGTATTGGTGGCAATGCCGACCAGTGGTTCGACCTGTCCCAACTTTTGATCTTCTGCCGCAGCTCCGGTCCAGTCACCGCACTGGCGGAAGTTGATGGCTGCGGTCGGCAGGAAAGAAGCAAAGACAAACAGAATGGCAAGAGCCAAAGTCGGCAATGGTTTTCGCAGCGCAGGTTGCCACATGCCGTGAAACAACACCGCGAACGGCAGCAGCAGGGGAAGGGTGGTGGGTTTGATGGCGGTCATCATCGCACATCCTAACAGCGCCAGGGCGAAACACGGATAGCCGCCTCCGCGTTTCCACCGGAAGCCGAAATCAAAGGCGGCGACTGCGAACAAGGTGGCGAGCATGTCATTGCCGACACTGGCCGCCTGCAAGACGAAGCAATATCCAGAGGGCAGGATCCACATCCAGCAATACGCAGCCCTGCGAGGCACTCCCATCTGTCTGAAGAGGCTAAAAAAAAGTCCCGGTAGGAAGAGAAACGAGACTAGATTGATTAGGAATACGAGCCGGTCTGTCCTCAGGATCGCAAACATCGGGGCTGTCCACCACTCGAAGCCCGTAGAGCGGGTATTGAGGTTGTTCTTGGTAGTAGAAATCCATTCCCAATGTTCCACCATTAGCCAGTCGGCGACACGCGGCATCCTATAGATAAGAGCATCGAAATTGTTGGGTGCGTAGAGAAAGCCTCCGATAAGAGACAATATTGCCAGTATAAAAAAACTTGCTGGCAGCAATTTCTTGAATCTCAGATGCCAAGACGAAAGGACGGGCCTGCATGGTTTTGATGGTATGCCGAGGCCAATGAGGCGGGCCATTATGAACCAAAACAATGGAACAGCGATAATAAGTCCGACCGCATTCAGGCAATGGATGGCGGACAGCGACCAGCCAGCGACATTGCATGCCGCGGCGAACAGGATCCAGTGGCCTAACCAGGTTGCTCCGGTAGGTATTTTTATCGTTGGGTTGGTATGAAGCATTCTGAAAGACCTAAGTAATTAAGGCTTTTTACCGACGACAACATACTGTGTTCCGAACGGCCATGGGGAGAGTGGTTGCTCTAAAGGGCGAAAAATTTTCAGCAAGGCCGGGAAGATGAACAAGTACCGCGTGGCGAGAATTTTGAATCCCGCATCCTGCATTCGGTGTCGCGTTTCTGGTGGCGGCAGGGTAATGGCATCGCGGTCAAACTGGCAGCGGCTCATAACATACAAAGTCGCCGGGTTCCATGGATTATTCTCGAACAGGGCGAAGATTCCGCCCGGACGCAGCGATGCAAACACGTAATCGAGCGCCCCCTGTCGTTCATGAGTTTCGATGTGATGAAAGACCCCATTGCAGAAGGCGATGTCGAAATGACCGGACATAGGCTCTTGGATTAGGCTGAAGGATGTGTCTTCTGCCCCAAATGTTTCGCATGCTATATTTAGTGAATCGGAGGAGACATCGACCCCTAGAATTTCTTGTGGCTGAAGGCATTCTTTAATGAATGGTGTGGCGGAGCCCGTCCCGCAGCCGAAGTCCATCACCGATCTAGCCCCGAAACCATTGGAAGCGATCCATTTGGCCAACCAAACCATTCTGCCGCGTGCAAAGTAGTTCTTGTCCTCGCCAGAAACATCAAGTGCTTTACTTAGGTCTTGATCGTAAGTTGAAGCGTGTTCGTCAAAGTATGAGTTGCTCATGGAATAAATCGACGATTGGATGGTTTCAGGATTTTGCAACTTTTGGGGTGGAGGCGGGCTGCCAATGGAGCAGCCCGAGGGCGTGATGGAAGCGCTGTGCCGAAGCCAAGCCATCCAGAATTACCGCTACAGAAAAACTCAACATCGAGAGAATGGACAAGCCCGATGCAAGAATCGCCAGTGGAATGTGCAAAATTTTCCAAGTGTGTAAATACTCCATGACCGGAAAATATCCCGCTCCGAGAGCGCCCGCTGCGAATACCATTGAGCAAAAGCTGAAAAAAAGCATGGGACGGTATTTGACGAAAATCGAAAAAATCGTTTTCAAGACGAGAATTCCATCAGTGAAGGTGTTGAGTTTGGAAAATGAACCTTCTGGACGGTCGCGGTAGTCCGTCGGCAACTCGATGATGGAATACCCCTTGTCGAGGGCATGAATGCTCATTTCCGTTTCCAGCCCGAATCCGCCTGATAGAATTGGATAGTTTTTCACGAAGCGTTTCGACATGATCCGGTAGCCGGTTAGAATGTCCACAAGTGAGCCATTGAAGAGTGAATTGATCAGCCAGCGCACCAGATTATTTCCGAAGTCGTGGAGCGGGCGCTTATTTTCGCGGGCATAGACACCGGAGCTGTGGCGGTTCCCGCAGACGATGTCGGCACGGCCCTCGATGATGGGGACTAGGAGTTTGGGTAAATCGCTGGCTGGATAAGTCATGTCGGAATCAGCCATGACGTAGATGTCAGCGTCTATTTCCATAAAAGCCTTGCGGACTGCGGCGGCTTTGCCTTTGCGGGGCTCTTCCAATAAGCGGCCTTTGCAGCCGAGTTCCTGATAAGCCGCGCGCGCGAGCTCGTTGGTGCGGTCTTTAGAAGCGTTGTCGATTACGAAAATTTCAGCATCAGGACACACACTGAAGAAATCTTTCATGGTATCCACAATCGTCATTTCCTCATTATAGGCAGGAAGAATGATGGCGATAGAAAGCGTCATGGGAGGCGGGGATTCATGGATGCGGAAAGCAGATGGGAGAGATTACATATTAACTTTTTAGCGAGGGTAGGATTGTGGCAAGTTGAATGGCTACGGCTATTTATGCCTTTACCACTTGGCCGGGCTGGGTCGTGACGTTTGCCATCGCGTTGCGAGTGTCGATGATGAGATTGGCGTGGGTTGCGAGTTCGGCGAGATCAAAGGCGGCGTGATGGGTGGCGATGACGATGCAGTCTTGAGCGGCGAGATTTTCCGCTGTCCAATCCAGTGATGTGAACCCGGCCCAGTTCATGTGTTCGCGGGTGGGGCCGACAATTAGGATGTGGGGGTCGTGGAACCGAACCATCGCGCCGAGTTCTTGGAAGCGGTCCATCAGCTCGAAGGTTGGCGACTCGCGCATGTCATCGACGTTGGCCTTGTAGGCCAGGCCTAACAGCAGTATGCGGCTGCCCTTGATCGCCTTACTGTGGGAGTTGAGTGCTTCCATCGTGCGCCGGACGACGTATTCGGGCATGGTGCGGTTGATTTCCCCGGCGAGTTCGATGAAGCGGGTGTGGACGCCGAATTCCCGGGCCTTCCAAGTGAGGTAAAATGGGTCGATGGGGATGCAATGGCCGCCGAGTCCGGGGCCGGGATAGAACGGGGTGAAGCCGAATGGCTTGGTGGAGGCGGCGCGGATGACTTCCCAAATGTCGATGTCCATGCGGTCGGCGACGATTTTCAACTCATTGACGAGGCCGATGTTGACGGCGCGGTAGATGTTTTCCAACAGCTTCGTGAGTTCCGCGACCTGGGTGGAGGAAACGGGCACCACCTGATCGAATGCGGCGGCGTAGAGGGCAGTGCCAGCGGCAAGACAGGCCGGAGTGTGACCACCCACGACTTTGGGGATGTTGACGGCGGTGAATTTAGGGTTGCCCGGGTCTTCGCGTTCCGGGGAATAGACGACGAAGACGGCCTCGCCGACCTTGAAACCAGCGGCCTCGACGCGCGGGACGACTTCCTCCTGCGTGGTGCCGGGGTAGGTGGTGCTTTCCAGACTGAGGATCTGGCCAGTTTTGAGATAAGGGACTACGGAGTCCAGAGTATCCGTGACATAGCTGAGGTCCGGCTCGAAGTGCGCGTCTAGCGGGGTGGGGACGCAGAGGATGATCGCATCGCAGTCTGCGACTTTGGAAAAATCGGTGGTCGCGTCGAGTTTCCCGGATGAACGGGCGGCGGCGACGGAAGCTGTGGAAATGTGTTTGATGTAAGTCCGGCCAGCAAGCAGGGCGTCGATCTTCGTGGGGTCGATGTCAAAGCCAATGGTGTGGAAACCCTTGGCGGCGTAGGCGAGGACGAGGGGCAAACCGACATAGCCGAGGCCGACGACGCCGATCACGGCGGATTTCTGCTGGAGACGGTCTTGGAGGGACATGGGAAAACAGGCGGTCACCAGGACAGTTTGCCAAGCTCGGGAGCACGATTTCCCAGAAAATGCGAGGTCGATTTTGCCACGCTACCGCCCTTGGTTACGGGCTTTTTGACGGCTTGGAACCGAGACATCGCGGCAAATTTAGGGGTGGGAGCAAATCTCTCACTTGTGTGAGATTGAATCGGTGTAGAGAATGTTCAAGAAAAAATGAACAATAAAACATCGCTGCTGGAAACACTTGTGGATGGAGAATAACTCAGGGGATTAACGCTCGGCGACGGTCCATTGATGACCCGCCTGCAACGACTATCAGATTTCGTCAACGGATGCGGCCTTGCCAAGACAAACGCGAAAGTAGAGTTTGCGTGCCGAATGGAAATGCTTCGAAAACTGTTGCTGCACAGACGGGTGCGGATTGCATTAATTTTGCTTGCCGGGATAGGGCTCGCCGCAGTGCTGGTGGCGTGGAAAATGGGCGTGGATATGGCGGTTTTGAAGGGGCTGTGGGAGCGTGTGAATGCCTACCTGGCGCAGCATCCTGCGGCACTATTTTGGGCACTGGTGTTTCTTCCTGGGCTGCCGATCCTGACGAGTCCGCTGCTGTTCACAGCAGGCATTGTGTGGCGAGAACGGCCGGTGATGGCGTGTTCGCTTTGCTTGCTCGCGATGCTCTTGAATCTCACATGGACCTACTTGTTGGCGGCGTATCCGGCGCGGAAATTGGTAGAGAAATTCTTAGCGACCACATCGATTCAAATTCCCGATTTACCGCGAGGAGATCACTTGAAATTGATACTAATCATGCGACTTACTCCTGGTCTTCCGTTTTTTTTCCAAAACTACGTTTTGGGATTCATGCGTGCGCCGTTTATCCTTTATCTGCCGGTGTCCATGCTGTGCAGTGGCATTATCGGCTGCGGAGTGGTATTGAGTGGTGTGGGCTTGGCAGATGGTAGGTTGATACCTGCCATTACAGGAGTGAGTCTAATCGCGGTCGGCGTGGTGCTGACTCAGGTTGTTCGTGGCTGGCTCGGGCGGCGGAAGAAAGCGACTGAGGGCGAGCGAGAAGCCTAAAGCCCGGTCTATCCATGTATTCGTTATAGTGCGGCCCCGATATTGGGCGGGCTTTCAGCCCTCAATATCATCGCGAATCGTCAACCCAGCCCGTTGGGCTGGGCTGGTATAATTCCGGACCGTTGGCCCTCAAGAGTGCAACCTTATTTTCCGACCGGCCACGCAAAATAAAGGGGGGCGGCACCCGGATCAGGATTTCTGAATCCTTGCGCGTTGCGCTCGTATCGGAAATTATAAATCTTGATGCGTGACAATATAACCTTTGGCGACCGTTGATCGCCGCCACGTCAAATAATCATGCCAGCCGCGACAGTTTCGTTGGTGCCGGGATCAATGAGGATGAAGGAGCCGGTGATGCGGTTGCGGCGGTAGGAGTCGTAAATGAGGGGGACTGCGGTGCGCAGCGAAATGCGGCCGATATCGTTCATGGAGAAGCCAGTGACGCCTTCGATTTTATGCAGGGTGTTGATATCAACATGATACTTCACTTCCTGCACAATCGCTTTGGTTTCCTGAGTGGTGTGGCGGACAACTAACTTAGCATTGGGCGGCATTGGCTTGGAAGAGAACCAACAAATCATCGCTTCGATGTCCTGCTCGACGTGCGGTGGATTGTTAGTTTTTACCAAGGTATCACCGCGCGAGATGTCAATTTCCTCAGTTAAGGTGATGCAGACCGACTGTGGGGCGTAAGCTTCCGCCAGTTCGCCGTCCGGGCTGTGGATGGCTTTCACGCGGGTGGTGAAACCGGAGGGCAGGACTGTAACTTCATCGCCGGGTTTGAAAATGCCCCCGGCCACGCGGCCGGCATAGCCGCGGAAGTCGTGCCACTCGTCGCACATCGGGCGGATCACCCATTGCACCGGGAAGCGGGCATCGACATGGTTTTCCTCGCCGCCGACATAGACGTTTTCGAGGTGATAGAGAAAGGTTGGACCTTGGTACCATGGCATGTGCTCGGACTTGTCCACGACGTTGTCGCCGTTGAGGGCGGAAATCGGGATGTCCGTGATTTCCACGATGTTGTCGAGGCGTGAGGCAAACTCGCGGAAGTCCTTGACGATATTATTGTAAACTTCTTCCGAATAATCCACGAGGTCCATCTTGTTGACGGCGACGACGAGATGCTGGATGCGCAACAGATTGGCGATGAAACTGTGGCGTTTGGTTTGCTCGATCACGCCCTTGCGTGCGTCGATGAGAATGATCGCCAGGTTCGCGGTGGAAGCCCCGGTCACCATGTTGCGGGTGTATTGGGTGTGGCCGGGAGTATCGGCGATGATGAATTTCCGCTTGGGTGTGGCGAAGTAGCGGTAGGCGACATCGATCGTGATGCCCTGCTCGCGCTCGGCCTTCAAGCCGTCCGTTAGAAGAGCGAGATTGACGTTGCCATCGCCGCGGCGGCGTGAAGATTCCTCCATCGCTTCGAGTTGGTCTTCGAAGATGGATTTGGAATCATACAATAAGCGACCGATTAGGGTGGATTTGCCGTCATCGACGGAGCCAGCGGTGGTGAAGCGGAGAAGGTCCATTAGGTAGAGGTATGTGTTAGAAGTTATTTGTTATATGTAAGAAGGACTGGGAGGCTGGGCTGTGGAAGCGACTAAGATATATTTTCTAATAACTTCTAACGTATAACCCATAACTCCCTAACCGGATCAGAAGTAGCCTTCTTTTTTGCGGTCTTCCATGGAGGTTTCCGAGCGTTTGTCGTCGGAGCGGGTGCCGCGCTCGGTTTGGCGGGCGGCGGCGACTTCGGCGATGACTTCATCGAGATCCGAGGCGGTGGATTCCACGGCACCGGTGCAGGTGGCGTCGCCGATGGTGCGGAAGCGGACGATTTTGCGAGTTACGGGTTCGTGGTCCTGGGGTTTGAGGAATTTGGTGACGGCGAGGATTGAGCCGTTGCGCTCGAAGACCTCGCGTTCGTGGGAGAAATAGATGGATGGCAAGGGGATTTTCTCGCGCTTGATATACATCCAGATGTCCATCTCGGTGAAGTTCGAGAGTGGGAAGACGCGGAAGTGTTCGCCGGGGTTTTTACGACCGTTGAACAGGTTCCAAAGTTCGGGCCGTTGGTTTTTCGGATCCCATTGGCCGAAGTCGTCGCGGTGGGAGAAAAAGCGTTCCTTGGCGCGGGCTTTTTCTTCGTCCCGGCGTCCGCCACCGAGGCAGGCGTCGTATTGGTTTTCCTCAATGGTATCGAGGAGGGTAACGGTCTGGAGTTTGTTGCGCGAGGCGTTCACGCCTTTTTCCTCAACCACCCGTCCGCTGTCGATGGAATCTTGGACCGAGCCAACCACGAGATTGGCGCGGATCAGATCCACGAACTCATCGCGGTAGGTCATGGTTTCCTCGAAATTGTGGCCGGTGTCGATATGGACGAGTGGAAAGGGCATGCGGGCTGGCCAGAAAGCCTTGCGGGCGAGCCACGCCATCACGATTGAATCCTTGCCGCCGGAAAACAGCAGGGCGGGATTTTCAAATTGGGCCGCCGTTTCGCGAAAGATGAAAATGGCTTCGGCTTCGAGCTGGTCAAGTTGGTCGAGTTGGTAATTGGGCATGGGACGGGGCAATGAGGGAAATAGGGTGCTTGACGTGGGAGAATTCTGCTCCGCTCGCTCAGAAGTGCGTGGGATAGGCAGGCTTGCTGCCGCGGTCAAGATTTAAATATAATGTTGGGTGGAATGGTAAGGTATTGTTTTTCGGGCAGTGGCGGCGTTCACAGCGGTAGGTGGACAGCGATTTTTTCACGGATGGCTTCGAGCAGTTCGAAAGCGGCGTCTTCGATGGTTGTGGACTCGGTATCGAGCAGGAGATCCGGGTTATTCGGTGGCTCGAAGGAGCCATCTTTCCCTGTGAAGTGGGCAATTTCACCCCGGGCGGCCTTTGCATACAGGCCCTTCACGTCGCGCTTTTCACAAGCCTCATAACTTGCCTTTACATAGACTTCCAAGAGGTCATCGCCAAGAATGCCACGGGCCAGATCCCGCAATTCGCCACGCGGGGTGATGGCGGAGACGAAGGTGATAATGCCTTGGGAAACGAAGATTTTCGCGACTTCAGAGATCCGGCGGATGTTTTCGAGACGGTCCTGATCCGTGAAGCCGAGGTTGGAATTCAGACCGGTGCGCAGGTTGTCGCCGTCGAGAATGGTGGTGAAGCGTCCCTGCTGGTGCAACACCCGCTCGGCGGCATTGGCGATGGTGGATTTTCCAGAGCCGGACAAGCCGCAGAGCCACACGACAAGGCCACGTTGGCCAAGCATATTTTCTTTATCCTGGCGGTGAAGGAAGCGATGAAACTCGGGATGGATATTCATGGGGTAAATGCTGAAAAACTGAAAACTGAAATGCTGAAAAGTAAGCGAATAAAATGTAGATGGATGAGGCTAAATTGAAAATGGCCGGAATTCCAGCGTTTCAGCATTTATCTTTAGAGTGTCTTGCGGACTTTCGATACGATGGTAGTGAAAATGGCAATGATTTCCCCCGCCTCGCGATGGATGGCAGGCATTTCCGAGTCATTGACCCCACAATCATCCACAAGGAGTTCAATCCAAAGTTGTGTTTCATCAGCTTCCTTGGAGCAATCCATCCAACTTTGAACAAAATTCCGAATCCGAGCGGGCTCGGGACGCCTCTCTGGCATGGGAGGCGACCGAAGTCCCTGATCGGATCAGTTGCTTCCCGAGAATGGCGATCTCGTCTCTGTTTCGTGGCAGCCGAATGAACAGTCGAACTACTGAAGAAGCGAATGCCTTCGTCCGGTCCCTCAGTTCATTCGACAAGCGCAAGGCGTAGATGCTAAGAACCTTGTAAATTAGCAGAGGAATGCAGGATCTACGTATTTGAATTGAAAGTGTGAAATGATGTTCGGAGTGACCGGTATTTTAGCATTTCAGTTTTCAGAATTTTAGCACTTACCCCCTCATGCCCCCTTACCAATGACAAATGCATCGAAGCCGTGCGCCTTCAACTGATCGGACGCCAAAACCGCGCGTCCGTCAAAAATGAAGGCCGGCTTGAGCATGAGGTCGTAAATGCGTGGCAGATCGAGGGTGCGGAATTCGTCCCATTCGGTGAGCGAGGCCAGCGCGTGAGCGTCGGTTGCCGCTGTGTAGGGATCGGGGGAAAACTCGATATTCGAGGCAATGAGATCCGCCGGAACCCCGGCATCCAGCAGATCCTGCTGGATCGTTTCCCGGCTGACCCGTGGGTCATAGATGGCGAGGTGGGCGCGTTCGAGGAGTAGATCACGGCAGACATGGATGGCAGGTGATTCGCGGGTGTCGTTGGTGTCTTTCTTGAAAGCGAACCCGAGAATGCCAATCCGCTTGCCGTTGACGGTATTATAGAGCGTGCGGACGATTTTTTCCACGAAGCGGGTCTTCTGCCAATCGTTGAGATGGACGACCTGTCGCCAGTATTCCGCGACGTGCGGTAGATTGAACGAGTCACAGAGGTAAACCAGATTGAGAATGTCCTTTTGGAAACACGAGCCGCCGAAGCCGAGAGAGGCATTGAGAAACTTCGGCCCGATTCGCGAGTCCATGCCGACGGCGCGGGCGACTTCATCGACATCCGCGCCGGTCGCTTCGCAGAGCGCGGAGATCGAATTGATCGAGGAAATCCGCTGGGCGAGGAAGGCGTTGGCGACCAGCTTGGAAAGTTCGGACGACCAGAGATTGGTGGTGAGGATGCGTTCGCGGGGAATCCAGCGGGCGTAAACCTCCGCGAGCGCTGCCACCGCCGCATTGCCTTCGGGGGTGGATTCGCCGCCGATCAGGACGCGGTCCGGACTCATGAGATCCTCCATGGCGGTGCCTTCCGCCAAGAATTCGGGGTTGGAAAGGACTTGGAACGTCGCGCCAGTCGGGGAATTCGCGGCGAGGATGGACGTGATGGCGGTCGCGGTTTTCACCGGGATCGTGCTTTTTTCAACGATGATCTTATGGCCTTGGGAAACCTCCGCGATCAGGCGGGCGGCGGACTCGATGTAGCGCAGATCGGCGGCGCGGCCGGCCCCGATGCCGTAGGACTTGGTGGGCGTACCGACCGAGACGAAAATCAAATCTGCGGCGGCGATGGACGCCCGGATATCGGTGGTGAAATGCAAATTCCTGCCCCGCGCGGAGGCGACGACCGCATCGAGGCCGGGCTCGTAAATCGGTAGCGTGTCCGAGTTCCAGGCGGCGATCCGCTTTTCGTTCATATCAGCCACGGTGACTTGGATGTCTGGGCATTTGGCGGCGATCATGGCCATGGTGGGGCCGCCGACGTAGCCGGCACCGAGGCAGCAGATGGATTTGATAGACATGGGTAATTTCAGGATTTGGAATTCAGGGCGACGCGGTCACGCAGGAGGTAGTAGAGGAATAGGGAATTGTATGTAAAGTAACGTTTGAACAGCCGCCGTGGTTCCATCGCCATGCGGTAGGCCCATTCGAGGCCGAGCCGCTGGACCAGCGGGGGAGCCTGGCGGATTTCCCCAGCATGGAAGGCGAAGGCCGCGCCGATGCCAAAATACACGCCTGCCGGGAGGTGGTCCTTGTGTTGGGCGATCCAGTGTTCCTGCTTCGGACAACCGAGGCCGACCCAGATCAGGTTCGCGCCTGAGGCGCGGATTTTTTCCGCGATGGTATCAAATTCATTGTCTGGCCATTCCCCGAACGGTGGCGAATGCGTGCCGGCAATCGCGACGCCGGGAAAACGACCTGCGAAGGTGCGCATGAGTTCGTCCAGCGTGCTGGCCTTGCCGCCTAGCAGAAAGTGCTTGAACTCGCCCGCCCGGCCATCGGTCGCCTTGAGCGTTTCCAACATCAAGGTCGGGCCGTACACCCGGTCGGTTAGTTTTTCATGAGGACCGAGTTGGGCATTGAGCGCCCATACGAGCGGCATCCCGTCCGGACAGATCAAGTCAAAGTCGGCCATTGCCGCCCTGAAGGCAGCATCCGTCCGGGCCAGCGCGGCGACATGGGTATTCGCCGCCTCCACGGCATAAGCGCGGTCCCGTTTCAGGGCGTTTTCAAGAATCCATGCCACCGCTCCGGCATAGGTGGCCGCCGCGACGGGCAGGCCGATGATGGAGAGTTGTTTCAAATTTTCAGGAAATAGGAATAGCCGTTAGATCTGGCAAACCGGCTCCACCGCACGGAGGGAGGGCGAGTCGGCGATAGCATGGTCACGGTCTTGCGGTGAGCCGAACAGATAGAGCGCGTAGCCGCCGTGGCCGCCGCCGCAGTATTTGCGGGCGAGCGAACCGGGGATTTCCGGCAGAGGTGCCATGCCTTCTGCGAGTTGGGTGGCGTGGTAAATGGCCATGCCTTCCGCGAGACGGTGGGAATCGGCATGGAGCACGCCTTCGCGGGCGACGCGGCTGCTGCGGGCGATGCCGTCGTAGTCACGCGCAAGATTGACGACACCGGGCGTGTCATGGGGCGAGCCGGTCCAGAGGATGGCGAGGCAGCCGGTTAGGAAATCGCCGTTGCGTTTGAAATCGAGCACCGGGGTTTTGCCGGATCGCCAGACACAAAGTCCAGTCTCACGGATGACCGCCGGGTCCTGCCAGCCGACGCCGAGGTCGATTTCCGATTCGATGCCGTCCTGTCCGTTCAACAGCGCCCAGGCCCCGCTGCCACCAAGGCCAGCCTGCTTCTCATACGGCCACTCGCGCAGCGAAACGAGCGGAGAAATGGTGCAGTTCACGATGAACTCGCCGGGCCTGGAAAACCGCGGGACATCGAGCCAACCGCCCGCGAAATCGACCCGCAGCGGAGCCTCGGTCGGGGCCTGCACCCAGCGCACGATGGAGCTGGTGGAAACCGGCTCGAATCGCGGCGGCGTCTTGGGCAGAATGGTGTATTTCGCGCCGACCTGCTGGCAGATTTCGCGTTTCACCTCCCCGTATTTATCATCCTCAGTGACGATCAGGAAATCCGGGCGAAGGCGCAGGAAATCCTCCTCGAAATCCAGTCCTTCCTTGTGGCCGTGGGTGATGATCACTTCGTCGATCATCCGCAGTCCTTGCAACAGGACCCGCTTGTGATCGTCCGGGATCGAGGGTTTCCGCCGCTTGTGATGCCACAGCACTTCGGCGGAGGCGAATGAAACTATCAGATAGTCCCCCAACGCCCGTGCCTCTTCGAAAAACTGTAGATGTCCGGCGTGAAGGATGTCATAGCATCCAGAAACGAAGACTTTTTTCATAGGTTTGGAGGGGGGAAATTCATAGTGATATCGCGCTTGGGCAAAGGTCTAGGATCATTCCTTCGAGACCGACACATGATGGCCGTGGGACTTGAGCAGCGCGTGGCGGCGGGCGACTTCCAGATCCGCAGCGACCATCTCCGCGCACATTTGTTCGACGGTGATTTCCGGCACCCACCCGAGCTTTTCCCTGGCCTTGGACGGATCACCTAACAACGTCTCGACTTCCGCCGGGCGGAAATACCGGGGATCGACTTTGACGATGACCGCGCCGACCGTGACCGCAGGCGCGACTGCCGGGTCAACCGCCGTGACGGTGCCGATTTCATGCACGCCCTCACCCGAAAATGCCAGTTCGATCCCGGCTTCCCGGGCGGCCAATTTGACAAACTCGCGGACCGAAATCTGCTTGCCGGTGGCGATCACGAAATCATCGGCCGTCACCTGCTGCAGCATCATCCACTGCATCCGCACATAGTCTTTCGCGTGGCCCCAGTCGCGCAGGGAATCGAGGTTACCGAGGAACAGGCAGGACTCCAAACCTTGGGTGATGTTGGCGATGGCCCGGGTGATCTTGCGGGTCACAAAAGTCTCACCCCGGCGCGGCGATTCATGGTTGAATAGGATGCCGTTGCACGCATACATGCCATAGGCCTCGCGATAGTTCACCGTGATCCAGTAGGCATACAGCTTCGCCACCCCATAGGGCGAGCGCGGGTGGAATGGCGTGGTTTCCTTCTGTGGGATTTCCCGCACCAAGCCGTAAAGCTCAGAGGTGGATGCCTGATAGAAACGGCAGGTTTTCTCCATGCCCAGGAAACGGATCGCTTCGAGCAATCGCAGGGTGCCGAGCGCATCGACATCCGCCGTGTATTCGGGAGCCTCGAAGGAGACTGCGACGTGGGATTGTGCGCCGAGATTATACACCTCGTCCGGCCGCACCTCGCCAAGAATACGAGTGAGGTTGGAACTATCCGCGAGATCCCCATAATGCAGGCGGAACCGCGAGTTCTCGACATGCGGGTCTTCATAAATATGGTCGATCCGCTGGGTGTTGAACAACGAGGCGCGGCGCTTGATGCCGTGGACTTCGTAACCTTTTTCCAGCAGAAATTCTGCGAGATAGGAACCGTCCTGGCCGGTGATTCCGGTGATCAGTGCTTTTTTCATAAAGGTTGATTCAGCTTGGGTGAGCTTGGGCGGATCGTTGATACGAGAGCGGGAAATAGCAGGCGTCGGATGCCCGCCGCCAGTGATTGGCCGAGCGCCAAGCCCGCAAGATCGGCGAACCAGTCAAACCAATCACAAGTTCGGGTGGGAATGAATGCTTGGGCGATTTCTTCCAACGACAGCAGCGTAAGCAGTATCAAAGTCGTCAGTGTGATGAAATGTGGCAGCCAAGTATATGCGCGCGGCGGGTTTGCTAGATTGCAGAGAAAGGTAAGTGTTCCGATGAGGCCGAGGTGGCCGAATTTATCGCCAAACGGAATCCGGTCGATGAAACCCCACCAACGGCTGCCCTCGCCCCGATCCGCGATCGCGACGATGGTGATGAATAAGGCGACGAAAGTGACGGCTGCCGCGCATAGCGACATCCGCTTGGTTTTCTCCGTGATGAATGCCATGGGAAATGCCTGTGATGAGCTGATTTACAGACGGGCCTCACCGGCCTTCAGACTGGCTAGGAAATCCTGATAGGCAGCCGCCAGACCTTCGCGGAAATCAACCGCGGGTGTCCACCCGCTAGCTTTGATTTTAGCAATATCCAACAACTTGCGCGGCGTGCCATCGGGCTTGCTTGGATCGGTTAGGATGCCGCCGGTAAAGCCGATGGTGGTGGCGACGAGCGAGGCGAGTTCGAGAATCGTCACATCGTCACCGACGCCGACGTTCACCCAGTCCGGCGGATTGGCGAGGCCGAGCAGATGAAAGCAGGCGGTCGCCAGATCATCCACGTGCAGGAACTCGCGGCGCGGGGTGCCGGTGCCCCAGATCGTGACGTTCGCATCGCCCCGTTCCTGCGCTTCGTGAAAGCGCCGGATAAGCGCAGGAATGACATGCGAATTCTCCGGGTGATAGTTGTCGCCGGGGCCGTAGAGATTCGTGGGCATGGCGCTGTGATAGAGCAGACCGTGCTGGGCGCGGTAATGCTGGCAGAGTTTTAGCCCGGCGATTTTCGCGATAGCGTAGGCTTCGTTCGTCAGTTCTAACGGACTGGTCAGCAGGCAATCTTCCGGCATTGGCTGGGGGGCCATTTTCGGATAAATGCAGGATGAGCCGAGGAATAACACGCGCGGCACTCCGGCGCGGCGGCTGCCTTCTACCAGATTCGTGGCGATGGTTAGATTTTCGTAAATGAAGTCCGCCGGGTAGGTCGAGTTCGCATGAATCCCACCGACCTTGGCGGCGGAGATGATGACAATGTCGGGTTTTTCCAAAGCCAGGAAATCGAAGACCCCGCGCTGGTCGAGAAGATCGAGCTGATGCCGCGTGGTAGTGACAACATCGAATCCACCCAGCTTTTCCGCCTCGCGCACGAGTGCCTTGCCGACCATGCCACGATGGCCTGCGATGTAGAGTTTTTTCACTGTTTTCACGAATTTCGTAACCATCCACCTGCCAGCTTTACGGTCTCGCCCAGCGCAGATTTGGGTAGCGGGAGAAGCCTTGGTCGAGAGTAATCCATTCGAGCACGTATTCGATCACTAACGCGGCGTGATACTGTCCAGACTCACTTCCGTCAACCACTGTCATCGCGGTCACGTGCCATCGCAATGCGTGGAGATGAGGAACCACAATGGCCGTAATAATCACGGCGGCGACAGCCAAAAGCTCTACGACGATCCAACGGCGCTTGAGGACTGACTCAAAGCCCCAAGCTCATCGACCCGGCGTACGGGAGGCAACGATTGCAACCGCGACGCCCCCGCCGGGTTCGCTGCAGCGCATGCTTCCAAAGGGCGCAGCCGAAGTCTTCGCTGTCGCTCAGCCTTCGCCGCACCCTTTATTATTAGGCGTTTGCGTTCCTACGAGAGAACGAGAACCGACTCGAATGGGTCGGCGTCGAGTGCGTGAATGTCCGGCTCGTGAGTCGTAATGAGTTGAACGAGTTGCGCTCGGGTGCAGTTGCCGATGCGCCGCCAAACGAGCTTGGGAGGATGGCCGTATAGCAAGCTGCGCTACTGAAAGTCGGAATCCTTCGAGACGATGATAAAGTCGTTGGCCCGCGCATACTCCCAAACGTCCTCGTCCGGCTGGCCAAGCAGCCCACACTCGCGGACGTGCGCGTTGCCGGGAAAGAGCGTCGCCAGCAAGCGGGGCAGCTTGGGCGAGAGGTTCTCATCAAAGAGCAGCTTCATGCGGGACGACGTTCAGGCGGCGGTCACGGTCTGCGGCGAATGCAAAGCACGCCTGAATGTCGTCGGCGGTGAGGTCGGGAAGTCGTCCAGCACCTCGGCTACGGTCATGCCTCCACCGAGGTAATCGAAAACGTCGGCCACCGTGATGCGCGTGCCGCGAATGCACGGCTTGCCGCTGCGGATGCGTGGGTCAATGGCGATGCGCTCGCGGTAGTTCATGGCCAAAGGCTAGTTTCTTGGGCCATTCGAGTCAAGGTTCGCGCAGAAACGCCTAACGACCCCAAGCTCAGCGACGGCGGAGTGCGGCGCGGCACCTGCATGGTGGGGGGAAAGGTGGCGGCGGAAGCAGGTGCCGTGACGCACGGAGCTCTTCGCTGCAGCGCATGTTAGGGGTTTCGTTGGAGTTACTAACGGCGTCCAGCAATAATTCGGTCATACTCGCTGTGATGACCAATCCAGAACCAAACAATGTCAGAACTATCCTCGACTGCGGTTGCGCGATAGTGGATGCCGACCCGAACTGACCACATCCTGCCAACCTTCTTGAAGTGGAGGGACGGATGCCGCGAATCGGCCTTGAGCAGTTCGTAATTCTCGTCCGTCAGCCGCTGAATCTCCTCGGGAAGTTGAGCATAGAACTGCCAGAATTTTGGGTTGGTGCGGTGCCTCACAAGTCTCGGCAACGCCCCTCGCGCAGGTCACGGATGGCCCCGTCTGCAAGGGCGTCCAAACGTCCGGCGGCGACATCCTCCTCGAACTGCTTGTCCCACGCAACGGCGTCGAACTCGGAGAACCAGTCGCGGAAGGACAAAAGCTCGTGACGGGAGAGCTTGCTGACGGCAGTTTCGATTTCGAGGACGGTGCTCATGTCGGGAGAATAAACCGCTACGATTTCTGGGCAAGCGCAGAAACGCCTAACGACCCCAAGCTCAGCGACGGCGGAGCGTGACGCACGGAGCTGTTCGCTGCAGCGCATGTTCGGCTTCTTCGTTCATACGTGCGAAGCGTGTGCATACTCGGCTGTCTTGGTGCGGCTGTATGCAAGAAGGATGTTCTCGACGGACAAATCCTCGTCGAGCGACTCCCAGTGAACGCCGAGGCCACGCCCGATGAGCTGCCACTGCTCGCGCTCCGCCGCTGCCGCTGCGCGAAGGCGGGGAAAGGAACTGAGCGGAACTGTAACGCTGCGCTCGTCTGAAAAGCTTACGGACAGGGAATCGGCGGCAAAGGTAACGTGATGGATGCGAAGGTCATTCATGGCTTAGGTCTCCGAAGGTCTTATACCACGCTCGAAGGAATTCGTCGCGGTGCTGTTCTGTGATGTGAAGGATGTCGTTGGCTTCGTGACGGCGAAACCCCTCGACGAAGGCGAATTCGAGCGGGTCGAGCCAGAGCTTGGCGGCGCAGTCGTCGCGCTGGACGTGGACGTGCGGAGGCTCGAACCTGTCGGCCATGTAGAAGAAGAATCGGAAACCGCGTTCGCGTAAAATCGTGGGCACGTCTTCATCGTAGGGTTTTCCGCTGGGATTACAAGACGCGCGTAGAAGCGCCTAACGACCCCAAGCTCAGCGACTGGCCGGGCTGGCGCGGTAGCTGCGTGGTGGAGCGAAGGGAAGACATACGAACTACGAAAGTGGAGCGCACGGACGAGGCGCGCACAAGCCAGAAATAGCAGCTACCGTGACAGCCCGGCCAGTTCGCTGCAGCGCATTAGGCGTTGCGGGTGTTGGAATCTTCTGCATCGTTCGGAGTTATATCTTCGATGACGCGCCATTGGAACTGCGCGTTGAAGTCGTTGAAGCAATGGGGACAAATCCGGTTGTAGTCGTCCTCGGTGCAATAACCCTCGTGCAGCACGTCGGAGTAATCCTCGACCATGAACTTGGCCCAGCAGAAATTGCAGTGGTCGTGGTCCCAGTTTGGGTTCTTGGCGTAGCGGCGGTAGGCGCGATGAACGAGAGTGACGCCGCGGAGATACCGCTCCTGTCCTTGGAGTCGCCAATCGGAATCGGTAGCCATAATGCTTCGTTCACAGGACGCGCGTAGAAACGCCTAACGACCCCAAGCTCAGCGACCGCGTAGGCTGGCGCGGCTCCTTGCGCGGTGGGGGAAAGGCGGAGGCAGGAGCCGTGACAGCCGTAGCCGTTCGCTGCAGCGCATGTTAGATCAAGACCGAACACAAAACGCATAAGGCCGAGTCGCACGTCGCTTCGGGCTTGTTCAACCAAAGGGCGCAGCCGAAGTCTTCGCTGTCGCTCAGCCTTCGCAGCACCCTTTATTGTT
>JAYVNM010000108.1:0-14001 GCA_043758445.1 Akkermansiaceae bacterium | reverse complement strand
GGTTGGTCTTCTGGTCGCAGACGAGGGAGATGAAGAAGCGGAGCTTGGTGATCTGGATGGCGATGGGCTGGATGTCCACGCCGTAGAGGCAGTTTTCGATGAGGTAGAGCTTGCGGCCGTAGTCGTCGGGGTTGTCGGCGAAGGCGGCTTCGAGCTGCTCGCGCATGGGGGCGGAGTCGAGCTTGGCGAGCTGAGTCGCCTTCCAGCGGTCGTTGTCGGGATCGAGCTTGCCGAGGATATAGACGAGCTTGTGGAGGACGCCCATGGGGAAGGCACCGGAGCCGCAGGCGGGGTCGAGGACTTTCAGGGCATCGATGGCGGCGATGAGGGTGGCGACTTCGGACGCGGAGAAATCGGGTTTCTCTTCGGTGTAGGTGAAGAGGAGATCCAGACGGGTGTCACGCGAAGGCGCGAAGGCGCGGAGGTTTTTGGAATCGGAAACAACCGCTTTTTCTTCTCCCCCTTCGCGGCTTCGCGCCTTCGCGTGAGCTTCTTCCAGTTTCCTAACGAGGTGGGCTTTGAGGGATTCGTCCACCATGTAGTCCACGATGGGGCGCGGGGTGTAGAAGGAGCCGGTCTGCTTGCGGGCGGTGGTCTTGGTTTCCTCGTTGTAGGAGGCGAGGAGGTTTTCGAAGACTTTGCCGAGGAGTTCGGGGTCGAGGGCGATTTCCTGATCGATGGGGGTGTTCTCGACGATGGTGAACTTGTAGCGGTTCAGGATGGTGATGAGGCCGGTGACCTTTTCGGCTTTGCGTTTCTTGTCGCCATAGACTTCGGAGAGGTCGGCCGTTTCGCCACTGTCGAAGAAGAGACGGTCGGGGACGGTGGGGCGTTTCTTGGGATTGCGGGAGAAGCCGTCGAGGTAAAGCGTCTCCTGCTTTTCCTCGTCCCGCTTGTCTAAACACTCGAATAGACCGCCATTCAGAAAAGGGATATTCGCAAACAGCGCGAGGGCTTCATCTTGCGTGCAGTTGAAGAGCTTTTCGTGGCGGTAATACTGGTTCAGGTCATGGGTGTTTCGGTTCTTAAGAAAGCCCTCATCTGTAACAAATGTGCGGTAGATTTTCCCATTGGCGTTCATGCGCTGGTTGAGCGTGGCAAAGAAGAGGTTCTGGAGGACGGCGAGGTAGTAGGTGGAACTGGTCTCGCTTTCGGGATCGAAGCCCTTGAGGAGCTTGGTGAGGTCGGATTGATCAAAGAGTTTTTCCGGGACGAGTCCGTCCTTTTCCTTGAGGAACCAGCAGAAGATGAGCCGGGTGAGCAGGCGGATGAGGCCAGTGGCGCGGCGTTTTTCGTCGTCCTTTTCGAGGTCGTCCGGGAACTCGACCTGCGGGAGTGCCCAGAAATACCAGTTGGAGAGTTCCTTGTAGAAGCGCTTGTTGAGCAGCTCGACGTTGAAGATCTGCTCCCAAGCGGCATGGAGGGTATCGAAGTCCCGGATGGGAAGCTTTTTCGGGTGCACCAGCTCGGAGAGGGCGAAGGATTGGAGGATGTCGAGATGCCCGCGATGAGGGCTGGCGAGCGAGATGTCGCGGATGAGGGTGACTTTTTCCAGCACGTCCTTGTCCGCGTGGACCTTGTTCTGGCGGCGGTTGATGACGGCGATGGAAAGGCATTTCCCGTGCTTGAAGAGCACCATGACCGGCATGGGGAAGACCCGGTTGATCTGGCGGGCGATGGCGGAGAGCTTGCCGCGTGCGTAGTCGCGGCCGGTCAACTCGATGGCAAAGAAGAGGTAGGAGCGGAGTAGGGATGAGCTGACATCGCGTGGGGTGCTCGTTTGTCCTGCAATTTCGTCATCGGTGAGCTGGAAGAGAATGTCGGCGGATTTCCAGTCGGCGAAAAGGGCCTTGGACTCGTCGAACTTGGTTTGGCCGTTCTGGGAAGCGATGAGGTCGAGAAATGCCTGCGGTTTTGAGCCTTCAAGATTGAGTGTCCGGTCGCTTTGGTAGCCGAGAGTTTCGAGCAGATTTTTCGCAGTTTCTCTAAGCGGTCCCGAAGAGATGGCAAGGAGGGCGGATTGAATGGCGGGGCGGAGGTCAGGCATGGGAAAATTTAAAATGGGATGCGAACAAGGTGCGGGACGTTGTCGAAATGGGTGTCGTTACTCAGGATCGGCAAGCGGAGATGGAGCACAAGGGAGGCGATCCAGAGATCGTTGGCAGGAATGGGAGTGCCTTGGGATTTGAGGTGGAGGCGGAGATCTGCATAGATGCCGGCGAGGTCCGGGGAAATGGCGGCGAGCTCGGCGGACGGCAGATTTCGCAGGAGCCAATCTTCGTAGCGCTTGCGATGACGAGACTGGCGGATACCGAACTGATATTCCCCCAAGACGATGACGGGAACGACAAGCCGGGTGGCAGACGCGAACGCATCACGGGCGGAAGCGAGACCATCTGCCCATGCGGAAAGGGCGTTGGTATCGAGGATCATGAGCGATCCTCGGGTTCGAGGATTTGGAACTCGGCCCGGATGGTGGCGTCGATGCGTTGGTTTTCTTGGTGGAGGTCCGCGAGTTCACCAAATCCGCTCATCCATGCGGGGAGCACGGTGGAAACGGTGGCCGTTGCCTCCGCTGTGACTTTTTCGTCAATCGCCTCGGTGACAAGTTGGCGTAACGGGATACCCCGCAGCGCGGCGCTCGCTTTGGCTTTACGAAAAATGGCGTCGGGAATTTCCAGAGTTGTTTTCATCGGAAAGGAGGCTCCCATATTTACGGGAAATCACAATAAAAATGGTCGCGCGGGGAAATGATTGATTAAGAAAAGTTGCGGGAGAGAAGGTGGACACGGAGTTTCGAAACGCGGGCGATGGCGAGGTAATCGGCATCAAAGGTGATGAGTTCTGCATCGTGGTGGATGGCGAAAGCGGCAATGATGAGGTCGAGCGAGCCGGCGTTGCATCCGGCGGCGCGACATTTTTGGCCTAGCCGAGTCGCATCGCGCCAGAGGTAGGCGGGAGTGGGAAGCAGGGGTAGGGTTTCAAATTGGGCATTGATCCATTTTTGTTCCTGCGGGGTGGCGTGGCGGAGCACCTCGAAGGCGATGGGCTCGCAAAGGCAGGCTTGCGGATCGAGAATCCATGGCTGGATGAGGGTTTTGAGAGCAAGGGGTGATTTACTGCGGGTGAAGTCCACCCAGAGGGAGGATTCGATCAATCGCGCCATTGTTCCGAGAGGGTTTGGGCTTGGGAGCGGTCTGTGGCTTTGGAGGCCTCGTAGCCACTGAACTCAGCCGACCATTGACCGGTTAGGAATTTCCCGGCGATTCTGGCGCGGCGTTGACTTTGCAGGGTATCTGCAAGCAACTTGCGGATGGCGGGGCCTTTTTTGGTGATACCGGTGATTTCGCAGATTTCAACGAGTTCATTTTCGGAGAGTTCGACGGAGATTTTCATGTTGCTTGGAACATAGTCAGATTTTTAGAAAGATAAAGTCAGATTTTTCCTGAGGAATTTTAGGATTTTGGATCCAGCACGACGAGCCATGTGACGAGTTCCATGTCGTCGGAGGAGGTGGGGGTTTCGGAGGCCATGGGCAGCAGGCCATCGCGGCCTGATAGCAGCGAGGTGGTGGCGCGGCGGGCGAAGGTGCGTTTGATGGATTCCATGGCGGAATCGAGCAGGAGGGATTCGTGGCTCATATCGGCACCATTGGCATTGCGGGCATCAAATGAGTCGCAGAGGTCGGTGAACGCGCTGGCGTGGTTAGCGGCGAGGGCGCGGAAGAGGTCGAGGGCCTGCTTCGGCTGCATGAAGGTGAGGCGGACGTTGCCGTCATCGAGCACGTAAACTAGATAGTAGGGCGCGAGCGGATTGACCTCGGTGGGACGCTTGTTGTCCCGCTGGCGGAGACAGAAAATGATTCCAGGCTGTGATACTCGCAAAGCGGGATCAGGTGGAACCACGGCGAACAGGCCAAGTTCGGCGGTTTCCAAAAGCTCACGGTTGTTTTCGAGGTACCGAAGGAGGTCGAGGCGGAAGTCGGTCAGGGAGAAATCAGCGAGTGAGATACCTTCCGGTTCTTCCCCGTCAAAATCCAGCACGCCATTCTGGAGATCCTTGAGCTGCTTATTCCGGTAGTGCAGGTCCGCCTTGATGAGGTCTTCGATCTGGTCGGAGGCGAGCAGGTTATCCTCACCGGACGCGGTTAGATCGACGAGCGCCATACGATCCTCAACCCGATTCTTGACGTTGAGGTAGGCGTCGAGGTCCTTGGTGGGCCAGAAGTTGACGAGTGAGACGGATTTATTGCGGGAACCAATTCGGTCGATGCGGCCGAAGCGCTGGATGATGCGGACGGGATTCCAGTGGATGTCGTAATTGATGAGAAGATCGCAGTCCTGAAGGTTCTGGCCTTCGGAAATGCAGTCCGTGGCGATGAGCAGGTCGATTTCCTGGTCCTGAGGAAGTTCGGGCTGGCGGTCGCGTTTTTTCGAGAGCGGCGAAAAGTTGGTGAGGATGTGTTCGAGATCCGCCTTGCCGAGCGAGGTCTTGTATTGGCCGCCGCCGCAGACGAGTGCGGTGTGGAGGCCTAGCGAGTCTTGGGACCACTTGGCGAGGTTGTCGTAAAGGTAGCGGGCGGTGTCGGCGAAGGCGGTGAAGAGGAGGATTTTCCGCACGGGTTTGCCTTCCTTGTTTTCGGCGGGATGCGCGATCTTGGCGGCGATGATTTCCCGGACGCGGGCCAGCTTGGCATCGCGGGTGGGAACGACCGGGCGGGAATGGTCCAGCAGGTTCTGGAGCTGGGCTCGGTCCTGGCGGACGGCAAGCAACCACTCGGGAAGATTGAGGTGCGCGAGGTTAATCTTGTGCTTGCCGCCAATTTCGAGGTCCTCGGGGTCGAGGTCCAGATCGTCGAAGTCGTCTTCGGATAGATTGGCGAAATCGAGTGTGGGGTTGTTGTCCCGCTTGTCTTCGAATGCTTGGATCTTGGTTTCCAGCTTGTTGATTTTCTCGATGGTCCGCTGGAGTGTTAGGCGGAAGGAGTCGATGGAACTTTCAAGGCGTTTAAGGAAATTGATCTTCATCATGCAGATGAGGATTCGTTCGCGGCCTTCTTGGTTGAAGTTGCCGATTTTCGCCGCGTATTTCGCAATTACCTCTGGGGGAAGGTTCTTCTTCAGTTTAGTGCTGGGGTGATAGAGGCTCAGCTTTAGTTCGCTGATCTTCTGGTCGAGTTCCTCGAATGAGATGAATGCGTCGAGAAGATCGATGCGCGGGTACTCGGCGGTGGGCTTTTCGCGTTTCGGGAAGCCGCCGAGGCGCTCCATTTCGCTGGCGTAGTAGCGCTTGATCTGGGAGCGGGAACGGGCAATGGAAAGACCGTCTAGCAGCTTGAAGAAGTCGCTGCCGAGTTCGTGGATAAGATCGCGCGCCTTGCGCTCGTTGGTCGGTTTCTTGGCCCAGGTAGTAAACTTGGCCTGTGCCTTGCGGGTTGTTTCCTTGATGCTGGGGATTCCCAGTTTTTCCTTGAAAGCGCCATCATACACACCGCTGGCGTCGCGGGCGACATCCCCGCCAGCAATGAAGGAGATCTGATTTCGAAGGTCGGCGATCTGGTTGTTGACCGGAGTGGCGGAGAGCAGGAGAACTTTGGTTTTCTGGCCTTTTTGAATCACTTCTTCTAGCAGGCGCTCGTAGCGAGTGCGGCGGGGTGTGCCATCTTCTTTGGGTTTTCCAACGGCGTTATTGCGGAAGTTGTGCGACTCGTCGATGACGATGAGGCTGTAGTTGTGCCAGTTGAAATTTGCGAGGTCATGATCGCCGGTGAGGCCCGTCGTCCGGGAAAGGTCCGTGTGGGAGAGCACGTCGAAGCCGAAGCCGTCTTCGAGCAATGGATTGAGCCGACTATTAGATTTGAAGACCGTCCAGTTAGGTCGAAGTTTTTTGGGGCAGATGACGAGGACTCGCTCGTTGCGAAGCTCAAAGTATTTGATTACGGCAAGGGCCTCAAAGGTCTTTCCCAACCCGACGCTGTCGGCAATGATGCAGCCGTTGTATTCGAGGAGCTTGTTGATGGCACCTTTCGCGCCGTCGCGCTGGAAGGAATAAAGCATTTTCCAGATTTCTGATTCCAGCAGGGTGGTGCGCTTCAGCGCCTCATCAACATCCTTGGTGCCTTCGAGTTCGTCCCGAAAGAGGTGGAAGAGGGTGAGGAAGTAGATGAACTGAGGGGAATTCGGCGAGGAGAGGCGCTTGAGGTAGGTGAGGACCTCGTCACGAACGTCCTTGGTGAGGGTATCATCACCCCAGACCTCTGTGAACCAAGCCTTGAGATCCTTGCGATCGCGGTCCGAATCAACCACTAGGTTCAATTCAACATTGCTGTTTGTTCCGAGGCCAAGGCCGGGGACCGTGAAATTCGAGCTACCGAGGATGGCGCTGGAAGCGTTTCCGTTTTCGATGTGGTAGGCCTTGCCGTGGAGGAAATTGGACTGGCGGATCGAGCGAATCTCAACCATGCGTTCAACCCATTCGGCGCAAGCCTTGGCCGCCGGCCGCTGGGTAAGCGTCTTGGCGATGGTGATGCCATGTTCGGTCAGTTTGAAATTGGCCTTTATCTCGTCACCCCGGTCGATGCCCGTGACGAACGAGGGTTCGCCGAAGAGGAATTGGAGTTTTGCAGCACCTTCGAGCTGTGAAGCCAGCGCTTCGTAGGCGTGAACCGTAAAATAGGCGGAAACAAAAGAGAGATGGCTGCCCAGTTGAATCTCGGATTTCAGGAAATCTCCGACGGTTCCACGGTGGGTGCGGTTGTCGCGCAAAGAGGAATTTGACTGGGGTCCGGTGGATGGCATGAAATCAGGGAAGGCGAGGTTTGGTGGTCAGCGGCACTGGTTAAGAAAAGGGAAAGCTGGCTAGCTGGGAAGATCAAAAAGGGAGGCGCAAATCACGTATGGAAACATGCAGGTCGGTGGTTTGATTCCGAGGAGGCGGGCCGCGCGCGCCTGGACGCCGCCGCCCAATTCCATGGCGCACTGGATGAGGTGAAGTTTGATTTCATCGAGGAATTCGTTCACCTGGAAGCCTTCGGAGGGATCTGGTAGTGGTTGCAGCCGACAACAGGCTCAAGTAATGGCTTACAATTGCCCAAGCATGAAAATTGAGCCGCTAGAAATATTTGTAAGTCGTTAATTTTAAGGTGGGCCCGCAGGGATTTGAACCCTGGACCAAGGGATTATGAGTCCCCTGCTCTAACCGCTGAGCTACAGGCCCTATATAGGTTTCCGCGTATTTTCGTGTTGTTTGTCACCCCCTTTTGCCACACCGTGCAAAGAACAAAACAAAACACCACAGAACAAATGACTACATCTCGAAAAACCACCAAGAAGACCTCTCGCTTGAAGAGGTCGAAGTTGGAAAATCTCTTTCGTCATGCGAACGGGGTATATTGGGTCCGCGCAAAGGTCAATGGAAAGTCGGTGGAGCGCAGTCTCCGCACTTCCGATTACAATCTGGCCGCCACCTTGCTCCCAGAAACCCTCAAGGAAATGAAGGGAGCCAGCGAGGCACGCAACGCGGATTTCTTTGCCGGGGCCATTCAGGCGGAAGCAGACCGGGATGATCCGGATTTGAAACCGGCCACCCAGCATTACTATCAGCAGATCGCGAAGAGCATCATCGACACCCTTCCGCCACACCTTGCGGCGAAACGGGTGCCTCAGGTCACTGTGGGGGATCTCAGGGCTTGGCGGGACATCTATGCGGCAAAGGCCAGCAAGACCCGCCACAACGGCGCTATCGCCCTCTTGAGGCGCGTCTGGAACCGGGCTATTGAACACAGGGAAGCCGCCACTAATCCGGTGGATGCGCTCAAGCGTCTCAAGCCAGATCAAAGGCACTGGTATCCGCCGACGAAGGAAAAATTCGCGGAGTTGGTCGAATCAATCCGCAGCCAGAAAAAATCGTATTCGAAAGCGACCGCTATGGCTGTCGAATTTCTCGCCTACACGGGAATGCGGATTTCCGAGGCTCAGTCCGTGACCTGGAGCGATGTAAGAGAGGGGCATATTGTCCGTCGTATCGCCAAGAACGACAGTATTGGAAAGATCCCTCTGATTCCAGCAGCCCTCAGCTTGCTGGAACGGATGAGAAACGCCGGGATACCTTGCGAAGCGTCAGACCCGGTGATGCTCGTGAAGAGTCCCAGAATCGCCCTGGAAGGTGCCTGCGAACGTCTGGGGATCGACCATCTCCGCGTTCACGACCTCCGCCACATTTACGCGACACGCTGTCTGGAGTCTGGCGTGGACATCCCTACCGTCGCGGCATGGCTCGGCCACAAGGACGGCGGCATCCTCGCCGCACAGACTTACGGCCACCTAGTCCCCGACCACTCATCCAAACAAGCGGGAAAGGTTCTCGCATGACCGAGCCTCCATACCCTGTGCCACCCCCCGAGCTGCAACCCTATGTAATGGAGTTGCTCGAAACCTATCTTTTTCCGGAAAACTTCCGAAAGGTGATAATGGAAAAGATCGCGTTTGATTACGGGTTCTCTTTTGATCGGGTTCTGGATGACTTTGGCCAATTCAAGGAATTAGGGGAATTCAATCGGATCAATTGGATGCGTATGGTCGAGCCTTCGACTGAAAAACAGGTTCATGAAATGACGGCTATTATTGCTAGGGTCCGCGTTGGCGACGTATCCATCCGAGTGGAAAAGTTTTTAGGCGCTTATATGGTGGCGGCGATTGCCGGGGGGGATGTGGCGTGTATCGAGGAGATCAAACGACTGACGGGTGTTCCTTTCCAAAACAAAGCATGGAACAAAGCCCATTTGGCTTACCACGATTTCTTCAAAATACACGCACGTGCTCCAAAAAACGCCGAACTGAAGCATTTCATTGAGAACAGCCTCGACCAGAATCGATACGCGTTAGTTGATACTAATAACTGGTCCCGAATGGTCCGCCTTGCAGGCCTTTCGAACATTTTCCAACTCGCATCAGAAGATGAAGAGAGGGGGGATTCTCCCTCGGAATCTGAGTGAGGTCAAAATTTCCCAATTTCCTGACCTCGAAAAAAAACGGCGTTCGCGGTGAGACTAAGTGCTTATGAGCACTACGCTACAAACACGACACGAACGACGGGCATACTCGCTATCGGAACTCGCAACCATGTGCGGCCATCACCGGTCCTGGGCCTACAGAATGGCCCGTGAAGGTCGCATCAAAACCATTAAGGGCTTCGGGGTTGTCCTTGTGCCTGCCAGCGAACTCAGCCGCATACTGGGTGAATCACAACCCGAGGAGGTGAGCGTACGATGAATGCGAAACCCGTCCCCACCAAGGTGGCGAGAACGGGCTGCGACGAATTCAAAGCTGACACTGAGAATTTATCCACAGCCGGCCTCCAGAGCAACCCTCTATTTCCTGAGCCACAACTAGTTCGCAGGATTAATGAAATTCTCTCTCGCAACCAGTTCTTGGCTCTCGCGCATCATCTTCACAACGGCAACGGCCCTCACGATTTCGTAATGGCGATATCCAGTCAAGATGGCTCGACAGGATTTTCCCGAGCCAAGCGCCAAACGATTCATCGTGCACTGGGGTCGTGCTGGGATTCCGTAACTGCGGAGAAGGAGTTCCCTTTCTCGGTGGCTTTGTTTCCTCGGAACGCTGATGCCATGTCCACTTGGTGTGGGTTTGACATCGATGCACATAGTCCGACCGGGATCCCGCACGCGGAATGGGTTCTGCGCAAACTCTCACCAGTCATCCGGCGCTGGATATCGAGTAGAGAAGCAGAGGAAATTGCTCTGTTGATCGAGGGATCCGGTCGGGGATTCCACATTTTCCTAATAGCCGCCGAACTTCGCCCTGTTGCAACCTGGACCAAGATTATGCGCCTACTTCTCAAGGATGCGGAACTCAACGCGAAGACGGACAACATCGAGTTGTTTCCATCAGGAAATGGGGAAGGTCCTGGTCATGCCTTACGTGTCCCAGGAAGCGCCAATGTAAGAACCTGGAATCCTGCGTCCGGAGATTACTCATGCTCCATGATCCTTGCCGAGAGTGGTCTCAAGCGGCTCGTTGATCGATTGCCTCAGTTCGATGAAACCCTGCTTGCTTCTGGTTTTGATAACAAAAGAGATCTTCCTTTTATTATCACTTCGGAGGAAATGAGGACTGCGTGGACTCCTGCACAGCCAAAAGCACTGCACGAGCACGTGGACGCAACGAGAATCCTGGAACAATATGCCATCACCACTCCTTCAAGTCGACACCTCCAGCTTTGCAGTCTGGTAGGTGACGGGATATTCCACTTCTCCCGCAACCAGCTTCGACGACTCGCTGAATTCCATTATGGGCAGGCAGATCCAACTCCTTCTACAGGTCTTGATCATCACCTCATTGAATTTGAGAAAGCTTATGAGGGATTGTTGGCGCAATTCGACGCCCGCATGTCCGTGGAAGAAGAACAAATGCTAAGGTCATTAAGAAACGTGAGATGCCGGGAAGCCTTCATAATTGCACAGAGCTTCGCACGTCACGCGATAGCAACACGAAAATGGGGCCAGGATTCCAAATTCCCGCTCAGCGGTCTTGATCTTGCCACCCGACTTGGAGTGAAAACTCTCAGCGGCTATAGAATCCGGAAGATGCTGATCACAGCAGGCTGTATCAGAAAAGTAGAGGAGTGCAAACCATGCAGAGAGGCTGAGAAATACGTCTGGCTCCTAAACATGAAGCAAACTACCGCATAGGCCTACAAAGACCCATTATACATGTGCGGCTCGAAGTGCAGAGTTCCTTGCGCTGTCTTGCCGAAACCACGGTTTTAGGAACATCGGTTGCGTTGGGTTTTACGCTTGGATGTTTCAGTTTTCCTAAAAATATGAAAAATTTTAAAATCTATTGAACCTTATATTACGCCCCTCCCTTTCGCTGGGGGAACCGACCCCTCCCTCCCCCCGCCTTGAGTTCCCGAACATCTCCCAAAGGGGTTAATATTCACATGGGCAGAGCCTGCACCGCTGCGGCCCCGACCTACCAGAACCTATTCATGATCCGAATTGCGGCACGTTGTGCGAAGAACGAAGGCCCACTCGCACCCACCGATCAACGCAACTCTGAAATGTTTAGTTCCTGCCACACCTATTAGGAAACAGGCTCCGCGCCACCAGTCATGCCGGGCAAGTGGCTCCGCACCTCCAGGCATCCCAAGCGTCCGTCACGCCCTCTGCTCGCCTTCGGAGCCATGTGACAATGCGTTGTAAAATCGCATCCAGTCCGGGTGCCTCCCGCAAGCGGGTCCCTCCCTACCTGGACGTTCCCTCAGGAATACCTTCGGCAATTTTACCCGTCATTGTCACAAGTCGCCTACGGCAGCAGATGTCGCGCCTGCCGCAAGTGAGGCTTCGCTATCGCTCGCATCCTCCGACCGCACATGCCACCGGCCCTCCATGATGCAGCATGTCCGCCTCCCCGGATCACCGTCCCGGTGACTGCATCCCGGAGCGCCGCCCCCGCCCACCGCAGATGCTCCGCCCCCGCTGGCCACGTCATGCCTTCGTGCGTTGTTAGTAGGGACTTACTGCGGCATCACGCACCCAGCCCCCCAAGACCCACCCCACGGCCACCTAATGGCGGAACGGGCACGGCCACCGCCTTTCCGCACCGCTCCCGTCACCGCCACAAGGTCGCCGACCACCGCCAGAGCAAGAGAAGAATACTCCGCACCGCCTGATTCAAGCCGTGTCTCCCTTCGCTATCGCTCATTCCGTCACCGCTTGATCAGCCCCCGACGAAGCCATCCATCGGCAGATCCGACACCTCCTGACTCCGCACAAGCCTCGCACTCGCGAGGCTTTTCCATTTTCCGCGCCCGCTTGGGTGCCTTCTGAAACCAACACCAAACCAATTGAAACAAATGAAAACGACCAAAGATCATTGCCCACTGTGCGGCTCTGCCGCGACACTCCACGTTACTGACGATTCTATCCATTGCTTGGAATGTGACCGCTTCACGCACTACCTCGATAGTTCAGAACCTGAAGTCCCACCCGCGACGTTCAACCCGAGGAAAGTTCTTCGTAACTTCACGTGTGTGCTCGGTCGCTTACCTCGGGTCGAGGTGGTAAAGCGACAATACACCACGGGTGAAATTGCCCTCTACATCGAGGCGGAGTTCCACGGTAGCCGTGAAACTGTGATGGTGGCCTCGTGTTGGGTTCCTGGCATCCCCGAGGGTTGTGTGGCCATCAAGGAACACTCCGAGAATGAGGGTGTCCTCAGCGAACTCACGAATGCGGGCGCTGTTGATGACCCAGAGTTTTACCTCGGTGGCATTCCTGTCTGCCGCGTCCTGTTTTAACCTAACTGCATCCTAGTTGCGTTAACGCAAGGCCCGATCCGCACAGGCGACGGTCAAACCGAATCCTTCGCACGGGCATGGTCCTCTCGGACACGCCTCTGACGCCTCCCAAGACCGCACAAGCGCAGGTCTTTCCCCGAGCCCACCTCGGACCCCACCCGCAAAACCAACTCCAAACTATCCAACAATATGAACTTCAAGATCGACTATCCATGCCCTGAATGTGGCACGCCATGCACTGCGTCCCCAGACAATCACTGGCCGCTGTGCCCTCGTTGCAGCCAGACATCCCACGATTTCAAACCTCCAGACTTTCTACCCGCCGGAGACCGGGAGTTCCAATCCGGCGACTGTTTGGAAATGAGGCTGAGTTTTTCTCTCACCCAACACGCCTATGAGTCGGTTCACTGCCGTACCTGAATAGGCGGGCGGGTGTTCGCGGACCTTGCCGGTTTAGATTCTGTGCAGAATTTGCTGTCAATCTGGACATGAATCGCCGATTCTGAATCGGTACTCGCAATATGCCAATGCGCTACTTTCGGGTGGAAGAGGATTCGCCGTAAATCTTGCATCATACGCATTCAGAGAGCCGCCACAGAAGAAGCCAAAAAATCCGCCCATCAATCAAAATTCCCAATCTATCAATTGTATGAAATATTCGGTTTGCCTCGTGTTCCTAATCGTCGCCTCAATTTCCTGTCGTGATAATCGCCAATCCCGGCTTGAGAAGGAATTGCATGAAGCTCACACTCAAATTTCTGAGCTGAAAACACGGATTTCTGAATGTGATGACAAGCTGAAAAAATTGCTAGATTCTGATAAAACGATGTCGCTAATGGAGACAGAGCAAACAAAATTAAAAGAAAGACTTGCCAGTATTGAGGAGATTCGAGGCGACAATGAAGCAGATTTGAATAGACTGGCCGTGGGGCAGAAGGCGCTCCACGGTTCGTTCGATATCGTGTCCGCTGCGCAAAGAAAAACCGACGAGCGAGTCGCAATCCTTGATGGCCGAACGTTGAAAATCCTAGAATTTCTCGAAAATAAGACAAGAGCAAGTAGCCGTCAAGACAGTGAATATGCTGCTGAAAAGGCGTCCCAGATCGCAGCCATAAAAGCACGTATTGCAAAACTATCAGCTCGTGAGAACGAGCTCGCGCAATTCACCTCGCAGCGACCTCAAATTCAGGGACATTCGCTAGATCAACGCCGGGCTTGGGAACGAAAGGATCGGGAAGCGATGGAGCCATACGTAAAGGAGCTTCAGAGTATTCGCGAGTTGCTCCTTGATGAGAATGCGCGACTGAACGAGTTGCTCAATGGTTCCCGATAAATCCTAGACCCATCGACAATTGTGACCTTGGAGAAAGCCTTCCCCTCGGGCCTACTGCGTGCGGCCCTACCCCTTCTAGCGGGGGGCACCCCCGCAACGCCCCCGGTGATATCGCCCTCTGTGTTGAAGTTGAGTCCGCAGGCATCCGAGAACTCCGGATGATCGGAACTTGCTGAAACCTTGAACGTCGAATCGACTGTGCCGTCATCAAGGACTTTTTTGAGAATCCACTATTTGGTTGTTAAATTTGGGTAACTATTCAGCACTCCAGCGGGGCATCGGTGAAGGCGGCTTTGATCGAGGCCATAAGATCCAGCCCTTTCTTGCGAACCGTCGAGATATAGCTG
>JAYVNM010000107.1:0-36863 GCA_043758445.1 Akkermansiaceae bacterium | reverse complement strand
CGCCGCCCATTTTCGGGGTGGCGGGTTGATGAGGGGGCATGGCGGTTGGAAACCGCCGCCACGGTCGCGTCAAGTCGAACCCGACTCATCACAATGATCGACGAACCAAAACTCGCACCACCCGGAGCGGGTCTGCCAACGCCGGAACTCATGGTCGCGAGACTGCTTTTCAGCGTACGTCGCCTAACGGGAAATCGAAATTGCTTCGCTGCCAACTTCGCACGCGAGCGGGTGGTGATTGATGAGTTGGTTAGATCGTGCGCGGTGACGTCACTGGGGCAGCGGGTGCTCATCGCACGCCCAGCCGGATTGGAAGATAGCAGTCGATATTGGTCAGTTCTGATGACGTTGGATCACCTTCGTATAGTGAATATCTCGATCGCGCAGATCATCACCGCATTAGGAAATGGTCAGATTCCCGAGGGCCGGGCCAGCACCGCCGAGGTGAAACCGGGCTTGGAAATTTCCCCCGCAGTCATCGCTGAACATTCAGCAGCCTGCGATTTCTTGCTGGATTCCGTGGCTGCGGTGACAGATTTGAAAACGCAAGTGCGCTTCGCTCATCCGTGGTTCGGACCGCTGGATGCACTTGGCTGGCACGCGTTGACAGGGATACATATGGGCATCCATCGGGTGCAGATCGAGCGGATTATCCAGGGGCTGTGAGGCGTGACTTTTGCGCCCGCCACCCGCATCCGGCCCGCGTAAATCCATGGCCATTCCATGAAAGTCAGCGCCGCTCTCCTCCTCCTTCGGTATCATCTCCAGCGTCCTACTGCCCACCGCACTCCGATGTTAGAACGGGAAGAAGATGGGAATGAAGATCGAGCCGAGAATCCATAGCAGGATGTCCAGAGGAAGTCCCGCCTTGATGAAATCACTGAAGCGATAACCGCCCGCGCTGTAAACCATCATGTGCGTCTGATAGCCAGCCGGGATGGCGAAGCCAACGCTCGCTCCGATCATCACGGCGACGATGAATGGCCGGGGATCCACTCCCATATCCCGCCCCAGTTCGATGGCAAAGGGGGCGAGCAGGGCGGCGACGGCATTATTGCTGAGTAGCTCGGTAAATATAATCGTGAGCAACAGCACCACCGATAGGATGATCCGCTTGTCCCACATGCCGATCTGATCCATCAGACCGTGGACGATGGTTTTCGACGCCCCTGTTCGGTCCAGCGCCTCACCCAGTGCCAGTGTCCCTAGGATCATGACGATGATCCGCCAGTCGATAGACTGATAGACTTCTTCGGATTTGAGACAACCGCCGAGGACGACTAACAGCGCCGCGCCCAGCGCCACCCATTCGAACGGGATGAAATCGCGAGCGCCGAGAATCATCACCAGCATGAGCGCGACTAGCGCGATCCAGGCACGACTGCGGCGATAGTCGGGCTTCTGCTTGGAGTCGCTGAGATTGAGAACGTCACTCTCGCGAAAAAGTTCCTTCATTCGCTCGGCGGAGCCTTCGAATAGTAGCGTGTCACCGACCACCAGCTTGAGGTTTTCAAAACTTTCCATCAGGTTTGCCCCCTGCCGGTGGACGGCCATAATGATGACGCCGTATTGTTGGCGGAAGCCGATCTCGCTCAGGGACTTGCCGACGAATTTCGACCGTGGGCCCAGCATCCCTTCAACCATTACGGCCTTTTCCGTCTGCACATACGACAGGCCCAATTCAGACTTGGCGGCTACATCGATCCCCTCGACATCGTTGAGTCCACGCACGCCGGAGAGTCGGCTCTTGACGATGACGCGGTCGCCGGGTTCGAAGCGCAGCTCGTTGAGGGGAATCCCGACGCGGTTGCCGCTGCGACGGACCTCGATGATCCGCATGTCCCGGCGCTTTGCGAGCGAAGTCTCCGACAAGATCTTGCCCACCAACGGTGAATCGTCAGAAACGATGGCCGCCGTCAGGAACTCACGGTCCGTCTCCGAGTCCAGCAGGGTCGCGAGGCAGGGGCGCGTCGGCAGCAGCTTGCGACCAATGAACAAGAGGTAAACCACCGTGCCAATCGCCAGCACCGTACCCAGTCCAGTAATTTCAAACATCGTGAACGGACGCAGCCCTTTCTGTTTCACAATGCCATTGACGATCATGTTCGTGCTGGTGCCGATCATCGTCAGCATGCCGCCCGCGATGGCCAGGTAAGAGAGTGGAATGAGAAACCGCGAGGGAGCCATGCCCGTACTCCGGCAAAGCCCCATCACCACCGGGATGAAAACGAGCACGACCGTCGTGTTGTTGATGAAAAAGTGCAGGCCGATGGTCACCAACGCCAATGCCAGCATCGCCCGCAATTCCGATTTCCCGGCGATTTTCTGAAACCACCGCCCGAAGCTCTCCGCCAAGCCCGTCCTTTCCAGAGCCGTGCCGACGATGAACATGAAGGTCACGGTAAGGACCGCGCTGTTGCCGAAAATGGCCGCCAAAATGCCTGCCTTTTCAGCCTTGTCCACAGGCAGCAGGATCGGATGGCCGTTGAATGGTACCACCAGCAGCAGGAATAGGGCGCACATCGACACCACGTCTGGAGATACCTTTTCCCAGATGAACATCCCCACCGTGGCAAGGACTAGAATGCAGACAAATAATTGGTCAGGCGGCATGACGCGGGCGGCTTTAGTGGAGTTCCTAACCTCTGTCCAGCCGGAGAATTGGAAAAAAACCAGGGTGCCTCCATGAGGCAAAGGAATTGCTAGGCGTAAGATTCGGCGTGGGCGGCATTCGGTGGTGGGCGTTGAGCGCCATGTGCTGCCGGGTGGATGGGTTGGCCGCTGAGTGGCCGAGGGTGACGCCTGTTTACAGCGACACCAAAAAAGCCCCGCCCAAACACTTGTTCGGGCAGGGCGAAGCGAGTCTGGCAATCATTTTCAGCCTCGTTCTGTTATAGCAATGTCGTGCGGAACCTTTCGGTTTGCAAAAAAACCTCAACCCGGAGGAATCGAGCCGGATTTCCTGCCGCGCATGGAGCTGAGGTGCTGCTAAATTCCTGGAAATCCGGCATTTAATCCGCTTACTTATTGCTTCCGCAGCCTCTTACGGCAGCATGGGGCTGTCAAATTTGCTATGGAATCCATCCGCGCCGAGTCAGTCGTCAAATCTTTTGGCAGCACCCGCGCACTTGACGGGATCACCCTGCACATCGAGCCGGGCGAGTTGTTTTTCCTGTTAGGTGCTTCAGGCTGCGGGAAAACGACGCTGCTCCGTTGCATCGCCGGCTTGGAGACGCCTACGAGTGGCGCGATTTTCTTCGGCGAGCGCGATGTCACGAACCTGGCCCCGCACAAGCGTGAGGCGGCGATGGTGTTCCAAAGCTACGCGCTGTGGCCGCATCTAACGGTGGGACAGAACATCGCGTTTGGGTTGGAAGAACGGCGGGTGCCGAAACTGGAAATCAGCCGGCGGGTGGCGGAGGCTTTGGCCATGGTGCAACTCGCTGGCTTCGGCGACCGCGCGATCGACCAGATGTCCGGCGGCCAGCAGCAGCGGGTCTCGTTGGCGAGGGCGCTGGTGGTGAGGCCGAAGTGCCTGCTGCTAGACGAACCCTTATCCAATCTCGACGCCCAACTGCGCGTGGAAATGCGCCGTGAGATCCGCCGCATCGTCAAGGAAAACGGGCTGACCGGAATCTACGTCACCCACGATCAGGAAGAGGCCCTCGCGATGGCGGATCGGCTGGCGGTGTTGACTCGTGGAGCCATCGGCCAGATCGGCACGCCGGAGCAAATTTACCGCTCGCCGCAGAGTACCTACGTCGCGAATTTCATTGGCGAGACGAATCTGATCCCCGCCGTGGTGATCGAAACTGGCAATGGTTTCACCCTGGTAAAAACTGCGGCCGGGCCGCTGGTCGGGCGCATTTCCGACCCGGATTGGTTGCCTGCGCCGGGCGAGGATGTGCGGCTATCCGTGCGGCCCGAGGCATGGCGATTGCACAAGGAGGATGGCGATAATGCGGTGACTGGCAACATCGTGGAGCGTAGTTATCTCGGCCAGCGCATCCAGTATTGGGTTAGAACCGATGCCGGTCGCCAGCAGGTCGTTGAACTCAATCCGCACATCATCCATGAGCCGGGCGAGGCCGAAATTCGGTTATATGCGCGGCACGATGACGTGGTGGTCTTGAACGCTTGAAGAAGACTTGAAGACACAAGAGTTGGAACACTTAACTCACACTAGACACTTTACTTTTTGAAAACACGCGCTTGGATCATTTTGGGATTGTTAGCCTTGATCGTGGCGCTGCCGATGGTGCTACGCCGTCAAAGCGCGACGACGACCTCGCACCGTGCCGATGACCGTCTGGTGATCCTCAGCCCACACAATGAGTCGATCCGCGAGGAATTCGGCGAGGCCTACGCGGCGCATTGGAAAAAATCCACCGGGCGCTCGCTCTACATCGACTGGAGGACACCCGGCGGCACCTCGGAGATTCGCATGGTCCTGGATGCCGGTTTCAAGGCGGCGGCGGAGATCAACCGGCCCGGCATCGGTGTGGATGTCTTCTTCGGTGGCGGTGAACCGGATTTCGTGAGTCAGGCGAAATTGGGGCGTCTGGTGCCGTTGCGAGTTTTCCAATCGCACCCCGAGTGGTTCGGCAAAGACGGCCCGGTGCCAGAAATTTTCACTGGCGAACGCTACTACCCGTTAGATCATGTGTGGGTCGGCACCTGCGTGTCGCAGTTCGGCATTTGTTACAATCCGGACGTGCTCAAACGGCTGAAAATTTCCCCGCCTTCCTCCTGGCGCGATCTTGCGGACCCGCGCTACGCTGGGACCATCGCCTTAGCCGATCCGACGAAAAGCGGCTCGGTCGCCCGCGCCTTCGAGTTGGTGGTCCAAGGCGAAATGCTGCGGGCGATCGCCACTCCCGGCGCGGATCGTGCGGCCGCCAGCGAAGCCGGGTGGACTGCGGGCCTCCAACTCATCCAGCAGATGGCCGCGAACGCCCGCTATTTCACCGATAGCGCGTCCAAAGTCCCGCTCGATGTGGGGCAGGGGAATGCCGCCGCCGGGATGTGCATCGACTTCTACGGGCGCTCGTTCGCGGCGGAACTTAAATCAAAATCCGGCAGCCCGCGCTTGGTCTGGACCGCCCCGGCTGGCGGCACTAACTTGAGTGGCGATCCCGTGGCCGTGCTCAAGGGCGCGCCGCATTTGGAGGTCGCGCAGGATTTCGTGGAATTCTGCCTCAGCCGCGAAGGCCAGACGCTGTGGTTTGGCAAGCCCGGCACGCCCGGCGGACCGCAGCAACGCGCCCTCCACCGCACGCCGATCCGCCGCGATGTCTATATCCCGGAAATGCTAACAAACTCGACGATGCCCGACGCCATGCCTTACTCCGATCCCGCAAATTTCACCTATCAGCGCGATCTAACGGGAGCCTCCTTCAACACTCTCCGGCAGCTTGTGAAAATCATGTGCATCGACTCGCATGAGGAGATGAAATCCGCGTGGCTCGCCCTGCGCGACGCCGGAATGCCTGCCGATGCTCTAGCGGTTTTCTCCGATGTCTCACTCATGACCTACGCCAAGGCTGGCAAGGGCGATCCTATCCTCGACGGCCATGACGTCCTCAAAGCCGCCGACCGCGCCACCGAAATCGGCGAGTGGTTCCGCGCCAACTACCGCAAAGCCGAAGCCATAGCCCGCCACAAATCCATGTAGCGGCGACCACCGGTCGCCGCGCATTCATTCATTTCACTCGCGGCGAGAAAAGTGGCTGGCGCGGAACGCGCCAGCCACCTTGCATATGGGACAGGTCATTACCTGAATCAGGAAACTTCACGCACAGACTCAATCAACACGTCTGCAGCGTCCGAAGCCCGCTCTTCTTCTCAACGTGGCGGCGGATTTCATCCGCAATGCCCCACTCAAGCCGACGTCTCAGCACCTCAACCACACCATTGGGGCTGATGTGCGAACCAGTGGATTTCCCCGCTCCCTCAGGACAGCCCTCCTCCCGGTCATATCTGTTAGGTCGCTTCACCCACTCTCCCAACCGGAAACACCTGATATGCACGGTTTTATCGATAAAATCCTTGCTAAATCAAGGATTCGGGGCACGATCCTAGCATCAGGATCGTCTTGGATATCACTTTCTGACATCCTACGAATACCAACGTTGGGTAAAAAACAAAAACCACAAAGAATATGCCAACACACGATGTCACTATAGAAATTCCAAAGAGAAGCCTCCAAGCCAAAGATATCGAATTTACCGTTAGGTCGAATGGTGGAATGCTGGGACCCTGCTGGTCGGCAAGGGGAATATCGAGTGGCGCCCGGCTAACCACAGTGTGCATAAGCGCCGCCTTTCGTGGGAGAAGTTTGCTGACATGATGCAAAGCCAAGGCAAGAGCGCGCGCATAAAGAAGAAATCATGAATGACCGTGGATATGTTGGCCCGCCAAGCGGGAGATTGCGTGTGATGCGGAATGGTAGCAGCATCATTCGGACCGCTGGCGTTCCAAAGCCCGTTGTGATTGTTGACTCACGGGAGCAGCATCCCTTCCAGTTTTTGCCGGATCACCGTAATTGGATTGGCGGTGAGCGGAGATTGGCACTGAAGACCGGAGATTATTCGATTGAGGGGATGGAGTCGCTTCTTTCACTAGAGCGCAAGAGTCTCGCGGACATCGTTGCCTGCACAATTACTTATCGAAAGAGATTTTTGGCAGCATGCGCACGGCTGGAAAAGTTTAGATGGAAGGCTATACTTATCGAGGCAACTTTTGAGGATATCAAGTCCGGGTTCGAGCAATTTGATATACCATCGGACGTTCATCCAAACGCGGTGACAGGCACTCTCGACGCAATCGAAGCAAAATTTGGAATTCCGATCATTTACACCTCCACAATTCGTCAGCTTGCTGCCGAACGAGCTGCAAGTTGGCTATCGAAGCACTTTACTTATTGGTGGCTTGAGACGAATCGGCATGGGCGAGTCCTTATTGATGTCGACAAGCTTTAGCTTCAAGCACTCGCTCACTCAAAAATCCAAGAGTCCCCACAAAATAACCAATGAAGAATCGCGATTTCATTCATATCATACAAAGTCGTGTGGCACGGATCGCAGTCGGGCCTTCGGCGGTTCGAGGACGTGGAAACACTGGTGTAAGTAAAGCGGCCCGTGAGCATTTAAAGTCACTCAGGTTATCGAAGTTTGGCACTAAGAGTGGGACAGTTTTTCGCAGCGCACTAGACGCCGCGACAGAGGACTTGAGGCTATCCCTGCCATGGGGAACACAGAAGTGGGGACTTGCACGTAAGGTGATGAATATCTTTCTTCGAGACTGCACCTATACTAGCTATTTAGCCGACGCTTACCACCTGCTGCGCGCAGAAGAGTTTTACGAGATTCCGCTCGATTCCATTACAGTTAGTGCGCTGAAGAAGACTGGAGTGCATGGCCAGCTGCCGCGATGGCCGGGTGTTAAGCACATGACTCCAGATTTGAGTGCTGAATTTCAGCTTGCCGCACTGGCAGAGGCGACAAACTATGGTATCGCGAGATTGCATCTTGATGCTCTCTGGTGGTCATCTTCCCGCGATGAACCGATGGGCTCATGACAGAAGGACAAGTCATCTATCATGCCATTTACCAGTAGTCAGCCGGATCGGGCGCAGACCCACGCGGATAGCCTGATGCATTCAGTTCTTCCTCGCTGACTTGGTGCGGAGCCTCACCGACCCAGATCCGCTCCACTAAGTCCAATAACATCTTCATATGGAGTTTGCGCATGGATGATTCTGTCCTCTCTATCGCCCCTTTGTATTTCTGATATAACTCCGAAATCTGCTGGGTTCCGCACATATAAGTGGCGAATGGCGAACGAACCCTCTCGTAAGCCGAAGTGATGCTGAGGAATAATCCGTAAAGCCCGTCCTCATCCGGAATAGGGCTGTTTGTCGGTGGAACATCCAGATCGATACCGAATGCTTTGGAAAACGTCACATAAGCGCGGGAGTGGAAGTCCCGAATGTCGTCGTGGGCGGTGCTGTATTTTCTCATCTGAAACCAAGTGAGGATCAAGTTGGAGCGGTCGTAAGTGTTTTCGGTGGAGGACATGGCTGGTGTGTTTGGATTGATGCGAGCTTGTCCCGGACTCCATCCGAAAGCAAACCCGATTCGCTGAAATTTGGGTTGTGGAATCCGTCCGCTGGGTGTTCGCAAAGCACTTACTTCATGACAGAGGCATGACAGAGGGACAGGCCATTAATCATCCGAAGAAGAACCTGATCATGCTGGAACTGGACTTTCCCCACCAGAAGTAACTTACGGCCAAGGAAAAGGAACAGAACGATAAGCTCGCGCAGGAATTCAAAGTGGAAGATTTTCCCACCGTCCTGCTGATGAACTCTATGGGCAAGGAGATCAACCGCACCGGCTACGAAGAAGGCGGCCCGGCGAATTATGTGGAACACGTGGAAACGCTGCTAAAGTAAGTAATTTTCTCGCCGGGCGGATGAAAGCCCTGCCAACCATTTATCTTGTCTTCTTTTGGGCTACTCCGAAGCCCTATCTGGAAGCTGTGGGACCGGGGAGCTAACTACTCCCAGGGAGCCGATTGGGCTGAGTGTTTCATCAGAATAGGTCTGCATGACTGCCAGTTCTACCGAGAGTCAAGGTGTCCGGCGTAATTTTATAGATCAATATCCAGTCGGGTTCGATGTGGCAATCACGCCATCCTGACCAATTCCCCGTGAGCGAATGATCGACAAAGCGAGCAGGTAAAGTCTCTCCAGCAATAAGCAAATCCACAACGACCTTGAGTTTGTCCAAGTCTTTGCCGCGCTTCTTCTGCTTCTTGATGTCCTTCCGAAAAGAACTGGGCTGAACAACTCTCATCAGTCCCAAGATGCGTAAAGGTCTTCGACGCTATCAAACGTCTCCACGTCTTCCCCGCGATCCACCTTGCCAAGCACCTTCGCAGTGGCGGCATTTGGGGTTCTCAATTCGACAGGAAACTCACCGCGCATGGCAATCTGCCGATAAAGCAAGCGAATGGCCTCCGTCGGTGTCAACCCGATGGTTTCGAGTATGCGTTCGGTGGCTGCCTTCGTGGCTGGATCAATTCGAGCGTGAATCACTGCGGTTTGGGACATGGCAAGAATGTATCACGAATGAAACACGGTGCAAGGAATCTTTTTTGCCCAACGCCAAAGAGCATCGGATGAATGCGTGATTTGGGAAGCGGCTGGCCGGAGCTGTCAAGTTGCTGGATGACATCTTCGACGACTTGGCAAAGTTCGATGTAGAGTTGCACGGGATCGTCGCCGTGAATTCCAGTGATGAGATCGGGGCATTTCCCGAGGTAGGTTTGATCTTCCTCGCTCCATTCCACCCACTTGTGGTATTGATCGGATGTTTTCATGATGTTGGGAGCCACGGCGCGGTGTCTGTTGAGGAGAAAGCGGAAGTAGCGGCGATCACCGGTCGCCGCGAGTCAAATGAATGAACGCGCGGCGACCAATGATCCCTCCACATTTTTTTCGCTTGGTGGCATTCGACACGCTGTAATCATCCCGCCATCAAACGCGGCACCGCCATCACCATCTCCATCGCCGTCAGCGTGCTGTTCGCGGTGTTCTTCATCTATCCGGCAGGGACGGTGGTGAAGCAGGCCTTCGCGGGGACGCGGGCGGATGGCTCGCATTTCTTCACCTTGGATTTCTTCGCCGCCATTTTCCGCAATCCGATCTATCGGGAAGGGCTGTGGAACGCCTTCGCGTTGGGCCTGTTCAGTACGCTGGCGACGCTGACCATCGCCTTTCCGCTGGCGCTCGTCGGGCACCGCTATGACTTTTTCGGCAAGCCGGTGCTCGGCGTGCTGGTCCTCGCGCCGATGATCCTGCCGCCCTTCGTCGGCGCGGTGGGGGTGAAGCAGATGATGGGGGTGAATGGCGCGTTCAACGCCTTCCTCATCGACTCCGGGCTGATGGCGGCGAGTCACCCGTATGACTGGTTGGCGCATGGACGCTTCCTCGGCATCGTGGTGATGAACGCACTCCATCTCTATCCGATTTTATACATGAACATCGCCGCCGCCCTGGCCAATCTCGATCCGGCGATGGAGCAGGCGGCGGAAAATCTCGGCTGCCCGCCGTGGAAGCGGTTTTTCCGGATCACCCTGCCGCTCGCCATGCCCGGTGTGTTCGCGGGGGCGTCCATCGTTTTCATCTGGGCCTTCACGGAGCTGGGTGTGCCGCTGGTGTTCGACTTCTCGCGGGTCGCGCCGGTGCAGATTTTCGACGGGATCAAGGGCTTGGATAAAAATCCGGTACCATACGCGCTGACCGCTATTTTGTTAATTGTCGCCACCGGAGTCTTCGCCCTGTCGAAGCTCATCATGGGCCGCTCGCCCCTCGGCACCGCGCCACGGCCCAAGGGGCGCGCGACCTCCCTGCGCGTCGGCGGTTGGCGCGGTGCGGCCTGTGGCTTGTTGTTCCTCGGGATTTTCGCCCTCGCTACGATCCCGCATCTCGGCGTGCTGCTGCTTTCCTGCGCGGGCCGTTGGTATGGCACGGTGATTCCAGACGAGTTCACGGCACGGCATTACATCGAGGCACTGGGTAATGGCCTGGTTGTGCCGTCGATCCAGAACAGCCTGTTATACGCCGGGTGTGCCACGCTGGTCGCGCTGGTCATCGGGCTGTTAGTCGCGTGGGTGGTCGTGCGTTCCAGTTTGAAATTCCGCGGGGTGTTAGATGCGGTGGTGATGCTGCCACTCGCGGTGCCGGGACTGGTGATGGCCTTCGGCTACCTTGCGCTTTCGCAGGAGGGAAAATCCTTTCATTTCCTGATCGGTGCCGGGGGAAATCCGTTTTTACTGATCGTCGTGGCCTATGCTTTTCGCCGTTTGCCCTACATCGTCCGCTCTGCCGTCGCGGGTCTCCAGCAAAGCAATCCTACGCTCGAAGAAGCTGCGAAATCACTGGGAGCCACGCCACTTAGGACCCTCCGCCGGGTGGCCATCCCGCTCATCGGCGCAAACCTCGCCGCCGGGTCGATCCTCGCGTTTGCCTTCGCGATGTTAGAAGTGAGTGACAGCCTGATCCTCGCCCAGCAGCAGCAGCATTACCCGATCACCAAAGCGATTTACACCCTGCTCAGCACCCTCGGCAATGGCACCCAACTCGCTGCCGCACTTGGGGTTTGGGCGATGGTTTTCCTATCCGTCGCCATCATGGGAGCCGCGGTCCTCGGCGGCAAACGCGGCGGTTTGTTCAAGGTTTAACCTGGAGAGGCGCTCACCGGTCGCCGCGAATTCCAGGTGAACCGCAGATCACACCTTCATAAGGTCCGTCTCTTTGGCGACGGCGTGGTCCTCGATCTTTTTGGCATACTTGTTAGTCATGTCTTGGACTTCCTTCTCAAAGTCCTTCTGGCCGTCCTCGGTGATGAAATTTCCGGCCTTCATTTTCTTGGCGGTGTCCATACCGTCCTTGCGGGCAGCACGCAGGCGGACCTTGGCTTCCTCGGCGAGCTGCTTGATCATTTTCACCATGTCGCGACGACGTTCTTCGGAAAGCTCGGGGATGGGAACGCGGATCGAGCGGTCGGCGGCGGCGGGATTGAGGCCCAGCTTGCACTCGCGGATGGCACGCTCGATGTCGCGGGTGGTCGCCGGATCAAAGGGTTGCACCAGCAGCATCCGCGGCTCGGGTGAGTTGATCACGGCGAGGCTTTTGAGCTTGGAGACGGCCCCGTAAGCGTGGACGTGGACGTCGAGATTCTCGATCAGCGCGGGGCTGGCCTTGCCGGTTCTAACACCGGCGAACTCGTGGATGAGGTAATCAACGCATTTGTTCATCGCGTCCTCGACTTCGAAAATGGCTTCTTCGGGGTCCATGGTGGATTTTAGATTTGAGATTTGAAAATTCAGATTTCCTCACTCGCCGTGGACGAGCGTGCCGATCGGTTGGCCGCGTAGGGCGTGGGAGAGATTACCGTGGGGCGCGAGGTCGAAAACGATGATCGGCACATGGTTATCCATGCACAGGCTGAAGGCGGTGGCATCCATGACGCTGAGGCGCTTGGATAGGCACTCCTGAAAGGTCACGGTTTCATAGCGCCGGGCATCCGGGTTGATGCGTGGATCGCAGTCATATACGCCGTCCACTTGGGTGGCCTTGAGAATCACGTCGGCCCCCATTTCACTGGCTCGCAAGGCGGCGGTGGTGTCGGTGGAGAAAAACGGATTGCCGGTGCCGGCGGCGAAAATCACGACCTTGCCCTCGTCGAGTTGCTTCTCTGCCTTCCGCCGGATGAAGGTTTCCGCGACGTTTTTCATCTCGATGGCGGACTGGACGACGCAGGTGACGCCGTGATGTTCGAGTGCCCCTTCCAAGGCCAGGGCGTTCATGACAGTGGCTAACATGCCGACGTAATCGGCGGTCGCGCGGTCCATCCCACGGGCCGAGGCGCTCGCCCCCCGCCAGAAATTTCCACCACCCACGACGATGCCGAGTTGGAGTCCGCCCGTCACGGCCTCGCGGATTTCCAAGGCAATGCGGTCCACGATTTCCGGCGAAATGTTGTCGCGTGAGCTAGATCCGCGCAGGGCTTCACCGCTGAGTTTGAGGATGGCGCGTTTGAAGGGGCGGGGATCTTTGGGACGATTCGGCATGATGACTTGGGGCTGACGGATGAAAGCGGATTGCCCCCCCGGATGGAAAGGGAAAACACGGAATCGGGAGGCATTCGCGGATTACTTGGGAAAAATTTCTCTCAGGGCTGGCCCGATGGAATTGCTATGCGGCGCAATGTTATCGAGAAAAGCGCCGAGCAGACTCAAGCCGACCGCAGTTAGCAGGACGGAGATGCCGGTTCTCTTCACTGCCGTTCCCAGCCAATGTTCCTTCGCTGCGGTTTTGAGGTGGCGGTAGAATATCGAGACGACCACGGCATCCAGAAACACTTCTGCCAGCAACTCAGGTCCGGCCATAACGAATGTGACCACCGCCTCATTCCACGCCTTCGATGATCACAGTAACTGAAATTTTCACTCACCCACCCTGGCTGGAACCTTGAGGATTGCGAGGCGAAATCCATTTCCCGCTGCACCCTCGCGCCACCGCGCTTGCCAAGACGGGGGTTCTCGCTTTGTTATGGGCCATGGACTACTTGGCGCGTGCCCGCACGGTGATTGGAATCGAAATCGAAGGCCTGCAACGGATGTCCGCTCGCTTGGACACGCGCCTAGTGGTGGCGGTGAAAATTCTCCAAAACACGTTGGAGAGCCGGGGAAAAATCGTCGTCGTCGGGGTCGGGAAATCCGGTAACATCGGCCATAAGATCGCTGCCACCCTCAATTCTAGCGGGGCCACCGCCGTGGTTATGGATTCTCAAAACGCGCTCCACGGCGATCTCGGCCTGCTCTCGGATGGCGATGCCGTGCTGGCGTTTTCCTACTCTGGCGAAACCCGCGAACTGCTCGACTTGCTGCCATTCATCAAACGCTACGACGTGAAACTCATCGCCCTCACCGGCAGTGCAGGGTCCACGCTCGCCCACTACAGCGACGTGACGCTGGACACCTCGGTCGAGCGCGAAGCCTGCCCGCTCAATCTTGCGCCCACTTCGTCCTCCACCGCCATGCTCGTCATGGGCGACGTGCTGGCCATGGTATTGTTAGAATCGCGGGGTTTCACCGAGGCGGATTTCGCCCGCTACCACCCCGGTGGCTCACTCGGGCGGGCGCTGCTCACCCGTGTCTCGGACATCATGCGGGCCGATGCGGAACTCCCCACGGTCGCCGAGGATGGCAATGTGTTCGCCGCACTGGATGCGATGAACCGCGCACGGGCCGGGGCCTGCCTGATTCTCAAACCCGATGGAAGACTGGCCGGAATTTTCACCCATGGCGACTTCGCCCGCAGTTTCCGCAGCGATCCGTTGTTAGGTGAAAAGCCCGTGGCCCAGCTCATGACCCGCCACCCCGTGACTGTGCAGGCGGACGCGCTGGCCGTGGAAGTGCTCAAGACGATCGGCGAGAACCGGATCGACGACATCGTGGTGCTCGATGCAGAGGGGAAACCGGTGGGCTTGATCGACACCCAGGATCTGGCGCGCCTGAAGATCGTCTGAATTCCCGCATTCCCGGAAAATTCGCGTTGATTCGCCACCCCATCGCCCGTGAGAGTCGCGCCGCCATGCTCGACATCCGCGTCATCCGCGACCACCCCGCCGCCGTTCAAGATCGCCTCAAAACCCGGGGCGGCGACCATTGGAAACTCGTCGCAGAAGTCATCGCCTGCGACGAGGATCGAAGAACCGCCGAAACATTTAAGCAGCAGTTTCAATCGACCCGTAAGACGCTCTCAAAGCAAATTGGTATCCTCAGAGGACAGGGTCAGGACACGAGTCAAATCGAGGCCGATGTCAAAAAAATCAATGAGCAGATTGTTGAGCTTGACGCGAAAGCTGATTCCTATTCTGCACGTCAGAATGACCTACTGCTCAATATCCCGAATCTCCCACACGCCGCCTGTCCCATCGGCTCCGATGAAACGGCCAACCCGGTCGTCCGCGAGTGGGGGCCCAAGCCCACCCTAACAGCGCCGAAGGACCACGTCGAGCTAGCGCTCAAACACGGCCTCATCAACTGGGACGACGGCATCCGCACCGCGGGTTCCGGCTTCGTGGTTTATCGCGGCAAAGGCGCGAAGCTCGAACGCGCCCTCATCAATTTCTTGCTAGATACCCAGACCGCCAACGGCTACGAGGAAGTAAATGTGCCCCACCTCGTCAAGCGCGAGTGCATGGAAGGCACCGGCCAGCTCCCGAAATTCGAGGACGACATGTATGGCACCGATGCCGATGAACACGGCATCAACGGCCTGTTCCTAGCCCCCACCGCCGAGGTTCCCGTCACTAACCTCTATCGCGACACCCTTCTAACCGAGGCTGAACTGCCGGTGAAAATGGTCGCCTACACTCCCTGTTTCCGCCGCGAGGCCGGGTCCGCCGGACGCGATAACAAGGGGATCATCCGGATGCACCAATTCGATAAGGTCGAGCTCGTCCAACTCGTCCACCCGGATCACGGCCTTGAGGTATTGGAAAATCTAACTGCCAACGCCGAGTCGATTTTGCAGAAACTCGGCCTGCACTACCGCACCATCGAGCTATGCACTGGCGATCTCGGCGCAAACTCCGCCAAGACTTATGACATCGAGGTCTGGGCACCCGGTCATGGGAAATATCTCGAAGTTTCGAGCTGCTCGTGGTTCAGCGATTTTCAAGCACGCCGCATGAAACTCCGCTTCAAGGACAGCGAGGGCAAAAACCGTTTTCCCCACACTCTCAATGGTTCCGGCACCGCCTTGCCAAGGCTCTACGTCGCGCTGCTAGAACAATGCCAGCTAGCCGATGGCTCTATCAAAATCCCGGATGCACTGGTGCCATACTTCGGTGCCGCCGCAATCGGTGCGTAACGGCGATCATCGGGTCGATGCGAGTCCGCTAAATCCGTCTGCTAAATCCGTCTTGCTCTAGGAGCATTTTTGACTATCATTGCCGACAGATGGCAGTCCTTGAAAAGCCTCGAAAAACCACGGACAACCCACCTCGACTTGAGGCGGGCGATGTTCTCACGCGGACGGAATTCGAGCGCCGCTACGCCGCCATGCCCGGTTTGAAAAAGGCGGAACTCATTGATGGAATAGTATATATGGCCTCTCCCGTCCGCGCCGATGTTCACGGCATACCCCATGTTAGACTGGCAACATTGCTCCAAGTCTATGCCACCAAACACCCAGGTCTGATCGTCGCTGATAATGCAACTGTGCGACTGGACACCCTCAACGAACCCCAGCCCGATCTTTTGTTGATGCGGGAAAATGGCCAAGCCCGACTCGCCAGCGATGGCTACATCACCGGCGCGCCCGAACTCGTCGCAGAAATCGCCGCAAGCACGGCGTCCTACGATCTCCATCAGAAAAAACTCACCTATCAGCGTGCCGGCGTGTTGGAATATCTTGTCTGGCTGGCCGATGAAAACCGCCTCATCCACTGGCAACTCACAGATGCCGGGTATGTGGAAATCAACCCGAACTCGGCGGGTATGTTAGAGAGTGAAATTTTCCCCGGTCTAATCATCGACACGACGGCCTTGACCTCAGGTGATCTGGCCACGGCCCTCGCTAGACTGACTTGATCGGTGTTTGGAATGATGGCGGTGGGTCTGAACCCGAAATATTTCCTCCCGTGCGATAATCTATCTGACTTGCATCCTGCTCGGTGCGGTGATTCGTTGGTCGGAACATGGCTAGTATCAATCTTCCCGAGCGCTGCGGTGTGATGCTATTGCCCGACTGTACGCTGTTTCCGCATGGTGGCTTGCCTTTGTATATCTACGAACCTCGCTACCGCAAGATGTTGGAGGAGGCACTGGAGGGGGATTGCTTTTTTGCGGTAGCTAGATTGTTAGGTGGGGAAACGAGTGATCCTGCGCTTTGTGCGGTGCCTGTAGGAACCATCGGCCTAGTGCGGGCCTCGCGGGAGCAGGATGATGGCACCTCGCAATTGCTAATTCACGGGGTGCTACGCGTGCGCTTCACGGAGTGGCACGAGGGCCGGGATTATCCCTACGCCAGTATCGAGCCGGTGATCTCTGTCTTCACCCCGGAGAAACAGGCGGCTGCGGCGATGAAAACCCTGCGCGGCGCGGTGGAGGACGCGGTGCGGCCACTGCCGGAAGAACTGCAGTCGGGCGTCTTCGCATTGCTCGACAGGGCAGACGAACCGGGGCTGATGTCCGACATCATCTGCCAGCAATTCATCCACGAGGCGGATCTGCGGCAGGAATTGTTGGAAATGGCCTCGGTCGGTGATCGGATCCCAGTGATCTGCGAATACCTGAGAAAGGCGAGCATCGTGGCTGAGGACGGGGGCTAGGCCCTGCGTTTCCAACAGAAACTCGCCCATCCGAAGAGTAGAAAAACCACCAGCGCGTAGAATGGTACCTGCCACCTCAAGGCGTGGCGGAGGGCCGCTCCCGCAGGCTGATCCGCCGTGCTGGCAAGCAAGCGGGAAAAGCCCAGACTGAACAACCCGTAGCCGAGATTGAAGGCGAGGCCCTTGACCGAGAGCACCGTCGCCCTGCTGGCCGAATCCGCCTCGCGGTGCAGCGCCCGGCTGACGGTGAAGCCCAAGAATCCGAGCGTCGCCATCAGGAACATCACCGGTAACAACCCGAAGATCGGCCAAGTTTGCGAGACCGCCGCCAAGCCTAGCAGGACGCCCGCCGCAGCGATGGCCAGATTGGTTAGCGTGCCGAACCGGGCATTCATCCGGGTGGCGATGCCGGGCACAAACCAACCTAACAGACCTATGCTCGCGCCGATGAAACCGAAGCTCCACTCGGGCAGCTCGATCAGGCGATAGTAGCTGCTGTTAATCGTCGCCAGATTCCTAACAATCGAATCCAACGCCAGCCCGACCAACACGATCACCAGCGTGTGTGGGTTGGTGAAAACCCAGCGGCCGGTTTGCAAAGTGAGGCTGAGGGCCTTGCGGAACGAGCCGCCGTCGCCTTGGGTGTTCGAATTAGGTGGCTCGACCATCCGCAGAGTTAGAAAAAGGCAGGTCACGCCTTGGCAAAGCACGATGGCGACCGGTAACCGGTGTGCCACCGCGACCGGCAGTTGGAAATTTCCCGGCAGCAGCTTGTTCACCAGAGATGGGTCGTATAACAGGCCACCCAGAATCATAGCGATGACAAAGCCCACCGAGCGCCAGCGCATGGCTGTGGCGAGCGTGCGGTCCCAAGCATCCTCGCGTCCGTCCTCCGGCAGCGAGTCGTAAGCCAGTGCCTCATCCGCCCCGCTGGCGGTGGCTTCGGACATACCGGAGAGCACGCGGTTGAGAATGCAGAGTCCGAACAGCAGCGTCCCGCCACCTCGCGGCGCGAGCAGCAAGCAGAGCATTTCCAGAATCATCAGACTCGCAGAAAAAATCAACAAACGCCGCCGTCCCAGCGTGTCGGCCAAGGCTCCGGTGGGCACTTCGAATAGGAAAATCGTCGTCGCCCAGATCAGATTGAGCAGGACAAATTGATCCAAAGTCAGCCCGAGGTCGATGAATAGAATCGCCAGCACCGGGTAGTAAGCACGCGCGTTATAGAAAACCGTGAACAGCACGAAGCGGCGGGGATTTCCTGATAGATCGATCATGTGGGTGTGCTACCAGATCCGGTTTGCTCCGAGCAGCGAAAGGGGGCGGTCGGGAGAGAGGATGGTGAATTTGTTTTCTATCGCTTGGGCGACGATCAGCCGGTCGAACGGGTCCGGGTGAATCAAAGGGAGGTCGGCTGTCCGAAAAATTGCCGAATCGAGGATTGGCAGTGCTTTTGCTCCGAAAAAAGCCCGCCTCGACGGCAACCATTCGGACGGATGCATCGGTAAAAGAAGTTTTCCGGACGTGCTTTTCAGGGTGATTTCCCATAAACTCACGTCACTTAGAAAAAGCGTATTTGATTCGTTTTCAATCAATTCCGCAGCGACCCGAGACAGTTTTTTGGGTTCAAATGCGAGCCAAAGAAAGCAGCATGTATCTAGCAGGAGGTTCATTCGTACCACACCTTCAATTCTTCTTCCGAGAGCGGCGCGAATGCCGAGACTGGAACTGACATCGGACGATCAAGCATTTCACCAACCTTTGGACGGGATCGCTTTTCAAGCTTCGGAATCGGACACAAGATCGCCACCGGCTTTTTGCCGCGGGCGATGATGAATTCCTCGCCCTGCTCGATCGCCGCCAAATAGCGGGAAAGATGGGTTTTCGCCTCGTGGGTCGTAATCGTTTTCACGAGGAAACCCTTATCGGGAAAAGTGGACTAAGTCAACTTAGTTTCCCCTGCCTGTACGGGAGGCATCTTGTCAAGAATAGCCAAATGCCCCGCCGCAGCGGGTGCGGCAGGGAAGCGGAATGAGGATCTCGTGTTCCGGGCTTTTTATCTTTCCCCGTGCCGCTTGCCTGTTAGCGTGCGAACGATTCATGCCCGCCAAACGCATAGCCACCTCGCCGAAAGCCTCCTCCGCCCACCTCGGCTTCGAGGCCAAGCTCTGGCTTGGCGCCGGTGAGGGCGACTACGCCGGAGCTAATCCCGAGGACAAAGACAAATACCTCGCCGCCAATGTCTTCTGGGTGCCGAAGGACGCCCGCTGGGCGCACCTTCAGGCCAACGCCAAGCTGCTGAGCGGGGAGTTGAGCGAGGCGGCGCTCGAATCCAAACCGGAGGCCGCCCGATGAACTATTATTCCCCAGCCCCAACGGGGCATCATGTGATAGCTCAGGGCAACGCCCTGGGGTATGGCCCCGAAAACAATTCCAAGCCCTGAAAGGGCGTAACCGTATGCCGCAATCTTTCAGGGCTTGGGATGCTTGGGTGCATCGAACCCAGGGCGATGCCCTGGGCTATCGCAATGCGCCCCGTTGAGGCTAAAATTTGGGAGAAATCAAAACCATGAGCAAAGATAAACCCACACCCGGCGAACGCGGCAAAAAGAAAACCGAGGTCTCGCTGGTTCGTTCCTCCGCAGCGGAATACCTGACCTTTGTCGCGGCGGGTGGCAGTTCGGAGAAAAGCGTGGAAATGCGTTACGAAGACGAAAATGTCTGGCTGACGCAGAAGATGATGGCGGAGCTTTATGGGGTCACGATCCCTGCGATCAACCAGCACCTGAAGCGCATTTTCAGCGACAACGAACTGGAGGAAAGTTCAGCTATTAAGCAATACTTAATAGCTGCCGCAGACGGGAAAAACTACCAGACGAAGCACTATAGTTTGCATGCGATCATCGCCGTGGGCTTCAAGGTGAACTCAGAGCGCATCGTCTCCGCCTACCTCGACATGGCCGAAATGCAGGCCATCCGGAATATCCCGATGACCATGGAAGACTGGGAAAAGCGCTTGAGCGGCTTCCTCCAGCTCTGGGATCGGGAAATCCTACAGGACGCGGGCAAAGTGTCGGCGGAACTGGCCAAAGCCCACGCCGAGAGCGAGTTTGAAAAATACCGCATCGTGCAGGATCGGCTGTTCGAGTCGGACTTTGACAAGATGATTAAGCAAGTGCCACCGAAAGGAGATCACCCATGAGCCTCCTCGCCAACCCGCCCTTCAACGACTCCGACACTGCCCTATGCGCTTGCGCATTCCTTCAAAGCGATGTCAAAATACAGGTCGTGTGCGCTGCGAAAAACAACAACGCCAACTTCGCCTGGCCCCGATCCGAATCGGGGTTCATCCACTCAATCCTCCGTAGCCTTGGCGAAGGAGGACACCTCGCGCCGCAAGGCATGGCCGGTTTCGTCCTCGCCGACGGCAGCATGTCCTCCAACCAATCCGGCGACTGCCCTGCGCGGAGCGCAATGAAAATGCCGAAGGCCAAGCCGCAGAGCCTGCCAAGGCAACGCGACATCCGGCAAAAACTCATCGAAGCCGACCTCGTGGACTGCATGGTCGCCCTCCCCGGCCAGCTCTTCAGAGGGATGGAAAACTCCAACTTGCCCCTCGCTGCTTAAAACTTATGTCACTCGAAACCACACTCGCCGACATCACCTCACGGTTGCGCCAAGGGAAGTTCCCCAACGAGCAGGCCATTTCACAAGGCATCGTGCTGCGCGTTTTCCAGGAACTCGGCTGGGATACTTGGGACACAAACGTCGTCTGGCCGGAATATCAAACGGGTGAAGGTCGCGCGGACTTTGCGCTTTGCCACCCTCCTTCGAAACCCGCTGTTTTTACCGAGGTCAAACAGCCCGGAAAAGCAGAGGACGCGGTGCGACAAGCACTCGAATACGCTTTCCATACAGGTGTCCCCTTCGTCGTTCTGACCGACGGAAGAACGTGGAGCTTCTATCTTCCCGCCGAACAAGGGAGCTACGAGGACCGACGGGTTTACAAGCTCGACCTCTACGAGCGCCCGCCTGCCGAAGCCGCCGCAGCGCTGCATCGTTACCTCGATTGCGCCCGAGTTCAATCCCGCGAAGCGCTCGAGACAGCACGAAAAGAATACCGCAGCCGTAACCGGCAATCGCAGGCCAAAGCCGCCATTCCCGAAGCGTGGCGCGAACTGGTGGAAAAGGGCGACGAACTCCTCGTCGAGATGCTGACCAACGCCGTGGAATCACGAGCGGGAGTCCGGCCCGATGCGGACGATGTCGCAGAGTTTCTCGCGGGCCTCGGCAAGACAATCATCGTGGAAGCCGCACGCAGTAACACAACGCAGCCAAGTAGCGGTGTTCCTCCTCGTTCGACGCCGACGCGCACAACGAATGAAACAACCCGCAGCGGCAAGCTCGTGCTGCTCGGGAAAGCGCATGCTTACCACAACGCCAAAGACGCCATGGTAATTGTCCTGCGAGAACTCGCTAAATCCGACCCCTCGTTCCTCGAACGCTGTTCTCAACACCCCGACGCTCAAGGTCGTAAGCGCCGCTACATCGCGCGGACGCCAGAAGAGCTTTACCCCGACCGCGAAGACCTTCGCGACATGCGGGACACCTTGCCGGGCGGCTGGCTGGTAGCCACCAACCTAAACAACGTGCTGAAAAAAACCATCATCCGCCTTGCCGCCGAGGTCGCCGGGCTGAAGTTCGGCAAAGACGTCTTGGTGGAGTTTTGAATGCAATCTTTCTGAACCATCATGCCCGACAACCCAACACGCACTCTCGAACTCCTGCGCGACACGCTGCTGCCGAAGCTGCTGAGTGGGGAGTTGAGCGTGGTTGCTAAAAAAGTATCAAAAAGCACTTGCGTCACAAGATGATCCAGCCAAGTATCAATCAGCACTCACCATGAACGGCCCAGAAAGACTAGCTGGGCCGAACTTGGTCCAACAAATCAAACAAGCTTGCCTTGATGACGACGTTCATCTCAGCCGAAAGACTGACGACTTCCTTGGTCGGTGGGACATTCCACGGGATGTTGTCATCGCAGCCGTAATCCGCCACATTGATGAAGGCAGAAAACTACATGTTAAAATTATCCCTGGGCAGCAGGCCCTGTCAGGGAAGCCTCTTGCTCGATCCTGAGGACGCTGAAACTATTTATTTCGAGGCTCGAATCCAGAAGGGAAGCATCCAGATAAAGCTCAGTGCTGTATGGCTTCAGGTGCATGAACACGATACCGGCTATCCACCGCTGCGTAGGTAGCCACGAAGAATATTTACAATGAACAAACATCCAGAAATCTGCTTCGAGTGTGGCGAAGGACACTATATTGAGGTCGTCGAGGACTATCGTCGGGCACTCCCCGAAGGAGAAACCCTCACCGTGCCGAAGCTTCTCCTTCTACGCTGCAATAAGTGCGGCGAGGAGGCAATTCCACCCGAGTCGTCGCGGCGCATCGAGATAGCCGTCGAACAACACCAAGACACGCTGCCGGCTGCTGCGGTCCGCTCTTTTCTGGAGCAGTTCCAAATCGACCAGACCGAGGCTGCGGAAGCACTCGGCATGGGTGGAAAAACCTTGCATCGTTGGGCGCGTGGCACGCAACGCGTCAGCCGCTCCATGGGTTATTTCCTGCGGGCTCTGATGGCGCATCCTGAGGTTTACGGGTGGATCAGGGATCGAAGCTGGCGACGCGCCGAACAGAAAGCGAACGATATAATTGCCGTCCAGCTTGGCGGCTATTGGGAAGCCGATTATCAGGTGCGGTTTCCTGCTAGTTGCGGACACAAGAGCGAAACCGACAGCGAAACAAAACGGAAGCCGATAGGACGCAGATTTAATGCTGCTCGCGGCCTACTAACCGCCAACGTCCAATGAACACATTTTGGGTTACATTTTATTCCTACAAGGGGGGTGTCGGCCGCACGATGGCGCTTGCAAACGTGGCGGCAAAGCTAGCCGAAGAAGGTCGGCGAGTTCTACTGATCGACTTTGACTTGGAGGCACCAGGGTTGGATGCATTCGAGGGCCTCGGCTGTGAAAAGGGACATTCAGGCGTGGTGGAATACGTTGCCGAGTATCTCTCGACCGGAAAAGCGCCACCTATTGGGGCTTTTGTCCGGGAATGCATCCCCTCAGCTACGCATCTCAGGGGGAAGTTGTGGCTCATGCCAAGCGGGAAAAAAGACCCGCAATACAACCGTGATCGAGCCAGGATAAACTGGACCGAACTATACGACAAATATGACGGTGAAGAATTCATAGAGAATTGGAAAGCGGACATTGAGAAGACCTACGCGCCTGATTACGTGCTGATTGACTCTCGAACAGGGCTGACTGATGTCGGGGGAATCTGCACTTTGCATCTGCCTCAGCTGGTGGTGCTGCTCTATGCACTCAACGATCAAAACATTCATGGCATTTCAGGCGTCGCGCGTGCGATAAGTAAGGCCGAAAACACAAGACCTCCTCAGTTACTGACCGTGGCGACACCGGTTCCTCCGATGCCTAAAGAGCGAACTGGTTTACTTCAGGAGCGCCTCGATCTCGCCGAAAAGGAACTGGGGGTCAAACCTCATTGCCAAATTCACTACGACGCACGAGTACCATTGAAAGAGCAAATTATCGTATGGGATGAGTCTAGTGGGCGTTTAACGTGGGAATACAATTTCCTGAAGGACAAAATCACCGACTATGATGTCCGTGGGCTGGACTTCTTGATCAAAGAATCCAAGCGTGCAATCGATGAGCTCGACGAGGAACGGGCGAATACCGCTCGTGGTGATCTTGAAAGAGACTACAGCGACAGAGCGGAGAGTTTCTATCAGATCGCTTGTGCGGCAAGGGCTTTCGGGCATGTAAAAGAAGTAGAGTTGAACTTACGAAAAGCTATCGGGCTTGACGCATATTTTTCACCGGCCTTCGATGATTTGTTTGCGTTTCTTAAGGTGAAGAAGCGCCTTCAAGACGCGATTGCTCTTTGCCATGAGCGGCTGGGTGTTCTTGGCGCTGACGTTAAACATGAAGAAATCAAAGACACTGTTTTCCGATTGGGGGAAATCAGTATGGCTGCGGGGGAATATTCTACTGCTGTCAATGCCTATGAAAAGCTGTCACTTAAAACGAGAAGTCAAAATACCGAAGATGATGCTGGCCGTCTGGTAAACGCCTTTAACTATGCGGAGTCGCGGCGGCGTGCTGGAATTGAAGTTTCCACGGCTGACCTTAAACAGATTATCGCGATTTACGAAAGGGGCGCTGCAACCGAAGGATCTGGTTCCGTTGTTCTGCGTCTCAACCATATGCAGGCTATGCACATCCCTTTTGCTCTAATAGGTGATGTCGAAAAAGCGCGTCAGCTGTTGCAGCAAGTTCGCGAGCTTGCGTTCTCAGTTTCTCCGCGGGAGCGCATTTTTTCACTTCTGTCCTATACGGAGATTCCCGCCGATCGACTTCTGCTCCAAAATCAAGAAATGCTTGATGCTCTTGACACGGGAAAACTCTGGGATGGCACCCCACTCCCTTCCGAATAGCTACCCATGAAGAAGAAACCGGAACCCGACTCAGATTTGATCCTCTATCTGACCGAGGATGGCCGGACGCGCCTGCAAGTGCGGATAGAGGGCGAGACGGTGTGGCTTTCGCTCAATCAGATGGCGGACCTGTTCCAGCGGGACAAGTCGGTCATTTCCCGGCACATCAAAAACGTGTTCGAGCAGGGGGAATTGAGCGCCGAGGCAACTGTTGCAAAATCTGCAACAGTTCAAACCGAGGGCCGAACGGCCGAAGGGGTCAGGCCGAGAAACGTTGATTTCACGTGCTGAAGCGCGACCACCAATTAAATCATGAGCGACGAACCTTTACCCCAATCCGAAATCATCCTCTACCAGACGGAGGATGGCCGGACGCGCATCCAGTGCCGGTTTGAGAACGAGACGCTGTGGCTGTCGCAGGCGCTCATCGCGGAACTGTTCGAGAAGGATGTGCGAACGATCAACGAGCACTTGGTGAACATTTTTGACGAAGGCGAACTGCGCCGCGAGGCAACTATCCGGAAATTCCGGATAGTTCGAATCGAGGGCGCGAGGCAGGTGACTCGCGAAGTAGAGCACTACAATCTGGACGCGATTCTGGCCATCGGTTTCCGCGTGCGCAGCCATCGCGGGACGCAGTTCCGCCAGTGGGCCATCGGGCGCTTGAACGAGTATCTGGTGAAAGGTTTCACCATGGATGATGAGCGGCTCAAGAACCCGCCGGGCAAGGGGCAGAAGGATTACTTCGACGAGCAACTGGAGCGCATCCGCGACATCCGCTCCTCGGAGCGGCGGTTTTACCAGGAGGTGCTCGATATTTACGCGACGAGCGCGGACTACTCGCCGGACACGGAGGTGTCGCAGCGGTTCTTTGCCACGGTGCAGAACAAGATGCACTGGGCGGCGCACGGTCAGACGGCGGCGGAGGTGATCCATCAACGGGTGGATGCGGGCGAGCCGTTCATGGGCCTGAAAACCACGCGGCCCGGCGGCATCATTCGCAAGGAGGACGTATCCATCGCCAAGAATTACCTTAATGGGGAAGAACTCGACACGCTGAACCGCATCGTGAACGCCTACATCGAATTTGCCGAGCTGCGGGCGCTGCAACGGAAGGTGATGACGATGCGCGACTGGATCGTGAAGCTGGATGAGTTTCTGAAACTCTCCGAGCACGAGCTGCTGGATCACGCGGGGAAGATTTCCGGGGGCAGGCGAAGACCAAGGCGGAGATGGAGTATGCAAAATATCGGGCCTTGCTGGATGCCTCGCCCCGCGCGGTGGATCTGGACTTCGAGAAGGCGGCGAAGGAGCTGAGGAAGCTGCCAGCGCCCAAGAAACCCCGGAAACCGAAGGCATGACCCGAAACGCATCGCGCTCATCGCCGCCGATCTGGTGACGCATTTCGAGAACCGAAAAAGGTAGTTGCCCCAGTGCAGGGCTTCTATTAGATCAACTTTATGAGCATCAAGAAAACGAAATCGTCGGAGATCATTGCGAAAATCCTGAATGGCGCATTCAAGGTTTCAGGAGACGGTCAGAAATTTGTGGCCAAGCAACAATCGGAACTCCGCGCTGCTGGAATCGACTCCAAGGTGGGTTACATCTTACACGCTGGCCGGGTAAAGGATGGAACATTTCAGGTTCAATTCAACGAAGGTGGAGATGGGTGGTCCAGTCGCTGGCCGGAGTGGGCATATGAGCCCGCGCGGGATTCGCTTTTGCATGGGAAGAAGGTCTGGGTCATTTATGATGGCGACATGCCTTTCGGCCCTAATCTGCTGCATGTGCTGATATTTCCATATTCGATCTGAGTCGACGGATAGCGTTTGCTTTGGAGGCGAACAAGAAGTCCGGCTCGTACCGCAAATTCCCAGAACGGATCGACGCCGCCATCTGCCAGCTCGTTTCCAAAGCCATCACCACCGAGGGCGTGATCATCGGCGTCTTCACCGCCGCCGGAATAAGCAGCCAGACATCGACATTCTGAGTGGGTGTAGGAAGAGATCGGATTGATGATTTCCGATTGTTGTTTTCGGATTTTTGATCGAAACAAATTTATTGTGGGCCGCGGTCCACGTCCATGCGGAATGGGCGGCCGCGGAGGCGGGCGGTCTTGGTGCGGTCGATCACTTGACCGACGAATTGGTCCGGGACATCGACGAGTGAGTGTTTTGGAAACAGCGTGATGCGGCCTAGGCAGCCATCGGGCAGGCCGACTTCGCGATAGAGCATGCCGACGATTTCCTTGGCCATGACGCCGTGGGTTTTGCCGAGTGATAGAAACAAGCGCGTCATGCCATTTTCCGTGGGGATGATGTCGCGCGGTCCGTCGTGACGCATGGTGCGCTCCGGGCGCGGGCCACGGTCATCGCGCTGAGGGCGATCATCGCGGCGCGGGGCCTCACGGCGTTCTTGGCGCACGGGTTCGCGATCTTCTTCGATCGCGGAACCTTCGCGGCCACTGGCTTCGCGAATCATGGTGACGAGGGCACCGGCGATGTCGGTCGGCGTGTGACCTTGTTCTAGCAGGCGGTCGATATTTTCCTGATAGGCATCGAATTTGCCGGACTCGAGGCGTTCCTTGAGATCGTCGAAGACCAGATCCGCGCGGCGTCCTTCGACTTGCTCGACGGAGGGAATTTTTTCCCGGCGGACTACTGAGCGGGTGTAGCGCTCGATGGCCTGCATCCGGTAAATTTCCCGGCCATAGACAAAACTAACAGCCCGGCCCGAGCGCCCGGCGCGGCCAGTGCGACCAATGCGGTGGACGTAATCTTCCGGGTCGGTCGGCAGGTCGTAGTTGAAAACGATGTCGATCTCATCGATGTCGAGACCGCGGGCGGCGACGTCGGTAGCGACGAGGATTTCCACGGCACCCTCGCGGAATCGCTTGAGCACGCGCTCGCGCATTTGTTGCGTGATGTCGCCGTGGAGACGGTCGGCGGCGTAGCCCCGGTTGACGAGGTCCTCGGTGCACTCATCGACCGAGCGCTTGGTGTTGCAGAAAACGATGCCGAGGCGTGGCGGGTTCATGTCTAGGATGCGGGAAAGCACCTCGACCTTGGACCGCTGGCGTACTTCGAAATACGATTGATCGACCGTGGAAACGGTGCGGGCCTTTTGTTGGATTTCGACAACCTGCGGGCTGTTGCCGAATTTTTGAATCAGGCGGGAAACGCCGGGATTCATCGTCGCGGAGAAAAACAAGGTCTGGCGGTCGGCGGGGAGGGCAGCCAGGAGTTCATCCATCTCGTCCTTGAAACCCATGTCCAACATGCGGTCGGCTTCGTCGAGGATCGCCATCTTGATCCGTGAAGCGTCGAAACTGCCGCGGCGAAGGTGGTCGAGCAGTCGGCCGGGCGTGCCGACCACGAGTTGCGCCCCGGAGCGCAGTGCCCGGAGCTGGCGGTCGATCGGTGCTCCCCCATAAACCGGGGTGGCGTGGAGGCCGGTCATTTTCGCCCCGAGGCGATGGACTTCCTCACAGACTTGCACCGCGAGTTCGCGGGTCGGGCAGAGGATCAGCACTTGGGGGTAAAGCTCCTTCACATTGAGTTTTGCAAGGGCGGGCAGCGTGAAAGCGGCCGTTTTCCCCGATCCGGTTGCGGACAGACCGACGAGATCCTTGCCCAGCAGGGCAGGCGGAATACTCATCGCCTGGATGGGCGAAGGGCGCTCGTAGCCGAGAGTTTCGATGGCGGCGAGCAGGGCATCGGGCAAGCCGAGTTCGGAAAAAGGAGGCGTATCCATGAGAAAATGCTGAGTCTGAGTCCCACCCCGGCAGTTGTTCTGACACGGCGGGCGGCGAGTCTATGGCGGGTTTTTGCAGGAAAACAAGCACGGATGTGAAAGAATCAGGGCCGAGGCGTCAAAAACACTCTATCTACCCGCAAAGCCGAAAAGCACGCAAAGGGTCGCTGCGGGATTTTTCCAGCAGCTCGAGGTGTCAGCCTTGGGTGAAAGAATGACGCATCGGAGCCGGGACGAGTCTGGAAGGGGGCAGAATTTTACAAGACGATGCCTTGACCCCACGCGGGGTGGGGGAATAGGGTCCGCCTGATTTCCGTGTGTCAGCGCACGATCCCAGACGCCATCATGAACATTCACGAATACCAGGCCAAAGAGCTTTTTGATCGTTTCCAAGTCCCCAGTCCCAGCGGTAAAGTCGCAAGCACTCCCGAGGAGGCCGCCGCCGCCGCCCGCGAATTCGCCGGGGCCAAGCTGGTCATCAAAGCGCAGGTTCACGCCGGTGGCCGGGGCAAGGGACATTTCAAAAACGGCTTCAAAGGTGGCGTGCATCTCATCGAGTCGCCCGAGCAAGCCGCCGAGTTCGCTGGGAAAATGCTCAATGAAACGCTCGTCACCGTGCAAACCGGAGAGGCGGGAAAACTCGTTAGCAAGGTGATGATCGCCGAGGCCGTGGACATCACGCACGAATACTACCTCGCCATCCTGATGGACCGTGCCACCTGCCGCCCGGTCATCGTGGTTTCCACTGCGGGTGGGATGAGCATCGAGGACGTGGCGCATGACACGCCGGAGAAAATCGTCCGTCAGTTCGTGCACCCATTGTTAGGCCTGCAAGCTTATGAAATCCGCAAGCTGACTGCTGCGCTCGGGTTGACTGGCGATCTCGCCAAGCAGTTTTCCAAACTCCTCGCCAACCTCTACAAGCTCTTCATTTCCTGCGATTGCGCGATGGTGGAAATCAACCCGCTCGTCACCACTCCCGATGGCCGCGTGCTCGCGCTCGACGCTAAGTTTGGCTTCGATGACAACGCGCTCTATCGCCACCCGGACATCGTCGCCATGCGCGACAAATCCGAGGAAGATCCCCGCGAAGTCGCCGCTTCTGAGTTTGAGCTGAACTACATCGGCCTCGATGGCAACATCGCCTGCCTCGTCAATGGTGCCGGTCTCGCGATGGCCACCATGGACATTATTAAGCATTACGGGGGTGAGCCCGCTAATTTCCTCGACGTCGGGGGCGGCGCATCCAAAGAGCAGGTTTCCGCCGCTTTCAAAATCATCCTTGGTGATCCGAACGTGAAAGGCATCCTTATCAACATCTTCGGTGGCATCATGGACTGCAATGTCATCGCCGAGGGCGTCATCGCCGCTGCCAAGGAGACCGGCCTGCCAATCCCGCTCGTCGTCCGCCTCGAAGGCAACAACGTGGAAATGGGCAAGGCCACCCTCGCCGCATCCGGCATCAATATCGTCGCCGCTGACGACATGGCGGACGGGGCGAAGAAGATCGTCGCGGCGGTTTCTTGAGTTCCCTTTTTTAAGCAATCGGTTTATCATTAATGACGCTACGGCAATTCTACGACTGGCAAACGATGGGCGGCGCGAAAGACGTCTCCCGGCTCGTCGCGGCGTTGGAAGAGCGGGAAATTTCTTGGTGCATGATCGGTGGTCTGGCGGTGAACCACTGGGCGGAAGAACCGATGGCCACTGCCGATGTCGATTTGGTGATCGTTGCCGATAAGATCGAAGAAGCTGCCGAAGCACTGAAAAACCTCGGATTTTATGAGAAGCGTTTTCAGTGGTCGATCAATTTCAAAGGAGATTCCAAAGTCTCCATCCAGATCAGCACGGAGGAAATGTATCTGGATTTTCCGTCACGAGCCGTACCTGCGAACGTCCACGGCATCCTCATGCATGTAGCCTCGTTAGAAGACACGCTCGCTGGAAAACTTGCGGCCTATCTGGAACCCCAAAGGCGGCGCACCAAAAAGCTCAAGGACATCCTCGATATTGGACGGCTCATTGATGCACATCCGGAACTCACCGCGCTCTTGCCTGATGCAGTCCTGTTTAAACTTAACAATCCCTGATTTACGAAACTCATCTAACACCATGGCCATCCTCATCGACGAAAACACCAAGCTCTTAGTCCAAGGCATCACCGGCAGCTTCGGCGCACGCCACGCTTCTCTATCACTCGCCTACGGCACCAAACTCGTCGCCGGTGTCACTCCGGGCAAAGGCGGGCAAAAGTTTGAAAACATCGTCCCGATCTTCGACACGGTTAGCCAAGCGGTGAACGAAACCGGAGCCACTGCATCCGCCATTTTCGTGCCGCCTCCCTTTGCCGCCGATGCGATCCTCGAAGCCGCCGATGCGGGCGTGGAACTCATCGTCTGCATCACCGAAGGCATCCCCGTCATGGACATGATGCGCGTCAAGGAAGCGCTCCGCGGTTCCAAGTCGCGCCTCGTCGGCCCTAACTGCCCCGGCCTTGTCACTCCCGGACGCGGCGAGAAATCGCACGGTGGCTGCCGCATCGGCATCGCTCCCGGCTACATCCACAAGCGCGGCAACGTCGGGGTTGTCTCGCGTTCCGGCACGCTCACTTACGAAGCGGTTTTCCAACTCACCCAACTCGGGTACGGCCAGAGCACTTGCGTCGGCATCGGTGGGGACCCGATCAATGGCACAAACCACCTCGAAGTGTTAGAGATGTTTAACAACGACCCCGAGACCGAAGCCATTATCATGATCGGTGAAATCGGCGGGAACGCCGAGGTGGACGCCGCTCGCTGGGCTAAGGCCAACTGCAAGAAGCCAATCGCCGGATTCATCGCCGGAGCCACTGCGCCTCCGGGTCGCCGCATGGGCCACGCCGGCGCCATCGTCGGTGGTGAAGAAGATACGGCCCAAGCCAAAAAGCGCATCCTTGCCGAGTGCGGCATCGCCGTCGCGGAGACTCCCTCCGACATGGCGAAGACGCTGCTGGAGCGTTGGGGGAAGTAAGTTTGTAATTTCCCGCCACAGTGACTCCGACTCCACCAACCCCGCCGGTTCAAACGCCTGATCTAGAGATCAAGGACGCCCAACTGATTTTCAACCGGGTCTGGAGGGAACTGGAAAAAGAACTCGGCCGTGAGAGTTTGCATTTTCCCAAGGAGCTGATTCTGTTAGGCGGTGCGCCCGGCTCGGGCAAGGGAACGAACACCGCTTTCATCTGCAAAGTCCGCGGCATCACGGCGGCCCCCATCGTCATCAGTGAACTGTTGGACTCACCAGATGCCCGGAAAATCAAGTCCCGAGGCGGTATGGTCGGCGATGAGGAAGTCCTCCGCCTGCTGCTTCGCGAGTTGCTGAAACCGCAGTTCCGAGACAGCGTGGTGCTCGATGGTTTCCCCCGCACGAAGGTCCAGGTCGAGTGTCTCAAGTTATTCTATGACCAGATGATCGTACTGCGCCGCGAGTTTTCCGGCACCACACAAGCCCATCACTTCCGGCAGCCTACGATTCACATCATGGTGCTCTTCGTCGATGAGGCGGAAAGCATCGCCCGCCAACTTAAGCGCGGGCAGGAAGCGCTGGCGAAAAATGCCGAGGTCCGCCAATATGCGGTCGGATCCTTGGTGGAGGAGCGCAACACCGACTTCGATCCCGACCTCGCGCGCAACCGCTACCAGACCTTCAAGGAGAAAACTTACGACGCCCTCGTTTCCCTGAAGGAAATTTTCCACTATCATTTCATTAACGCCCAAGCGCCGATCGAGATCGTCCAACAGAACATCATCAACGAACTCGCCTATCAGAGTTCGCTGGAACTGGACCCGCGGACCTATGACACCTTGCGTCACATCCCCTTGGCTGATGAGATCGTCCAGAGTGCGCGCCAGGAACTGGTCAACCGCCTCGACAGCTATCAGGTCGAGCACCCGGACTTATTGCAAACCGTGGTCGATTTCATCCAGGGGAAAATGATGCCCATCATCATGCGTTATGCAGTTAGCGGACGGGCGATGATCAACACGGAGGACTGCCTTTTCTGCAATCCGATCGCCATCGCTATCCTGATCGACATTTTTTCCGAGCGAGGATTCCGCGCCAACGTGGACATCCACCGCCAGGAAATCCCCGAGCGATTCGACCCGGCAACCGGAAAAATCGAGACGCGTGACAAGCGCATTTATCGCATCTTGGTGCTGTTCGAGGGATCGAAAATCCGCCGTGGCTGATGGCGTGCGGATAAAATTCCGTGCTCCAGTTGCGGGTTTTTCCGTGACCGCCGCGCCACCGCCGGGCTATCACTTGCGGACGTGAAATTTCTCCCCCTGATTTGTGGTTCGCTGCTGCTCGCCTGTTGCACCCCTTATGTGACCCGCCAAGAGGCGGTGGCCACGGCTTACCGCTATACCCAAGTGACCTGGATGCCCGAGGAACGGCACGTCCGCCATGGTCCAGATTCGCTGGGAATCACGGTTCACACGCCGGATCTAACATTGTGGAAATACCGCGGCAAGTATGGTTGGTGGCAGCCGGGCAAGTCGGCGAGGAGCATGCCCTATCAGTGGGGCGGCTTCGACACACCGGAATCGTTTCTGCAAAAAATCGCAGCCGGGAAAAAAGCGGGCGACATCGCGGACGAGGCGAAGCGCAAGCTTGGGGATGTAGGCACCAGCAACGAGTCCTGCGGCATCGACTGCTCGGGCTTCGTCTCGCGCTGTTGGAATCTAACACGGGTTGGTGGATAGGGGATAGGAGATTTGAAGATGGCATTTTACAGCCATTTCATTTTGCGGAAAATGATGAGTTGGACCACGGCGATGACCGCCATGAGGATCAGGCAATCGACATAGCCATGGGGCAGATAGAGTTCCGGCATGTTGAGCGGGAGCTTTTCCCCCGAGGGCGTTTCGGGGGCGAAGTTCATGCCGTAAACTCCGGCGATGAAGGTGAGCGGGATGAAAATGGAGGTGATGACGGTGAGCACCCGCATGACCTCATTGGTCCGCAGGCCGACGCTGGAGTGATAAAGTTCCATCAGCCCGGAGGTGATATCCTTGTAGCTCTCTACCAAGTCCATGAGTTGCACCGTGTGGTCGTAGCAATCGCGCAGGAAAATCTTGGTGGGGGAGGTGACGAAGCCGGTGGCGTCATGGAGCAGCGAATTCACCACGTCCCGCAACGGCCAGATGTAACGGCGGAGTTGGGTGAGGTTGCGCTTGTATTCGTGCAGCGTTAAAACCATTTCTCGCGAGGGCCGATCTAACAAATCGTTTTCCAAATCCTCGATGGCGCTGCCGAGCGCCTCCAGCACAGGGTAATAGTGGTCGATGATGGAATCCAGCAGGGCGTAGGCGAGGTAGTCCACCTTCGATTTGCGGATCGAGCCGCGACCGGAACGAATGCGGCCGCGGACGGGTTCGAATACATCATACTCCGCCTCCTCTTGAATCGTGATTAGGAAATCCTTGCCGAGGAACATGCTGACCTGCTCGCCGCAGATTACGGATTTGCTATCGTGATAGACCATCTGCGAGACGATGAATAGATAGTCGGGAAAAATCTCACACTTCGGACGTTGGCCGGTGTTCAGCACATCCTCCAGGGCGAGCGGATGGAGCTTGAATTTTTCCCCGAGTTTCCTGAATGCCTCCACGTCGCCCAAGCCGTCGATATTGATCCAGGTGACTTTCCGGCTATCGAGATGTTGGGGGAGTTGATCGAGGCTGGCGATCTCGCGTTCCTGCAGATCGTCATTGTCATACTCGATGATCTGGATCTTCGGTGGGACAGCTTGCCCGTCCACCAGATGCGGGAGGAGAGTTGCTGGAGCAGAGCCGGGTAAGGAACGACGGGGCTTGAACATGGGTGTTAGGGATCCTTTCTATAACAAGGTGCCGTGGAGGATGATGCCCGCCGCTGCGAAGTAGATGATCAGTCCAGTGACATCGACGAGCGTGGCCACGAAGGGCGCCGAGGAGGTGGCCGGGTCGAGTCCGAGACGTTTGAGGAGGAATGGCAGCATCGAGCCGGACAGCGTGCCCCACAGCACCACGCCGATCAGGGAAACTCCGACGGTGATCGCGATGAGCAGCCAGTGCGCGCCATACACGTTTGAAAAATACGACCAGATCGAAATCCGCAGGAAGCCGAGGGTTGCCAGAATCAGACCGAGGGCGATGCCTGATAGAATTTCCCGTTTCATCACTCGCCACCAGTCGATAAGACCCACCTCGCCGATTGCCATCGCCCGGATGATGAGCGTGGCGGCCTGAGAACCGCTGTTGCCGCCGCTGGAAATGATCAATGGCAGGAACATCGTCAGCACCACGGCCTTGGCGATCTGGTCCTGATAGTAGCCGAGCGCCGAGGCGGTTAGCATTTCTCCGAGAAACAACACCACCAGCCACGTCGCGCGTTTGCGAATTAGCAGGCCCAGCGAAATATCCATGTAAGGTTCGTCAAGTTGCTCCATGCCCCCGATTTTATGAATGTCTTCGGTGGCTTCTTCTTCCGCCACGTCAAAGATGTCATCCACCGTGACGATGCCGACTAGGCCGCCATGGCCATCGACGACTGGCAGCACCGTGCGGTCGTATTTGCGGAAGGTCGCTACGGCGGTTTCCTGATCGTCCGTGGCATGGAGGGCTGTGAAAAATCCGTCGCGCAGCTCGCTGACCTTTTTATCTAACGGGCACAACAGGCACTCACGGATGCGAACATCATCTAGCAGCTTGCCATCGCTATCCACCACGTAGAGCACGTTCAGCGTCTCACTGTCCCGGCCGTTGGTGCGGATGTGGTCGAGCACCTGGCTGACCGTCCAAGAGTCGCGGATGACCAGATACTCGGAGGTCATCATCCGGCCGATGCTGTCCTCAGGATAGTCTAGCAGCTTGAGCGCCACCTGTCGTTCGCCGGGCGATAGCGAGTTCACCAGCCGGGCGCAGACCTGGGTGGGTAGTTCTTCTAGCAGCGCGGTGCGATCATCTGCGGCCATGGCGTCGAGGATTTTCGCGGCCTCCTCGTTGCCCATGGCGTGAATCAGTTTTTCCTGCGCTTCCAGTGGCAGGTATTCGAACAATTCCGCGGCCTTATCCGTGGGCAGCAGGCGGAACAACACCGCTTGTTCCACTGGGGAAAGCTCCTCCATCATCTCCGCCGAATCCGCTGGTGGCAGGATCGATAACTCGGCCTTGATCCCCGCGAAATTCCGTTCGCGGAGGAGCTGGGCGAGGTCGGGGGCTTGGAAATTGTCGCTCATGAAAAAATGCGGGGCGCGTGAGTCTCCGAGACAATCCTCCATGCGTCCAGCCTTAGACACGGGGAAAATCGGATGCGGGGCGCTCGCGCGCTTTGAATGCTGCCACTTCTGGGTTGCCCATATCGCGATGGGTGCAACTGAAAGTTGTGGACTAAGGGGAGCGCACGCGCCCTCGCCGGAGACCGGTGGACACTACCTTGGAAGCCTGAAACCACAAAAAAAGCGGAATGGCGGATCAGCCGCCGTAGCGCGAGGGCGCACTACGGAACACGCGGGGGCGCGTATGCTCCCCATCAGACAGCCCTTTACCCGCAGCTAAACCCATATCGCGGCTTCCCATTTTCCCCAGGATTCCGTAAACATCCTAGTGCCCGAAATTACAAGTCACTTGATCGAAACCGCCGTCCGACCGTTGACGGAAAATGTGGAACAACGGCTGGTCGGAGCAGCCTATCTGGATTCGCTACGGGACTCGCGCACAGGCGGGGAGGCGGCATTGATCCAGCGCTGGGACGCGGCAGATGCGGCGACCTTCCGAGTCCGTTGGCGGTTGATCTTGCTGGCGGCGGTCTTGCTGCTCGCGGGGTGGGTGGGAGTTGCGGAGTTTGAAAACACACGGTTTTTGCTCTCGGCTCGACCAAACTGGGATATGAATTATTATTTCCCCTCAGATCGAGCGGAGGAACGAATCGCCCGGAATTTGACCCCGGCACAGAAACTTCTAGTGTTCGGTGATCTCTCAAAACCCGATTTTGTCGGACGCAAGGAAGGCCTGTGGCGCAGCGAGCCGGAGAACCCTGCCTACTACATCGAGTATGCTGTCGCCTTCGCGAGTGAAACCAAGCACTTGCCCCCGGATTTTCTGGAAACGGCACGGCGTATCGATCCTGAAAATGCCTGGTTCACGTATTTTGCCGCCGCCGTCGAAGCACAAGACTGCGTGGTTAAAAAGTCCCGCAAAGGAACGCGGGTAGGCGGCAAAATGAAATACTCCGAGCCCCTATCATGGGAAATCAAAGATCAGGCGCGACTCGACCGGTCACTAACAATCCTGCGTGAGGCGAGACACCAAACCAAGTATGAGACTTATCAGGGAAATTTGCTGCAACAGCGCATGGCCTTGCTACCGCATGGGGATTTTGTCGAAAGCATGTCTTCATTTGCCTGCCTCGGCGAAATTTCGCGGTCTCCGGGAATGCATTTGCGCCATTTGGTAAATGCTATGGCGGCGAAGGCGTGGACTGCCGGAGAGGAAAAAGATGCCACAGCGCTGCGGGAAATCGTTACCGACGGGGACAAATTTCTCCACGCTATGAGGCGGACCCGAAAGTTCGGCCACGGAGGGGCTAAACTAAGCTATGGTGGCGGGGTGCGGGAAAGTGATAGGAGATCATAGATTGGGGATCAAG
>JAYVNM010000106.1:0-4718 GCA_043758445.1 Akkermansiaceae bacterium | reverse complement strand
GCAGGCTGTGCCGCATTTCTCTCGGCTGGGTTCCTTCCCTCCATCCACTCCGCAGACACTTCAGAGGTGCCCTTGTTCGCAGACTTCGCAGGTATTATAGACCCATCTGACTTCCTGTTAGTGCGCATCTGGTCATTACCGTCAGAGACGTTAAGCCAGCGATCCGTTTTGCCCCCCTTGGCGGAGGATTGGAGTCACGGATACCTTCAGGCTTTGATTCGCTATCGCTCACCCCTCGCGGGGCTCTCCTCCGGAGACTTTATGTCCGCTGCGCTCCCATTCCCGGTTCTCGCGCTTGGAACTTCGACACATGCTCAGGTTGTACGACTCCGCCGTGTCCACCCTCACCTTGCCATGGCGGTAAGGATGATGTTGCCTTCTCCTTGTCAGTACAAGATCGGCACCCGGGAATCTTGATTTCGGAGCTCAATGGCTGGCCTGCGTCTCCACTCGCCCACTTGTCCTGCTGTAACCTTGGCGAAGGAGGATGCTACACCCGGAACATTACTGCTCCCAGCAGTAGTGTTCGTGGCCAAAGTCAATGGCTAGTTGTTCTTTGTAAGACTCTTTCATTCTCATTTCCAAGCCGGTTTATCCCGGCGCTTTCACTGGTACCGTTCTACCGTTCATTGGAGTGCAGGTGGTCGCACTCGGTCACGGGGTTTTCGACGCCTATCTGTTGGAGGGCGGTCTGCCGGGATCGGGGTGGACGCGCGGAAGATCCCGCACGCTGATGCATGGAGAGCGCGCGGGCGAACAGATCCTATTTATAAGTGAGGATCACTCAAAAATCGGCACCATCGAGAAGGGTCAGATTTTAGTGGCTGAAGGAAAGTCAGCGCATCCTCTCGTGCCACGGCTCGAGCGCCAAAGTCCCACCTTGGAAGCAAAGCCACCCGAGGGCGCGGTCGTGCTTTTCGATGGCAGCTCCGCAGAGCTTTGGGACAAGGGCAAAGTCGAGAACGGACTGCTGCTCGTCACCGGCTGCACCACCAAGCAAACCTTCAAGGACTACAAGCTCCACCTTGAATTCCGCACGCCTTACAAGCCGGCAACCCGGGGCCAGCAGCGTGGAAACAGCGGCGTCTATCAAAGTGGACGCTGGGAAACCCAGATCCTCGATTTATTCGTACTTGAAGGCCAGGATAATGAAACCGGCGGCATCTACTCGATTTCCAAACCACTGCTAAACATGTGCCTGCCGCCGCTGGTCTGGCAGACCTACGACGTCGATTTTACCGCCACGAAATTCGCCGCCGATGGCAAGCGGAGCGCATGGCCGCGGAACGCCGTTAGACTCAATGGGGTGACCGTGCATGAGGACCTTGAGCTCGCCAAGGATTTCACCACTTCTGCCCCGATCACTAGCCATCTTAACTCACCTGAAGGCCCGATCCATCGGCAAGATCACGGCAACCCGGTCGTTTTCCGCAATATCTGGATCGTTCCCGGAAAGTAGTTTCGGAGCGTTATACTTCGCACCCGGATTGATGAAGATCTCAGCGATAAATCGCCAGTAATCGGGCGACTCCTCGGCGCGATCATGCGTGGCTTGATCGGTGGGTGGCCTTCAGACTGCGTGACTCGAAAAAGCGTGATCATTCTGGAAGGCATGATTGGATGGTGGGGATGAAGCGGAACACCGGAAACAAAGCCACCAGCGCAGGCGAAAGTCTGGCGCGGAATCCTTTTGAAGCGCTGGCCGGGCTCGGCGATCTACCTGCGGGACCCGATGACCCGCAGGAATCTGCTCCCGTCGTTGCGGCAAAGACTTCCCAACGCGGGGAGAAGAATACGAACCGGGGTCGGGTGGACATTGTCCGTCAGACCGCGCATCGCGGTGGCAAGGGCGTCACGGTGGCGAGAAATTTCGTCGGTATCGGATTGCCGGAGAAACAGGCGCTCGCGAAGCTGATGCAGAAAGCCTGTGGTGTGGGAGGTGCGGTTAAGGACGGCTGCATCGAAATCCAAGGCGACAAACGGGAAGAGATGAAGCGCATCCTCACGGCAGCCGGCTTCAAGCCGGTGTTCGCTGGTGGCTGAGTGGTGCCCGCGACTTTCAACCACTGAACATGCTGCAACTTGCTACAGGTTGGAAGACATTCTCCTCCAAGGATGACAGGGTTCAGGAGCGGGTGAGCTAACTTCCGGAGAAATAGTTTGAAATTTTTAGCGTCCGTCAGAGTATGACCACCGTATGAAAAAACTAATCTACACATTCAGTCTGCTCGTCCTCGCCGCCGCCAGTGCGGTTGCCGCTGGTTTTCCTGACATCAAGCTTGATGATCTGAAGAAGGAGATCGCTGCCAAGAACGTCACGGTGATCGACGTCAACGGTCCCGAATCCTACCAAGCCGGCCATATTCCAAGCGCTTTGGACTACAGCACGGTCAAGGGTGACTTTGCCGCGAAGCTGCCCAAGGACAAGGGCGCGCTCATCGTCGCTTACTGTGGCAATCCAAAATGCTCCGCCTACGCCAGAGCGGCGAAAGCAGCGGAAGCCCTAGGATACACGAACGTGAAGCATTTTTCGGATGGCATCGACGGCTGGAAAAAAGCCGGTGAGCCGACCGAGAAAGCAGCCGCACCGAGCGCAAAGCCTTAACCATTATCACCCAACTCAGTTCCTAAACAGGAGGTTGCTTTCGATGTGCTGCCGTGCGTCTTGAGCAGCCTCTTTTTTTTGCGGATTAAATTGGGCACCTTTTCGAGGCGGTAAAAGTAGGGATTTCACGGCTTCGTGGCCATTCGCGGCCTGGCCGACGACATGGATATCGGTTTCTGATTTTAACAGGGCGGCTAGACCTTCCCGCAGGATGGTATGGTCTTCCGCGAGCAGGACGGTGATCGATTTCATGGGATTCCAGAGGCAGGATTTTTGAATACTACACCGACGGTGGTGCCGTGGCCAGTGGCGGATTTCAGGTGGAAGGTGCCGCCGACCATTTCGACCTGTTCTTTCATCCCGCGCAAGCCGAGACGGCTATTTTTCCCAGCAAGGGAAAGCTTTGGTGGGGTCAAAGCCGCTGCCATCATCGGTGATTTCCATGCCACGCCTCAATTTCAGGAGTGGGAATAAAATTTGAATACGGCGCTCTAGCATACAGATTCCCATCAACCCACTCCCGCCATGATCACTACCCGCTCCGTTACCCTCCTGATTTTCTCGCTCGCGCTTGCATCCTGCTCAGCCGAGGATAAGAAGAAACCTGTGATGGAAACCCGCACTGAAATCCCCGCCGAGCCCACCGGTAAAGTCGTCAAGACCGATGCCGAGTGGAAAAAACAACTCACTCCCGAGCAATACGCCATCCTCCGCAAATCCGATACGGAGTCCGCACATGGCAAGGTTTACGAGGAATTCAAACACCAGGGCAAAGGCACCTATCATTGCGCCGGTTGCAATGCGCTGTTGTTTTCCTCCGATCAGAAATTCGACTCCGGCTGTGGTTGGCCCTCGTTCTATGATCCCGCTAAGGCCGAGAACGTGATTCTCAAAAAGGACATCACGGGTGGGATGACCCGGATTGAGGTGGTCTGCGCCAAGTGTGGCGGCCATTTGGGCCACGTCTTTGAAGGCGAGGGCTTCAGCACGCCCACCGATAAGCGCTTTTGCATCAATGGCGGTGGCTTGGTTTTTGTCCCCGCCAAGGAAGAACCCGCGAAAAAGTAAGCGGCGGCGGCGGCTTTTGCCATCTGTTGCGTGGTCGTCCACGCTCCTTGGATAAACAGCCAAGCGATGGCCGCTGCCTAGGGGGAACCGATCTTGCAATCGGCTTTCACGAGTTCCGTCGAGTCGGTCGAGCCGACGGCGTAACATGAACTCATCCTGCCAATTCTCCTTGCTGTCCCTTGGCCATCATCTGGCATCTCAATTCACCTTTTTAAGTTACTTTGGCTGTAGGCTTGGTCGAGCAAAGTGCCGCCGCTGTAGAGTTGCACCGCATAGCCGTAATATTGGCTGCCCGTCGCGGCGACTGACTTGGTGATGATATTGTTTTGGTTGTTGCCGTTGTTGGCGTTATTGTTATTCCGGTTCTTGTCTTGGGACACAACGCCATGTTTGGGGGTGCCCGTGATGGTGATTTTGTCGGATTTGATATCCTCTGACTTCAGGGGGGCAATGGTCAGTTTCTTGGTGCCATGGCCAGCTTTGTCCAACTTCACCTTACCGAGCGGGTGCGAGTAGATTGCCCATTCCACAGTGAGATCCTTGATTTGCACATTGTCTCGATTGTCTAAAGTGATGTTAAGCTGGATCTTCTCCTCGCGCGACTTTCCGCTGGAACCTTGGATTTTCTTGTAATCGCTGCCGTTATCCAGAGTCACTTTGAGTGAGACATGGGGAAGGACCGGGGCGGCGTGCAGGGGGGCGGCAAACATCATCCATCCGGCGGCGGCGAGTCCTTTCACAAGTATTTGGCGATTCATGGCGCAAGCAATAGGCAGGAAAATTCCGCAAGGCAAGGACGGAACGGGGAGTGGTGGGCATCCAACAGGGCGGTTGCTCCGCAAAATCTTGAAGGTTTATGATAACGGGACATTCTGAATTTGGCTAAACATTCGTAACTACTCAGGTCCATAGGAGGCCAAGCATTACGGATTTATTTATTTTCTTGGGATCCTGAGCTATTTCCAAGCCGTGAGCGACCCTCGACCCACCCGGGAACAACTCATCGCGCTGGCCAAGCGCGATCCAGAAGCCATCGCGGATTTGG
>JAYVNM010000105.1:0-14270 GCA_043758445.1 Akkermansiaceae bacterium | reverse complement strand
AGCGGCGCTATCGCTGCTTCGCCATGGATCTCGCCAGCATTTCAAAGGCGCAGGCGCATGTGCCAGAGGAAATGCTGCTTCCCATCATCGCCCAGCTCAGCGGCGAAACCTGCGCACAGGCCCGGCAGGCCGCGCGGCAAGGAGGTGCCGTCGATCCACAAGCCCCGTGTCCCGCCGCCGCCGAACTCGGTAAATTCGCCCTCAGGGTGGTCGATAGCAGCGTATTCGCCGCCTTGCCGAAGATGAACCCCGAGCGTCGAGATCGGCGACAGAAATTTCGGCAGCAACCACAAGACCCTCCACGATCTAACCGAAGAAGGGGTGGATTTCGTGGTCCGCATCAAGCAGGCCACCCATCTGGAGATCCTTGAGGAATTACTCGTGAGCGAGGAGGAAAAGGCGGCCGGGATCCAGCGCCACGCATCGACAAATCCTGATGCGCGGCAGTATAGGCGCGGTGCCGTCCCGACTCTCCGCGCTTGCAGTCGGCGCTTTCACCCGTGAGACTCCGCCAATGTTCACGCCGAAGTGGAAAAAGGAAGCGCAGCACCTCGTCAAGGGGGCGCGGAAATTCGTCAATTACAAACGCGACCTGCTCAAGCCAGAGCGCGTGGCCGAGATCGAATCCCGTCGGACGGATCTGTTAGCCGCGATCAGTTCCAAGGATCTAGCCAAGGTGGATGAGGCCTCCAAGCAGATTCGTGTGGTCTGCGAGAACGCCTTGCCGAAGGAGCAGCCGCTCGGCTGGTTTGAAGAAAATGTCGAGGTCATGTTCGTCGCCATCGTCATCGCCCTCGGCCTGCGCGCCTATTATTTGCAACCGTTCCGTATTCCGACGGGGTCGATGCAGCCGACGCTCAACGGGATCATCGGCAAGCCGCTGAAGCGCGACCAGTGGCCGAGTTTCGCTCAACGGGTGGTGGAGCAGGTGATGCGCGGCAGAAGCTACGTGTATTTGGAAAACGACCGTGACCGCCACATCGCCATCTCGCAGGCAGGTGGCCTCGACATCAAGGACACGCAGTTCCTGCACTTTTTCAGCCGTGCGGAAATTCGCTTTTCGGACTCCGAACCGATCCGCCTTCCGGCCCCCGCCAATCCCTGCTCCGAAATTGGCCTCGGCGCGGCCAGCAACTATGCAATTCGAAATGGTGCGCTCATCCCCAAGGGCATGGTCCTCTGTGAAGGCACGATCGACTCCGGCGACCTCGTGCTAGTGGATAAATTTTCCTACAATTTTCGCAAACCCAAGCGCGGCGAGGTGTTTGTTTTCAACACCATCGACATCGAGGGCATCCAAAAACGTAGTGGTGAGCAGGGGGCAGGCTCACACTACATCAAGCGCCTCTGCGGCGTGCCGGGTGATGCGCTTTCCATCCAGTCGCCAAATTTGTTAGTCGATGGGAAAATCGCCCAAGAGTTTGGCATCCAGCGGGTGATCCACGGCGAGGGCGTCTATCAAATCAACCCGAACGGCTACGGCCTGGCGAGTACCAACGAACCGCTCCACAAGGGGAAACGGCTGCCACAGTATCTCGCCAAGGAAGGCGCGACTCTAACGCTTGCTGGCACCGCCCGGCCGGGAATGCGCGAATACGCGGCGCTCGGCGACAACACCGGTAACTCGCTGGACTCCCGCTACTGGGGGCCCGTGAAGGAATTTAACCTCGTCGGGCCGGCGCTCTTTTCACTCTGGCCGTTCACCTCGGGCCACTGGGGATTCATCTATTAATGCCGTGTCCGTCGCCTCGCAAATCACCGGCAAGGCGAAGTCGAATCTAGCATTCGCCCTGAAAATCCTGCCACGCGAGCGGCGGGATGACATGGTGATCTTTTACGCCTTCTGCCGGACTATGGACGATCTAGCAGACGATCCTGGATTGGCGACTGAGGAGCGCGGCAGATTGCTGGATTTTTGGGAAAACGGACTCACCACGGGCTTCGAGACGCCGGATGAATTTCAGCGTGAGGTGATTTCCTTGCGCGACCGGCGGCAAATTCCGAACGAGTTGTTAGTGGCGATCATCCACGGCTGCAAGCGGGATTTGCAGCCCCAACGGTTCGCAACCTGGGCGGATCTATCAGGCTACAGTTGGCAGGTCGCCTGCGCGGTGGGGCTGGTCTCCATCCGTATTTTCGGCTGCGAGGATGGCGGCTCCGAGCGCTATGCGGTGGCGCTGGGCCACGCCCTGCAGTTGACCAACATCCTGCGCGACATCGCGGAAGATCTCGAAAACGGTGGGCGAATCTACCTGCCGCTGGAGGATCTGGCGCGTTTCCACTACACCTCGGAAGATCTCAGCGGACGGGTGACCGACGAGCGCTTCCTCGCGCTCATGGCCTACGAGGACGCGCGGGCGGAGGGATTTTTTCAAGAAGCCGCGGCCGCCTTGCCTGCCAGAGATCGCGCCGCGCTGGCCCCGGCACGGATCATGGGGGAAATTTACCACACCCTGCTGGAAAAAATGCGCGATGATGGTTTCCAAGTTTTTAAAAAGCGCTACCGTCTTTCCAAGTTTCACAAGCTGGCGATACTTTCCAAGCATCTGATCGCACGCTCGTCCTGAACCACTGCACATTCCATCAACCCCAGTCCCCAAACCATGACAAAACTCACTCTTCCTCTCGTTGTTGCCAGCCTCGCCGGGCTGGTTTCCTGCGTCGATCCAGATCCTCCGCCAAGCCATCGTCACCCAAGGAATCCGCCTCCCTACGGCCCGGTTGCCCCCGATACCGGCACCACCATCGTTGACCCGCCGGCCCCTCAACCTCAACCCGAGCCCCCGCCACCCACTGCGACTGGCGGCTACCCGACCGCCCAACGCACCGCGAATCCAGACCAAGTGCTCAGTCCCTACGAGCCGTATAATGTCATTGACGTGGCTGGCTTCAAAACAGGCCAACTCGCGCGCGACCCATCGAACCAGAAAATTTTCCGCGTCCCTTGAGGCGGACGCTTGCAGATAGGTGCGATCTAACGGATTTGGTGCATCTCACCTTGTTGCGCCGGAGCATCCCGATCAAAGGTGCCTGATCACGCGCGAGCGGTCGAAGCGGGCCTTCGGCAGGCTGGCGTATTTGTCATCTGCCGCCCGGTAGCCCAGAGCGCAGGCCACCACCGTCGCGTAGCCGCTGCCAGCCAGCCCGAGAAGATGGTCGTAGCCGGCGGTGCTGATGCCCTCCATCGGACAGGCATCAATCCCTAACACCGCAGCGGCGGCCATCAACTGGCCGAGGGCGATGTAGGTTTGGCGGATGTTCCAGCCAGCCCGTGCTTCGTGGCTCATGGCTTGGGCGAAGCCCTCGATCATGCCTTTGAGCGGGGCGAGGGCATCCGGTCCGCGGCCTTGGACTTCGGCAAGGCATCGCATCCACGCCTCGACGTCGGTGGCGTTCAGATCGGTGCGGGCAGTTAGCACGAGGAAATGCGAAGCCTCGGTGACCTGTGGTTGCTGCCAGGATTCGGTGGCAAGATTGGCGCGGACGCCGGGATCGCCGATGACGAGAAATTTCCACGGTTGGAGGCCGAAAGAGGAGGGGGTAAGGATCAGTGATTCCTCAAGCGCATCCCAAGTCGCGGCGGGGATTTTGCGGGTGGGGTCGAAGCGTTTGGTGGCGTAGCGCCAGCGCAATGCGGCGACGAGTTCATCCGGGGCAAGTGTCATGTGGCAGCCACTATTTCGCATCAATCTCGAAAGGCAAGGAGGCGGACGGGAAATCTTTGAGCGTCAAACTGAAGATAACTCCGTATTCCTGTTGCAGGCGATTGTCGCTGTGGCTGAAGCCCAGGCCGGCCACCCAATTTCCCAAATCGCGGTGGACGCTATATTGCTCATATTCAAGCGTGCCGTCGTCGAACTCGAAAATATGGTGGGTCCCGACACCCCAGTTCTCGCTCAGGCGGCTATAGGTTTGGAAGTCGATCCGGTTGGAGTCGGTGAGCACGGGATGCCCGCTCAAGACCCGGTAGCCGAGCGCGAACTCGAAGTTCCGGGTGGGCATGAAGCGCAGGCGGTTGGTGAATTCATTGAAGCCTGAACCACCGCTGGCGATGGGGAATTGCGTTTCAAAATCCACGCCGAGCCAAGGCAGCGGCTGCCAGCGGACGTCGTTGTAAAGGTTGGAAAAATTTCGCATCCCTTCGGGATCCGTGATGAAGGCGTCGATGTAAGTGTCCAAATATAGCCACTCGAAACTCTGGCCATCCCGCTTCGTTAGCAATTCATTGCGAACGCCCATGCGCACGATGTTCCAGCTCTGCAACTGGTCCACGGCGGTGAAGCTCAGGGGGGCTAACGGCTGCGGGCGGGTCGTCGGCGTGAGCCGATCCACCATCGGATCGGTGACGGAAAAGTCATTGGATGAAATCACTGACCAGTTTAGATACGGTTGGAGGATGTGCCTGAAGCCGTCGATCCCCCACTGGGAATTTCGGTAGTCGCTGAGATTTTTCGAAAACTTTACCGAAGCCTCAGCCCCGGCGTGGAGGTAGGTACGGTCTGCGGTGTCGATGGGGCCGTCAATAGCCCAATACCGAGAGTAGCCGATGCCGGCTTCCGGCGTGAGGTTGAAAAAACCACCGAAGTTGAGCGGGAGCGAGAACTCCTGATAGGTATTGAAGCGGGCGTAATTGGAGTCTAGCAATTGTGAGCGAATCGCGGCGCGGCGCGGATCGCCGAGTGGCAGGGCGAGGATTTCCTCCGCCAGCACACGATCATAACCGGTGAGTTGGTTGAGCAGCGCCAGCGCCGCAGGATCACCGGCGGGCAGCTTCAACAATGGATCGATGATGTAGTTTTTCGTGGAATCCCCGGCGGTTTCCCCGATGATGGCAAAGGACGTGTTGCCCTCGTACAGTAAAGGCAGCCCAAATAACGGAGCCCGCGCCTGATCGAATGCAATCTCCGGCGAGCGAGTGTCTGAGCGATAGAAATCATTGATCCGGAACTGCCCGTAAAGCGATAGCAGGGATTTGTCATCGCGCCGATAAATGCCCAGCGTGTTGTCCGGCGCGGGATCGGTTCGGTAAATGGTTGGCGCGAAGTCCTCCAAGTAATGCTCGTCGCTGAGGAGTGTTAGATTTGCGTCGATCCGCCAATCCGCGTCGCCCACTTTACTCGGCCAATCCGGCAATTTCAGTTCAAGCCGGTGCTTCAATTCGATGCGGTAGCGGTCCTCGGGCACAGGGCCTCGCGGCACCCCAGAGCGCTCGGTATCCGGCGCGAGGTCATACAAATAGTACATACTTAGCCCGCTGATTTCATCTTTGTTTTTGATCCGGGTATCGACGAGATCGACGCCGGTGCCGACGCCGCGCAGGGAGCGCAGATCGAGGTGCCAGCGGGAAAGCAGCCAGGCGTCCTCATTTTCCCCGGTCGCGGGATTGGTTTTGCCGCCCAGCATCAGGCCATAGGTATTGAGTAGATAGGCACCCCAGTTAGAACGCGAGCCGGGGATGAGATGATAGCCAAGATCCTTATCCAAGGGCTGGCTGAGATAGGGTAGCCAGAACACCGGGAGATCGCCGACGTAGAGTTTCATGTCGTTGAACACGATTTTCTCGCCGGGATAAATGGTGGTTTTACGAGCGCGGATCCAATAGTTTGGGTCCGCCTCGTCATCCGTAGTGATGCCCGCGTTTTCGCCGACGTAGATCCTTTTCCCGCCCCGGTCCTCGACGGCGAATTTCCCCGCTTCTAGCAGGAGCGGGTCGAGCGAGGCCCGCAAGCCGCTGGCATCAAGAAATTTTCGCTGATAGAAATAAACCGCCCGGTCGCCGCGCTGGAGGATGTTGCCCTGATAGACACTGACGTGGCCTAACAGCGTCGCCGTCTCCGCCTTCAGATCCACGACCACGCTGTCGGTGAAGGCTTCGAGGCCGTTGTCGCCGGTGATTTTCACGCCCGGTCCAGAATAGCGCAGGCCCACGTCCTTGATGCCCTCGATAGTGCCGCCGCCGTAGTTGCTGATGTTTAGATCTTTCGGCATCGCGATGGCTTCCGCCGCTGGAGTGCCGAAGGGGATCTCAGGGGGCGGCACCGGTTTGATGGTATCGACCGCAGGCGAGGCGGCGGCCGCGTCGGGTAGGACCTGATTTTCCTGGGCAGCAAGCGGCAGGCAAAGCAGCGGGGAGAGGATCCATGCACCAAATTTCAGCATCGCCGTGATAAGAAAACTCCCGGCGCGTGAAGTAAAGGGCGAAAGCCAGCCACTTGTCGGGCGTAAAACTGTTTTACGCCGTGTGATTCCCGGCCATCATGCGCCATGCAGATCGCCAAGCGTGCCGCCATCGTCGGAGTGACCGGGTCTATCGGGTCCGGCCTGCCCGCGCTGCTGGCGGAAAATGGCCTCGCCACCACCGGGATCAGCCGGGCGGGAACGGGATCGATTGCCGGCATCGACCATTGGCAAACTCCCGAGAAAATGGATTTTTCCAAACACCACGCCGTCATCAATCTCGCCGGCGAACCCATCGATCAGCGTTGGACCAAGAGCGCCCGCCGCCACTTCCACGACAGCCGCGTGGGCATGACCGTCCGAGTTGTCGAGGCCATCGCGGACCTCCCGGAAGCGAAGCGCCCGAAGGTATTAGTAAATGCGTCCGCCGTGGGGATTTACGGCGACCGGGGCGATGAAATTCTCACGGACACCTCCCGCAAAGGCCGTGGCTACCTGGCCAACCTTTGCCACGATTGGGAAGAGGCCGCGTGGGACGCCGAGTCGCTCGGGGTTCGCGTGGTCTGCCTGCGGATCGGCATCGTGATCGGGAAACACGCACGCGCGTTCGAAAAACTCCGCAGCGTCTTCAAGCTTGGCCTTGGCGGCAGACTCGGCTCGGGCGAGCAATGGATGCCGTGGATCCACCTAACTGATCTCCGCGCCGCCATCGTTCATGCCGTGCTCTCGGAAAATCTAGCCGGCCCCGTCAATGGCACCGCGCCGCACCCGGAGCGCAACTGCGAGCTCACCCGCAAGCTCGCCGCCGCGCTGCACCGCCCGGCGATTTTTCCGGTGCCCCCGTTCGCCCTGAAGCTCGCGCTCGGCGAGTTCTCCAGCGCCCTGCTCGCCGGTCAACGCGCCTTGCCTGCTGCGCTTGAGGCGGATGGCTTCCAGTTCCGCTATCCCACTTTGGAAAGCGCCCTGGCCGATCTCATCTAATCTTCTAACATCCATGCGCGGCCTCGCCTACTTCGTTTATTTATTAACAGTCATGCCCTGTCCCGCCGCCGGGTCGCTGCCTCCCGGCGGCGTCGAGCTGGTGACCACACAGGCAAAAATCACCGCAGGTGGCGGCGATGGCGGCAGCGCGGGCAAGGTGGCCGTGACCGGCCAGTCATTTTCCGCAGCCATGCGGATCACGGTGGGTGCCGCCACTCCGGGGAAACCATGGAGCGCGCAGTTGACCACGCCGCTTACTGCGGGAACGGTAAAAAAGGGCGACCGGCTGTTAGTTTGTTACATGGCCCGCAGCGTGGGTGATGGCATGGGCCAAGCCATCGCGAAGTTGCAACTCGCCAAACCCGCGTATGCCGCCGTCGGCATGACTGCCCCGGCGAAAATCGGCCGCGAGTGGGAGCAGGTGAACCAACCTTTCATCGCCGACCTCGACGTGCTGGCAGGCCAAGGCGAACTGACTCTCTTCCTCGGCGAGCAGGCGCAGACCGTGGAAATCGCCGAGGTCCGCGTGCTGGATTACGGCCCGGATTTCCCGCTGGAAAAACTTCCTCGCCAGAAAATCAGCTATCCCGGTCGCGAGCCTAACGCCCCATGGCGAAATGCCGCACTCACCCGCATCGAGCAAATCCGCAAGGCCGACTTCGCCATGCAACTCGTCGATGCCGCTGGTAATCCGTTAGCTAACACCACCATCACCGTGGAGCTGGACCGCCACGAATTCGGCTTCGGCTCCTGCGTCACGCGGGGGATGTTGACTCAAGACGGCCGGGATGGTGACCGCTACCGGGAAATCGTCCAGCGGACTTTCAGCAAGGTGGTTTTTGAAAACGATCTCAAGCCCGAGACGTTTCCCCACAATGCGAAGGGTCGGGAAGAGTTGGAAAAAAGTCTAGCTTGGCTCTTGGCGAACGGTATCGCCATTCGCGGTCACTATCTGATGCAAGAAGCCGTCGATGGTTGGACGCGCGCCCGCCTAGCAGATCCAGAAAAATTGAAAGCGGACCTGTTGGCAAGCGTTAGCGAGCGCATCACCACCATCGGCGACCGCGTGATCGAGTGGGATGTGATCAACCACCCGATCGCTTGGCAGGGAGCTGAGATGCTGACGCAAAAAAGTCCCCCACTCGACACGCTCGGAATGGACGTTTTTCGTGCGGCTCGCCGCCTCACAAAGCTCCCGCTCTGCATCAACGAGGACCAGCTTTTCCGCCCCGGTCCCCAGCAGGACAAAACCTACGAGCTGCTAGAAAAATTCAAACGCGACGGCATCCGCGTGGACAGCCTCGGCAATCAGGCTCATTTCCACAGCAGTTTCCTGCCCTCGCCGGAAGACCAGTTGCGCGTTACCGACCGCTTCGCCGCCGTCGTGTCCAAGCAGGTCATCACCGAGTTTGACATCGTTACCAACGGCGACGACTCACTCGCCGCCGACTACCTACGCGACAGCCTGATCGTGAGCTTTAGCCACCCAGCTTACGACGGATTTCTGTTATGGGGCTTCTGGGAGGGCCGCCATTGGTTGCCTGAAGCGGCCTTGTGGCAAAAAGACTGGACCCTCAAATCCACCGGCCAGGTCTGGGAGGATTGGGTCGGAAAACGCTGGCACACCCGCGAAATTCTCACGACCGATTCAAATGGTGTGCTCCGCTGGCGCGGCTTCAAAGGTACTTACCGATTTACCGCAGGCGGTGCCCAATCCACGCCTTTTCATCCTGGTTCGGCAGAATCCCCGGCCAAGGTCACCCAGCCCTGAAGTTGAAACGGATCAAAGCCTGACCGCAAGGAGGAAGGTAGTGTCCTAATTTGTAATTAGTTTGGATTTCCGAAGCAATTCAAATTAGGACACTACCGAAATTATCAAGTTACAAATCTCCTTTACTCCTAACCATCGCCACGCTAGAACCCAAAACAAGCCAACTGAAAACCATGAAAATTACCATCCTGATTCTGCTTTCAATGCTTGCCGTCCGTGCCGAGGAAGTATCGCGCAACTGGACCAACGCCAAAGGCGTCTCCATTTTTGGGCGATTGGTATCCAAGAACGGAAATGATTGCGTGATCGCCTTGGATAAAACCGGGAAAAACGTGAACGTAAAAGTGGACGCGCTCAGCGAAGATGATCAGAAATACATTCATGCCGCGAAAATCAATCGCATCCCACAGTTCAAAGTCGTGACTTCTACGGCGATTTCTAACGCCGCAGGGACTCAAAAAGACGAACGGGCCGTACTGATTTCGCTCGCAGAAGTCGGCACGCGGGATTGCACGGTGATCATTTTCTGGCTTGGCGATGGATCTAAAGCAGGCTCGTATGGCCTATGGAAAACGGAGTCACACAAGGTCGATGGCGATGGCAGTTTCAACATGAGCACGATTTACAGCGGTTCATCCGGCAGCTTCGGTCACAACTACAAAGGGTTCGCCTGCGGCTTGAAAGACGATGTGTCGGGTAAGTGGATCGGCAAAGTCGCCAGCATGAAAGAGTATGAAATTAAGTATCTGACAGACTGAGAAATCACCCCGCACACCTCTGCAGGAACTTGCATTTGAAAAATAGCGTCCTAGGCTCGGCCCATTGTGACCCATCCCCCGCAGTTGCGACTTTTCAATCTCTGGCTGCTGCTTGCTGCTGCCGGACTGATGGTTTCCTGCGACACCCCGCAAAAACGCGGCCTGCGGGAACTCGCTAAGGCCGGGGTCGAACCCTCCGGCAGCGCCTTGTTGCAGGCGGTCGCCGACCAAGATGCAAAACGCGCAGGCTGGCTGTTGGATGTCGGCGTGTACACCGAGCAGCGCGATGACCAGGGCCGCACCCCGCTGCGGATCGCGATTGAAAACAGCGACCTTCCTTCAGTTTATAAACTGCTGGACGCCAAGGCAAACGTGGACACTACCACCTCCGATCATGTTAGTATGTTAGGTGTCGCCGTCGCCCGTGGGGAAACGGCGATTATTGACCGCCTGTTAGCCGTCGGCGCGCGTACGGATGGGCTGATGCCGGATGGCGAGAAAATCCTGCCCTGGGCGATCCGCAATGGCCGGCTCACCTTCGTCCGTTCCATGATGAAGGCTGGCGCGGACCCGCACCTCAAGGACACCGTTGGAAATCCACTGCTCCACGTCGCCATGGAAGCGGGCCGCCGGGATTTAGTGGATTCTCTGATCGAGCTCGGCGCGGACCCAGGTGCCACGAATGCCGCTGGGGAAACGACCATCCAACTCGCGTTTCGCCGAGGCTGGCTGGATGTGGTGCCCAAGCTCGCCGCCGCCGGGGCCGATCCAAATGCGCCGGGCGCGGATGGCCTCACGTTGTTAGATCGGGCGGTCACGGAGCGCGATACCGCCCACGTTGCCCTCCTTTTGAAAATCGGTGCCGACCCGAACGCCCGCCATTCCGCTAGCAGCTCCGACACGCCGTTGGAGCGGATTTTCAAAGCGCGCAACCTGCCGATGCTGGAGGTTTTTCTCGATCACGGAGCCAAACCCACGGGGGGAAATTGGGATACGTGGCTGTGGAAAGCCTTGGCCCAGCGTGATCGTGCCGCCGTCAAAATGCTGCTGGATCATGGTGCGCGGGCCAGCACTCGCGGGCCGGGCGGCCTCATACCCGTGGAGGCCGCCGTCCTCGCGCGTGATGGTTCATTGGTGAAACTTCTAACCGACTACGGCTGCCCCTGTGGCGGTGCGCTCTATCAGGCAAGCGCCCGTGGCGATCGCGATATGGTGAGCCTGCTCATTGCCTGCGGCCAGCCCGTGAACGCCACTCGTTTCCCCACCCGCGACACCCCGCTAGGAGTCGCCATCCGCAACAAACGGGACCGCGTGGCCTCCCTCCTCCTGCAAAACGGCGCGGATGTGAACCTCCGCTTGCCGGAAGGCCAAGCCCCGCTCCACCTCGCCATCGCCACCGGCTGCCACCTCACCGTGAAGGACCTCCTCAATGCCGGGGCCGATCCCAACACGCCGTTCGTCCTACCCGTTTCTAGCAGTTTCCTCAAGTCCGTCCGCCCCGGCTTCATGCGCTATCTTTTCAAAAACGACCGCAACATCACCCCGCTCATGTTAGCCGCAGATTCCGGGGTCATCCAGACCGCGCGCCTGCTCCTAAAATATGGGGCGAAGAAAAACGTCTGGACCCGCTCTTACGCCATGTGGCCAATCAATTTCGCCTCCCGCCGCAGCGACGTGCAAATGATGCGGCTCTTCCTCGGTCGCGATCCGCTGCATGAGGAGCGCCACATCGAGATCCGCATCTCTGAGCAACGCGCCCGATTGTATAATGAACATGGCGTGGAAATTTTCACTACCAAGGTCTCCACCGGTCGCCCCGGGTACTCCACGCCCATCGGTGAATTCGTCATCACCGACAAAAACCGCACTTGGACCTCCACCCTCTATCACGCCAGCATGCCCTATTTCCAACGGCTCAGTTGTGCGGACTTCGGCATGCATCAAGGTGTCGTCCCCGGCTACCCCGCCTCCCATGGCTGCATCCGCGTGCCTGCAGGAAATGCCGCCAAGCTCTTCACGATGACCGAAGCCGGTGACCGCGTGCGGATCATCCCCTAGCCAATCGCCCGTGAACGCCCGCGTCCTCATCGACGGCCCCTCGGAGTTGGTCTTCGACTATGCCATCCCTCCCGGCCTCGACGTGCGCCCCGGCTGCCGCGTCCGCATCCCGTTGCGGCGGAAATCCGCAACCGGCACCGTCCTCTCCACCGGCGAACCCGAGCAAGCAGACTTCGCCCTCCGCGAGCTGGAATCCCTCATCGACCCCGAGCCGCTCATCACCCCGGTTCTGCTGAAAACCGCGGACTGGATCGCCCACTACTACGGCTCCAGTATCGAGTCGGTCATCCGCTCGGTCCTGCCCGAGGGCGTGCGCTCCGAGGAGAATTCAGCGAAGACCCGCCGCGTCGCCATCCTCGCTGCCCCGCCTGATCCGGAGGCTCTGGCGAAATTGGAAAAACGCGCGCCCCGCCAGTTTGCCATCCTCGCCCTACTCGCCCATGCCCCGGATTTTCGCCTGCCCATCGCCGACCTTGGCGAGGGCAATGCCGCCGCGCTTAAAGCCTTGGAAAAATCTGGCCAGATCCGCCTCGAAGCCGAGGAAGTCCGTCGCGATCCAGATGCCGACAACATGGAGGAAATCCTCGAATCCCTCCCACTGCCGCTTAATCCCGACCAAGCCGCAGCCCTCGATGTCGTCCTCCACGCCGTTGCGAATCCCACCCTAGCCAAGCCCATCCTGCTGTTAGGAGTCACCGGTTCCGGGAAAACCGAGGTCTATCTCCAAGCCGCCCAACGCGCACTCGATCTCGGCAAAACCGTGCTCGTCTTAGTCCCGGAAATTTCCCTAACACCTCAGACCGTCCGCCGTTTCAAGTCCCGCTTCGCCGCGATGCAGGACCAGGTGGCGGTGCTGCATTCCAATCTCTCCCAGGGCGAGCGTTTCGACGAGTGGCACCGCATCCGCAAGGGCATCGCCCGCATCGTCATCGGTGCCCGCTCCGCCGTTTTCGCCCCGCTGCCGGACCTCGGCCTGATCCTTGTCGATGAAGAACACGAGAACACCTACAAGCAGGAAAACGTCCCCCGCTACCATGGCCGCGATGTCGCCGTTTTGCGCGCCGCCTTCGAGCCCTGCGCGATTGTGTTAGGCTCCGCCACGCCCTCCTTAGAATCTTGGAATAATACTCTAACTGGCAAGTATGACCTCCTCCGCCTCAACCAGCGGGCCGACGGCCAATCCATGCCGCTCGTCCGCGTGGTGGACATGCGCATCGAACAAACCAAACAAAAAGGTGGCCTCGCGATCCTCTCCGAGAAGCTCCGCAGCGCCCTCGAACAACGGCTCGAAAAAGGCGAGCAATCCATCCTCTTCCTCAACCGCCGCGGCTTCGCCCGCTCGCTCCAATGCACCGCCTGCGGCCACGTCTGCCAATGCCCGCACTGCGCCGTCGCCCTCACCTATCACCGCACCGACGAGCGCCTCGTCTGCCACGTCTGCGGCTATGCCTCCATCGTCCCGCGAAAATGCCCGGAGTGCCGCGATCCCGGCATTCTCCTGCAAGGCTACGGCACCCAGAAGGTCGAGGAAATCATGACCAAGGTTTTTCCGAAAGCCAAGTTCGCCCGTATCGATGCCGATGCCATGCGCCGGAAAAATGCCCTGCGCGATACTCTATCAGCCTTCAAGGCCCACAAGATCGATATCCTCATCGGCACCCAGATGATCGCCAAGGGGCTGCATTTTCCCAACGTCACCCTCGTCGGCATCCTCAATGCGGATCTCAGCCTCCACGTCCCGGACTTCCGCGCCGGCGAGCGCACTTTTCAACTCATCACCCAAGTCGCCGGTCGCGCCGGGCGGGGTGAAGTCGAAGGCGAGGTCATCGTCCAGACTTTCACCCCGCATTCCCCGTCCATCCAGTTTGCCCGCAAGCACAACTTCGACGGTTACGCCGAGCAGGAAATGGAGTTCCGGCGTGAGTTCTCGTTTCCGCCATACGCCCACTGCGCCGTGCTAACATCCCGCTCCACCCACGAGCGCCGCGCCGAGTTCACCCTACAAACCCTCCACCTCCGCCTCGCGGAAAACCTGCCCAAGGGCATCACCCTCGGCGAGGTCCTGCCCTCGCCGCTCATCCGTTCCCACGGCCAGTTTCGTTTCCAAATCACCCTGCGTTCGCTCCACGCCCGCCCGCTCACCCGCCACGTCCAAGCAGTCCTAACAAAAACTCCGCTGCCCGAGGATGTCACAGTGGTTTTCGATATGGATGCGCTGAATTTTTCCTAATGCCGCCCATGACTTCCCAAATCAACGATCAACCTAGAAAAGAAAATTGAACCACAGATAACGCAGATAAACACAGATAATGAATGAGTTAAAGAATTTGAGGTAATCACCCAGAGGGTGAGTGTCGCATCTTTCGTAACTCGCTTCTTATCCGTGTCCTCTGTGTAATCCGTGGTTCCTATCTTCCTTTTAAGGGTTCTGTAAGCGGTCAACAGAACCCCTCTATTCATAGCCGGGGCAATTCGCGTAGTCTGCGCGGTCATGTCCAATACCGACCATCCCACCAGCAGCATCA
>JAYVNM010000104.1:0-4785 GCA_043758445.1 Akkermansiaceae bacterium | reverse complement strand
CTAACGATAGCCGCCGACAACGCCCGCTTCGGCCAGACCGGCCCGAAAGTCGGCTCCTTCGATGGTGGTCTCGGCTCCAGCTACCTCGCCCGCATCGTCGGCCAGAAAAAGGCCCGGGAAATCTGGTATCTCTGCCGCCAATACGATGCCCAGCAAGCGCTCGATATGGGCCTCGTCAACACCGTCGTCCCACTCGCCGATCTGGAAACGGAAACTCTAACATGGTGCCGCGAAATGCTTGCCCATTCGCCGCTCGCCCTGCGCTGTCTCAAGTCCGCGCTCAACGCCGATTGCGACGGCCAAATGGGCCTGCTCGATCTCGCAGGCAACGCCACGCTGCTCTACTACATGAGCGAGGAAGGCCGCGAAGGGAAACAAGCGTTCCTCGAAAAACGAAAGCCAGATTTCTCGAAATTTCCAAGAGTTCCCTAATTGTCCCCGGCCACTTCCCCCTTTAACCACCATCCATGAACTCTTATCAATCCGCAGCATCTTTTCACCATAGCTTAGTTTAGCCACTGCGTGGTCGGATTTTCGGGGCCGCCTCAGAGTAAGCCGGACGGGGTGTTGTCGAGTTCGTGGCTGAGAAGGTCTGAAAGCGAGGACTGCGTGCCCTCGATCTGCGATGAGAGGACGGCTTCCTTGCGGACATAGGTATAAAGGAAGAGTCCCGGATCGGGAAGCAGCAGGGAAATACCATCGAGTCGCCCGAGCGCGGTGGAGGCAGCGTCGAGCAGTGCGCCGAGTTCGCCGTCGATTTCCAGAGGCGGCGCGGGCGGCAGTGGCGCGGGGACAAAGGCCCGCGCGGCGGCGGACTTGATGAAGCGGCGGCGGGTAGGATTTTGCATGAGATGTTGGGGATGATGGCTTTGAGGCAATGATTTTCTACGAAACAGCACCAAGGGATCTGTCGGGATTTGCTTTTTTAACCACCAGAACATCGGGCTGCGCTGAGCGTAGAGCTGGGAGTAACTTTTTTTGTATGGAGAGGCTCCGGGCAGAATGCCCGGGCCACTGTGGCGCGGGCATTCTGCCCGACGTCTGTAACTGTCAAGTTAGTCAGGAATGATGGCTATTGATCATAGCCGATGGCCGGATCGGAAGGCGGGGCGCTTAGGCGGCTAGTTCTTCGCAGGGAGGATTTCCGGGGCGAGGCGCTTCATGCGGAAATGGCGATACTCGATTTTCATCGGCGGACCCACGTGGACTTGGACGCCGAGGAGGCCGTCGAATTTGCGGTGGGCGGGATCGTCGTCGATGACGACGCTCATGACGCGGCCGTTCAGGAGGTGGGTGAGCACGTTGCCGCGGACAATGAGGTGATACTCGTTCCACCCCTCGTTCATTATGGTAGCCGCGAGGGCTACTTTGTCGCCGACGCTCCCGATGATGCGGGCTTTCCCATCGACATCAACGCGACTGATGTCGCCGCGAAACGCCAGAAAGGTGCGGCCTTTCTCTTCGTAATTTTGGCCGGTGTAAAGTTGTGCACCGTCGATATCAGCCTGATAGCCGCGCAACGCAAAAGGTTGGGCGGGGATCTCTTCACTGCGGTAGTTGATTCCGCTATTGCCCTGCGCGGAGACGCGATACTCGACCTTTATTTCGCAATCCTTGGTCGTGCCACCGCGCCAGATAATGAAAGAGTTTTGTTTCAGCAGTGTTTCGGGGGTGACTTCACCGACGAGACAGTCATTTTCGACACGCCAATACTTAGGGTCACCCTCCCAACCGTTTAGGCTTTTTCCGTCGAAGATACTGACGAAGCCTGTCTCGTCCTGTGGCGCGGCGGTGGGCAGGACTTGCTGAGCGACGCTGAGATCGAGGAATAGCAGGCAGATGAATGAGATGCCGAGGAAGCGGTGGGTAAAGCTGAAGAGCGGAGAGGAATACTTCACCAAGTGTAGAAATGCGGGAGTGGGTAACAGCGGGCAGGTTGCAGCAGGAGGGCGTTTCATAGTATTGTTTTCAATGGAGTGAGCTTAGCATTACAAGCCGCCTCGCCAAGGAGGTTTTTAGCACCAGAACACCGCGCTGCGCTGAGTGTGGAACTGGGAGTAATGTTTTTTGTATGGAGAGGCTCCGGGCAGAATGCCCGGGCCACTGTGGCGCGGGCATTCTGCCCGACGCCTGTAACTGCCATGTTAGTCAGAAGCAAGCGCTGGGTGAAACCGCCTCTGATGAAGTGGGCTTCAAAAATTACTTTAGCCGCTTCCACGTCAACGCATATCCCAAACCCGCTACGCCACCTTTCCCATCTTGGAGGTATTAAACAGGAACGGTGACCGACATGACAAAAAGCCTGTCCCCCTGTCATGTGACCTGTAGCCAAACGATGCTTTAGCTAACTTCGGATTTCGGGTTAAAGGCCTACGCAAAATCTCAATGCCTGAGACGTAACCCGAAAATATTGAAATCCAAGGACTGACCCCACTGACCGACGAGTATTCCGCAAAGCTTGATGAGACGGTAAATTTCCATGTTAATATTAGTGGCTAACGTTAGACGTGTGCCCACCGGCGCGATTGAAAGAAAAATGAATTGATTTTGATAAGCTTATGCCCGGTAGGCGCATCACGACTTGTTAGGCTTCTTCATGTATTCTTCGATGGTATCTGCGCTCTTGTTGATCGCTTCGAGTGCCGCCTTCTTGGCTTCATCTGGTGCTTTGCAAAATTTGATCAGCTTTTCTCCAAGATCCCAGAGTAAAGCAGGAGAAGTTCCGCTCGTGGGAGTCCATGTCTCGCCATGCCCGTGTTGGGATGCGAACTCAATGGTGACACCATCAAGTCCGCCGCTACCGTCTTCAGGATAGCGTGTGCGAAGTATCATCGCCTTCCATATTATGCATATCCTACGAGCGGTAGCAGTTGGAAGCGATGCCTTAAATAACTCAGGTTTGACGGGCTTTTGAATCTTCTCATCATTATTAGTCGGCATTGAATACCATATGCTCTTATCTGAAATTCTGCAGCTTACGAAATACTCTTTGGAGTTGTCAAACGCGTAGCTGTTGGCATCGCCATGAACCCTCATGCAGTACTCTGCCTCAAAGGAGGGCCTCACAATCATCCGTGCTAGATAGACAGCATCCAAATCAAGATATTGAGTCAACTGCTTGACATACGCGCGCTGCCAATCGCCGGGATAGGCCTCCAAAGGCACTAGATGATCCGGAGTGGATGGAATGTTGTCCGGTTTGTAATTCGCTGAAAACGGATCGCTACTATCTTCAGCGATTACGAAGGCGCCGCAGGTGAACGCTACCGATAGGAGGATTGTAAGCGTAGTCTTCATTTCTTTGACTAATAGAATTTATTCGTAGTGTCTCCGCTGGTGATAGCGGCGATTGGCACCTGCAAGTCATGATTAGAACTCCTTGATTCGACAAGGATATTTTCATGATGGGTGCGTAGATCAGGGAAATTTTGCTGGGGCGATTCGGGGTGAAAGAACCTTACTGTCCCTCTGGGCCCGGTTAAGGCGGGCGGGGACAGCAAGGTCGGGGGTTAAACCTGAATACCTAAGAATCGAACCACAGATGAACACAGATGAACGCAGATAATGAATGAGTTACGAGATTTGAAGTGTTCACCCAATGGGTGGGATAATACTTTTCATAACTGAATTTCCGCCCGATCAAATTTCATCGACCGGAATAACGTCCACGGCGACGTCGAGTTTTTGCCCGCCGGCGCCGAGGGTGACGCCGCGCAGGGGGCTGACATGGGAAAAATCGCGGCCCCAGACAGTAACCCGATTTAATTTCCCATTTTGGTTCTTGGCAAGAATGCCATTAACGGCTTGTTTGATGCGTTCGCGTCAGCGGATGGGGACTGAAAAACTCCACACATAGCGGTCGGCAATGACCGCAAACATTGCCGCCAAACCGACCGAAAGGCCGGGGGGGCGGCGGCGCATGTCCAGGCTGCCCTCTCGGGGACGGCTAAAGGCCGTTGCGGTCGACTATGTGCGGCTTTTTCACTCCCCGTCCACCTGGAAGCGGCAAAACTTCAACCGGAAACCATTCCATGAAACCACTCCCATATATTCTCATGACAGCTCTGATGAGCATTTCCCCCGTCCATTCCACGGACGAAGAACCAGAAACCACGCCCACCACCGCCCAAGTCATCGGCGAGGTGCAGGATGGCACACCAGCACCTGTCGAGCCGCCGAAACCAGGCTTCGTCGTCCCTGCGGAAGATATTATCTCGACCGAAATCCACATCCAAGACGGTCGCAAAATCACCGTTCAGGAAATTTCCCCCATCGCCCTGCCTGCGCCCATAGTGGATCAGCCCGTGGCAGATCAAACAAACTTCGCCTTCCAACAACGCCTCGCAGATTTGCGTGCCGCACCACGCGTGGAACAACTCTTCATCGGAGCCACCGTTTTTCGCTCCAAGGACTCCCCGCCTCGCACCAATGCCACCTATCGGCCATCCGGCGGCGGAAATCCCGTCACCTTCTGGTCGTCAGCCGATTTCTCGCTGCTAACGGGTTTCTCCTCCTACCTCGGTTCCGATGGCAAAACCCGTAGTCTCACGATGATGTGGAGTTCCCGCGACCTTGACGGCGCAAACCAATTCCCAGCCCAAAACCCTGCTCCCCAAATCCCCACCTTCCCGGCAGGCAACGCCACATTTGCCATCACCTCGGAAAATCCCACACTGGAAGCCCTCGCCGCCATCCAGTCCATCCACGACGTTTACAACAACGAATTCGAGCGACTCAAAACTGCATACGATAGCCGCGAGCAAGCCCGCCTCCAACAAGCCGCAG
>JAYVNM010000103.1:0-4795 GCA_043758445.1 Akkermansiaceae bacterium | reverse complement strand
CGGGCCGATGAAATCACGGGCAATCTAACAGTACAAGCGTTTGTTTGAAAAATTCCAGACTTTCTCCGCATCAGCACCTAGCATGCCGAACAGTTCTGGGCTGGCCGTGTTTTCGCTTCATGACAGTGTTGCGGAAACATCATCCGTCTTCTGACCTCAAGGGTCGCCTCGCTGCCGCCTCACTCGCCTGACAAACCCAATGGACATTGATCTCAGCGGCCTGCTCGTCTTTCGCCATCTAGCGGAAACTGGAAGCTTCACGGAAACCGGCAAACGTTGGGAAATACCCCAACCCACCGTTAGCCTGATGATTTCCAAACTGGAATCTGCCGTTGGGTTAGTGCTGCTTGAGAGATCTCCGTTCGGTGCGAAGCTCACCCCGGCCGGGTAGCATTTTCTCAAGAATGCAAATGAAGTTTGCGATGCCTATCTGGCTTTCAACGATAGCATCAGGGCCTTGGGCCGAAGGATGGACCACGAGGTGTTGGTGGCCATCGACCAATCTTGGTTTGGCTCAGTTCTGAAAGAGGAAATTGCGAAGAATCCGGCAATCACCGTTGGCGACGTAATGCCCCGTCTCGGCTCGGCTGGCGCGGGCCTCACTCATGTGAGGACCTTTGAATTCCTCCTCCCAGACGCATTCACCTACGGCGTCTATTGCCGCGGCGACGAGGATTCCAAAGAGGTCCTGACAACGGCAGCCGCGATTGGGAAACTCGGCCGGAAACTCTTCGCCTGATTGACCGCGCGGACCGGTTTTCTCTCATCGGACTCCACCAAACTTCCCGCTTGGCACCTTCACGGGAAGCGTCCACATTCCAACCACACGACAGGGGAGCTTCACGCCCGTGAAGCCGAGATTTTCCGACGCGCGGGAAAAACCCTCCGAACCTGACGCGGGTCATGCCGCCGTAGGAAGTCGAAACCAGCCCAGTTTCCCTTCCCCGGCCGTGCCTCACCCGCACGGCCTTTTTTCTTTCCATCATCCATTTCTTCCCGCTTTCAATCTATCAACTATCCACTCGCAACCATCAACCTTTTCAAAAATGATCCGCCCCGAAGAATCCACCGGCACCGCTGCTGAAACCCACGACGCCTCACGTGCCCAGTTCCCCGCCTCCAACCGCGTTTACGTCGAAGGCCAGATTCATCCCGCCGTCCGCGTACCGATGCGCGAAATCGCCCTCTCCGATACCAAAGCCTTCAACGGCCGCATCGAGAAAAATGCCCCGGTCCGCGTGTATGACTGCTCTGGCCCGTGGGGCGACCCGGATTTCACCGGCACATCCGACCAAGGCCTTCCGGCTCTCCGCCGCGATTGGATTCTCGCCCGTGGCGATGTCGAGGCCTACGACGGCCGCCCCGTCCAGCCGCAGGACAACGGCTACCTCACCGATAAGCACGCCGAATACGCGTCGAAATCAGAACGCGCTAACAAATTTATCGAGTTCCCCGGCCTCACCGCCGAGCGCCGCCAGCCACTCCGCGCAAGGAGCGTGGGGGGCTCGCCCACGAGCATTCAACCCGTCACCCAGCTCCACTACGCCCGCCAAGGCATCATCACCCCCGAGATGGAATTCATCGCCATCCGCGAAAATCTTAAAATCTCAAATCTCAAATCTCAGATCTCAGATCTCAAAGATGACATCGTCCGCAACCACCTCGGCAAACAGCACGCCGGCTCCACCCAGCTTCCGAGTAGCCCCTACACCCCGTCCATCTTCCAACGCTTCCCCCAGCGCATCCCGGCCGAAATCACACCGGAGTTCGTTAGATCCGAAGTCGCCGCTGGCCGCGCCATCATTCCTCTCAACGTCAACCACCCGGAATGCGAACCGATGATCATTGGCCGCAATTTCCTCGTCAAAATCAACGCCAACATCGGCAACTCCGCCGTCGCCTCGTCCATCGAGGAAGAAGTCGAAAAAATGCGCTGGTCCACCAAGTGGGGCGCAGACACCGTGATGGACCTTTCCACCGGAAAAAACATCCACGCCACCCGCGAGTGGATCCTGAGAAACTCCCCCGTCCCCATCGGCACCGTGCCGATCTATCAGGCGCTCGAAAAGGTCAACGGCAAGGCCGAGGACCTCACCTGGGAACTCTATCGTGACACCCTCATCGAGCAAGCCGAGCAAGGCGTCGATTATTTCACCATCCACGCTGGCGTCCTGTTGCGCTTCGTCCCCATGACCGCCAGCCGCATGACCGGCATCGTCTCCCGTGGCGGCTCGATCATGGCCAAGTGGTGCCTTTCCCATCACAAGGAAAATTTCCTCTACACCCACTGGGATGAAATCTGCGACATCTGCGCCGCCTACGATGTCAGCTTCTCCATCGGCGACGGCCTCCGCCCCGGCTCCATCGCCGATGCCAACGACAAGGCCCAGTTCGGCGAGTTAGAGGTGCAAGGTGAACTCACCACCCGCGCCTGGGCGAAAGGCTGCCAAGTCATGAACGAAGGCCCCGGCCACGTGCCCATGCACATGATCGAGGAAAACATGGCCAAGCAACTCGAATGGTGCCACGAAGCCCCGTTTTACACGCTCGGGCCATTGACCACCGACATCGCCCCCGGCTACGACCACATCACCAGCGGCATCGGCGCAGCTATGATCGGCTGGTATGGCTGCGCGATGTTATGTTATGTCACGCCCAAGGAACACCTCGGCCTGCCTAACAAAGACGACGTAAAAGTCGGCGTCATCACTTATAAGTTAGCCGCCCACGCCGCCGACCTCGCCAAGGGCCACCCCGGTGCCCAATACCGCGACAACGCCCTCAGCAAGGCCCGCTTCGAATTCCGTTGGGAAGACCAGTTCAACCTCGGCCTCGATCCCATCACTGCCCGCAGTTTCCACGACGAAACCCTACCGCAGGACGGAGCCAAAACCGCCCACTTCTGCTCCATGTGCGGCCCGCATTTCTGCTCGATGAAAATCAGCGAGGACGTCCGCCAATACGCCGCCCAACAAGGAATCTCCGAAGAGGAAGCGCTTGAAAAGGGCATGGAGGAGAAGAGTAAGGAGTTCGCGGAAGCAGGGGCGGAACTCTACCAGAAAGCATAGCTCCTATAGGACTTATTGGTGAGTTGTTGAATGAGCCTGTTGAGCGCAGCCTTGCAGATGGAGCACGTGGGTTGGACAGCTTTTGAACTTGGGATTAGTCCGGTGAAACAAGGAGTGGCTCCTTGATGGAATGCATCCTCCCACGAAACTACCATTGGGCTGGCATCGGAGCTCTCCACCCAATAGAATACCCCCAGATGCCATTGTCTTCCCCAGCCAGCCGCAAAATCGTCGTGATCGGCGGCGGCGCGGCGGGATTTTTCGCGGCGATCACGGTGGCGGAGGCGGATCCATCGGCGGAGGTCACTGTGGTTGAGAAAGGAAATTCTTTTCTCACCAAGGTGAAGATTTCCGGCGGTGGTCGCTGCAATGTCACCCATGCTTGCTTCGATCCCGCCTTGCTGGCGAAAAACTACCCGCGCGGTGAACGCGAACTTCGCGCCGCCTTCCACCGCTGGCAGCCGCGAGACACGGTCGCATGGTTCGCCGAGCGCGGCGTGGAGCTGAAAACCGAGGCCGATGGTAGGATGTTTCCCGTCACCGACAGCTCACAGACGATCATCGACTGTTTCCTGAAAGCCACTCACGATGCCAGAGTGAGATTGACAACCGGCACGGCGGTGAAAGAACTGCGCGCCCATCCCGATGGCTCCTTTTTCCTCCTTCTCAGCAACGGTGAGACCATCCATGCGGACAAGGTCTGCATCACCGCGGGATCACTCAAGGCGTCTCCGCTCACCAGCGCCATCGAATCGCTTGGCCACAGGATCGAGCCGCTCGTTCCATCACTTTTCGCATTCAATATCACTGACAAACGCCTCAATTGGCTTGCCGGTCTTGCCGTGCAGGACGCCTGTGTGAAAACCCTTCCGAAAAGCCCAGTGCAGACCGGCCCGGTGCTCATCACCCATCGCGGCCTCAGCGGCCCGGCGATCCTGCGTCTCTCCGCATGGGAGGCACGGCGCTTTGCCGAGAAGGACTATCTAGTAGAAATTTCGATCAACTGGCTCGGCAAGACGACGGCCGAACAAGTGCGCAAGAATTTCGCCAACCAGCGTGCGGAATCCGGCAAATCTTTAGTCAAAAACAAAGTTCCCCCCGGCATTCCGCGCCGACTCTGGGAGCGGCTTTTGGAAAGCTCTGAGATTCCGCCAGAAACCCAATGGTCCCAGCTTCCGAAGGACAAGCAAACTACCCTTATTCTCCAGCTCACCGACTGCCGATTCCACGTCAATGGCAAGACCACGAACAAGGACGAATTCGTCACCTGCGGCGGCGTTCGGCTCGATGAGATCGACTTCCGCAGCATGGAAAGCCGCATTGTCCCGGGTTTGCACTTCGCCGGAGAATGCTTGGATATCGATGGGATCACCGGCGGTTTCAACTTCCAGGCGGCATGGACCGGCGGGCATCTCGCCGGGCAGGCGATGGCGAGCTGACTCTTACCATCCCATCGTGCGACTTCACTGGAGCAGCTCTCCCACCTGCTAGATTTGAAGAAATAGATCCTATATGTCTGATAAGATCTATCTAACAAGCATGCAAAAAACCGCCCACTTTCCCCATTACCCATAGACCCAGAACTGTTCGGCATGCTAGGTGCTTCGTTGGGGAAAATAGGTGGACGCCCTAGCCCGACTTTCGCTGTTAGATTAGAAAATCGTCGAATTTCGCCCCGCTGAGGCGCTGGAACCCTTGATTTTACGACATCGGGCATCCGAAAAGGG
>JAYVNM010000102.1:0-14423 GCA_043758445.1 Akkermansiaceae bacterium | reverse complement strand
CGCAGTTTTCTCCCGCAAAAGTGCCGCCAGAAGGACTTTCCGAACATCGCTTTTGGGCAAGGCTGCCAATCCGGCAGGCCCGTAGGAAATTCCCAGCGCCTTGCACCCGGCCGCATGAGCCAGCACGGCGAGCACCATGTTATACCATGGGTCGGCGCATGAACTTCACCCCTGAGGCCGGGAGGGAGTTGGACCCGTTGCCCGCAGAGTCTCTAACATTACACGATGTTTAGATGCGAGGACCCCAGAGATGGCACGCCGAATGCCCACGCCCTAGCGGATGAGTTCGTTCTGCTAGATAACTACTACTGCAGCGGCGTGCTCTCCAGCGTCGGCCACCAATGGGCCGTGCAGGGACTCACCACGCCGTATCGCGAAAAGGACTGGAACAACGCCCGCTCACCTTACGAATTCGGCAAGGATCCCCTCTCCTACGCCGGCTGCGGATTCATCTGGGACCACCTGCTGCGAAAGGGCATTTCTTTCCGCAATTTCGGCGAGCTCGGCATCCTTAAAACGCCTGTCAAACCCCTTTGGAAGGATTTCTACGATCCTTGGGTCGAGAAAAAACCGGGACCGAAGTTTGTTTACGAATATAAGATCGATGCCCTCAAGAAATACAGCGACCTCCGCTACCCCGGTTGGCAAATGGCCATCCCCGATCAGCTCCGTGCTGACTCCTTTCTCACCGCTCTCGATGAGTTTAAAATGGCCGGCACCATGCCTGAGTTCACGATCATCTATCTGCCCAACGACCACACCGTCGGCGCACGAAAAGGCTGGCCCACCCCACGCGCCAGCGTCGCCGACAACGACCTCGCTCTCGGCCGCGTGATTGAAGGCCTGACGAAGAGTCCGTTCTGGAAAGACATGGCGGTCTTCTCGATCCAAGACGATCCGCAGACCGGCACCGACCACGTCGATGGCCATCGGTCATTCTGCTTCATCGCCAGTCCCTACGCCAAGCGCGGCGGCCAGGTCATCAGCCGCTTCTACAACCAGTCGTCGGTCCTCCACACCATCTGCTGCATCTTCGGAGTCGAGCCGATGAACCAGCTCGTCGCGCTATCACCCGTGATGAACGAATGCTTTCAGGAACAACCCGACTACACGCCCTTCACTTGCCACACCTCGGATGTCGCACTCAGCGAAACCAATCCGGACGCGAAGGCCGCTCCCTCCAAAACTCAGTCCAGCCTCGCGCCGAAAACCCTCGACCTCGATTTCTCGCAACCCGACCTCATCGATGACAAAGCCCTCGTTTACAGCAAATGGGTCTGGTCCACGGTGCATGGCGACGAACCCTTCCCCATCGCCTACTTCGGCGCGCATGGCAAGGGGCTGAAAAAGCTCGGCCTGAAGTTAGATCCGAACGTCATCGAGAATGATGATTGAACCCGAGCTCCTGTTTTCGTCCCGGCTTGAGAACCTCGATCCCAGCCCTCACGCTGTCAGTGACGAGGAAGTCTTGCGCTGCCTTGACGACCTGAAGTCCGGCAGAGTCAAGGGACTGTCCGAAAATGAGTTTTGGAAAGCCTGCGGACGCTCCTAAGCGATGCAGCTTACTAAAATCGGGAATCCGAACGTTATTATTCATAGTCGCACCGCCGTAAAATAAGTTACCAAAATTCGCGATTCTGTGCTTCTCTTACGCCATGCCACAGCTTGATTATCCCCATATCATCCACACCGATGTGGCCCGCTTGGAACGTCTGCCGCGCATCCGCGTCAGTCAAATCGTCGCCGATCATGTGGGCAACGGTTGGTCAGCGGAAGAAATTATCCGCCAATACCCTCATCTCACGCCCGCCGAAGTCCATGCGGCACTCGGCTACTACTTCGACCATCGCGAAGAGATCGACGCGGAGTTGACTGTGGAAATGAATGCCCTCGATGAAGCAGACCGCCAATCGCCTTCCGCCCTGCGCCTGCGTTTGTTGACGGCACGGCGGTACCCGGCAAAGCCCTAAACAGGCATCTTCGGTTCACACCATTTCAGTTTGAGATGACCTCACTCTATTTCGACGTCCACGTTCCCGCCGCCATCGTCACCGGACTTCGGCGACAAGGGGTGGATGTACTCACTGCCCAAGAAGACGAGACCACCGAGTTAGCCGACGATGCTTTGTTGCGGCGGGCTACCACCCTTGGCCGGCTTTTGTTTACGCAGGACATCCGTTTCAAAGCACTGGCGGAAGACTGGCAACGTCAGAACATCACTTTCGCCGGAATGCTTTTTGGCCATCAACTACACGGCTCCATCGGCCAATACATCCGCGATTTGCAACTCATCGCCCAAGTGACCGATCCCCAAGATTGGCTGAACCAAGTGGAACAACTACCTCTCAAATAGCCAACCCCGTGGATCGCGCCTTGCCATGGGTCGGCGCATGGACTTCACCGCGGAGGCCGGGAGAGAGTTGGAACCGTTGCATGGAGGGGTTTTAACATTATATGATGTTAATCCGCGAGGACTGACCCCATCGAGACCCCATCGAGACCCCATCAACTGACCCCATCGACTGACCCCATCGACTGACCCCATCGAACGAGGACTGACCCCATCGAATCCGCGAGGACTGACCCCATCGATGACCCCATCGACGTTAACCTGACGCGAATGAGTCTAAACCCTGAATTCGTTAGTGGTAGAGCATGCACGAATAAAGATACTAATCACAGTGCCTCCTGAATCCAGGCGGTAATCGCCTGGCAACAGGATGGGATTAGGTTCCGACGCCATCAAAACAAGGGAACCTTCTCTGTTCTGACTTGGGATGGTATTTTGCTCTAGATCGTGCCAAGTGACTTTCTCGACTTGGAATTTTTCCCCGGTTTTAGAACGTGTAAGATGCATGTGAAAGGCTCAGCTAGGATTAATTTACCGCAACTAGAATTTGAAGAAACGGCGTGACAAATTGATCTCTCTCATTAATTTGGGTCCATGGAATCAACTAATCCAGACAAGAACAGTCGTGGTGAATGTGAGAATAAAATGGAGGAAGTGCCAGTTGAAGAATACGTATGGTCAAGCCCTCGACGAACGTTGCAAATTTTGGTAATCGTGGTAGCTGCTAGCTTCTTCCTCGGAATTTTTGACCCTGGTGGTCAATACCCTGGATGGAACTGGGCGAACTATTTCGGCTTTGCGCTTGCTACAGGGGCGATCGCTGGAGTTGGATCAATCGTAATTGTTTTCCTTAGATTGCTTTTCACGAATTTACGGTTGAATCCGCAATTGAGACTCCAAAGTTTCATTACAGCAATGGCAATTCCTGCTCTGTGCATTGCGCCGCTAGTTACCCTCAAGACCCTATTTGATCTTGAGGATAGAATTCATGCTCTAGAGCATGGCAGACGCACATCAGAGAGACCATGACAGAGGAACAGGCTTTCAGTCAGATTAAATGGGGGCAGTCCTCGCGGATTCACATGTTCTGTTATTTTGCATTCATTCATTTTCAGTCAATAGCTATTCCAGTTCGCTTCTCCTAACTGACAGATTCTCATCTCCTCGTCCAGCGGAAATCAAACGGCTGACCGATCCCGGATGTCTTATCGCCAATCGAGTGGCGATCCAATCATTGGAGACTGCAGTTTTCTCCCGCAAGTGCCGCCAGAAGGACTTTCCGAACATCGCTTTTGGGCAAGGCTGCCTATCCAGCAGGCCCGTAGGAAATTCCCAGCGCCTTGCGCCCGGCGCGCACGATCCGGCCCGGCAAGCACCATGTTAATCCGCGAGTATTGACTCTATTCATTGTGGGCGTTGTATTTCATCTAGAAATCGTTGACGGTGGTGGCGTTTTGATGAATTGACGCCAGAGTGGGAATGCATCGAGCCATGATCTCCCTCAGACCCCTCATCTTCCTCCTCCTCGCCGTCCATGCCCAAGCCGCTGGGAACGATTGGATGCGTGATCTCGATGGCAAGCTCCGTCTCTCGGAACTCTCCATTCCCGGCACTCACGATGCAGGAGCGCGGCTCGAACCCATCTCCGGCACCGCCCGCTGCCAGAGCCTTTCCATCGCCGAGCAACTTGCGGCGGGCGTCCGGTTTCTCGACATCCGCTGCCGTCATTTGAGCGATTCCTTCGCTATCTATCATGGCATCGTGGATCAGCAACTGACCTTCGCCGCAGTGATCGAGAGCGTGGAGGTTTTTCTCAAAGCAAACCCTGCCGAATGCGTCATCATGTCGGTGCAGGAGGAAAGCAAGGCATCAGGAAATACCCGCGAGTTTGAAAAAACCTTCGCCAACTACATCGCTAAAAATCCTCCGTTCTGGGCCTTGGGTGATGATATACCAACATTGGATCAGGCCCGTGGGAAAATTGTTCTGTTCCGGCGTTTCCATGCGTCATCGGTAATGGGAATCGACGCCTCGCATTGGCCGGATTCAGTCAGCTTCACCGCTGGAAAAATCCGTGTGCAGGATTGTTATCAGGTGTCTAACAATGATGCGAAATGGGCCGCAATTACTGATCTCCTTAAAGCAAGCCCCACCAGCAAGTTTCTCTGTGTCAACTTCACCAGCGGTGTGCGATCCTCGTTTGGGTTTCCTAACATCACCGAAGTTGCGAATGACATTAACGGCCGAGTCACGCGCTATTTCACCGAACACCCGACCGGTCGCGCAGGCATCATCGTCATGGACTTCGCAGATGCCGCGAGGTGCGCGCTTATCTATCAGACGAACGCGGCGGCTGTGCAAAAATAATTCACTCCATCCGCTTGATCCCTAACGGATTTGCCTCTTGGAGTTCGACCGGCAGCGCCGCGTCCGGGAAACTTTGCCATGCGATGGCGCGGCAGAAACGATAGATCGCCATGGTGCCAACGGAAGTACTACGCCCATCCGAGGTCGAGGGAAACGGGCCGCCGTGGACCATGCTGTTGCAGACTTCCACGCCGGTGGGAAAGCCGTTGAAGATGAGGCGACCGGCGCGGTTTTGGAGGGCGATGACGAGCGGGCTGTTTGCGAGCAGTTCGGATTCCGTGGCGTGGAGGCTGGCGGTGAGCTGGCCTTCGAGGTGTGGGATAGCGGCTTCGATTTCCTCCACCGTTCCACGCACGATCAAGGTGGCGGGGCCGAACATTTCACCTTGGAGTGCTTCGTTGCCGAGGAAGTTGCTGATAGAAACGGTGAAGACGGCGGGAGCGCCTTGGCCAGGGCACGCTTCAGTGGCGGAACGGGCGAGAGTTTCCACGCCCGTCGCTGCGGCGAAAGTCGCGGTGGATTCGGCGAAGGCCGTGCAAATACCCGCGTTGAGCATCATGCCGGGAGTTCCCGCTTCAACGAGTGTTTTGAGTTTTGATAGGAAGGCATCGCCATTTCCGGTGGGCAGAAATACGAGGCCCGGATTGGTGCAGAACTGGCCGACGCCAAGCGTGAGCGAGCCGAAAAATGCTTCTGCCAGCGCTTCCTCGCCACGCTCAAGGGCACCGGGTAGAATGACCACCGGATTGACCGAACTCATTTCCGCATAGACTGGGATGGGTTGCTTGCGATTCGCGGCGGTGTCCATCAATGCGGTGCCGCCCGCGCGCGAACCGGTGAAGCCGACCGCCTGGGTGACCGGGTGTTTGACCACGGCTTGGCCGACTTTGCGACCGCCACCATACAGCACGGAAAAAACGCCCTCGGGCATAAGGGTGGCCTTAGCCGCGCGGATCACGGCGTTGGCGACAATTTCCGCGACTCCCGGATGCGATGCGTGAGCGATGACGACGACTGGGCAACCCGCTGCTAGGGCAGATGCGGTGTCGCCGCCAGCCACGGAATAGGCCATGGGGAAATTGCTGGCGCAAAAAACCGCGACCGGTCCGAGTGGACGAAGCATCGAGCGGAGATCGACTTTTGGGATCGGCTTGCGCTCGGGATCGGCACGCTCAATGCGGGCGTCCACCCATGACCCTTCCTCGATGAGATTTGCAAACATCCGGAGTTGACCGCAGGTGCGGGCAGTTTCACCACGGAGGCGAGGCTCGGGCAGGGCGGTTTCCAATTGGCCACGCTCGACGATGTCATCGACGACGGTTTCGATTTCGCTGGCGATGGCCCGCAGGAATCCAGCGCGGGTTTTTCCTGATAGATTCGAGTAAACGGGAAACGCCGCTGCAGCGAGAGCCATGGTTTGCTCGACCTCCTCAGGGGTGGCAGTTAGATACGCTGGTTCCAGCTTGGTGCCGGTGCCGGGCTGGACCGCGCTGCCGCAGGGTTCAGTGCCGTTAGAATGTGAGTAACCGATGAAGGAAGTGCCGAGAAGTGGGGTGATCATGGAGGTGTGGAAATTTGTAGAAAGAGAAGTTGGGACAGGATGTCCCAACCACGGAGCAGGATGCTCCAGCTACTTTTCACAATTCAGGAGCGGTCGCAAGGGCGAGCTCGATGATGGCAGTGGCCTCGGCGAGTTCTGATCCAGCGAGTTCGAGACGGGGTGGGCGAACCAGATTGTTGCCAAGTTTTCCGCCAGTGGCGAGGTTCTGCTGGAGCTTGATGAGTTGGACGAATTTCACCACGGTGTCCATTCGCAGCATCGGCAGCATCCAATGATAGATGGCCATCGCTTCCTCGATTTTCCCGCTGGTGGCGAGATCCCAGAGTTTCACATTGTGCTTCGGAAATGCGCCGCCGACGCCAGTGATCCAGAATTTCGCACCCATGGCGGCACCTTCGAGCGCACAGTCATCGACGCCAACACCAAGGGCGACCCGGTTGCCGCAAAGCTCACGGATGCCAGCGATGCGGCGGGCGTCGGTGGAGGATTCCTTCACGGATTCCACGTTCGGGCATTCATCGGCGAGCTCCTTGATATGGGCCGGAGTGAAATCCGTTTTGTAGGCGACCGGGTTGTTATAAATGATGCAGGGCAGATCAGTCGCGCTGATGACGGCCTTCATGTGGGTCTTCATTTCCCGCCAATCGGATGCATAAAGATAAGGTGGCAAAACCATGAGGCCACGGCAGCCGTTGTCTTTGGCGGCTTTTGCGATGTCCACGGCTTCCTTGGTGGAAAGCGCGGCGACACCGGGAATGATCGGCGTGTCAGGAAGGGCCGCGACGTAGGTGTTTTGCAAGGCAAGTTTTTCCTCGAAAGAAAGCGTGGCTCCTTCACCCAGTGAGCCGTGACAGACGATGGCGGTGCAGCCATTTTCGATCAGCCATTTGCCATGTGCGGCCATGATGCCGTGGTCAATGGTTAGATCGGAGTTAAATTGTGTTAGTGTTGCGGGCATAACGCCCTGCCATTGGATGCTCATGATATAGTATGGTTAGATGGGATGCCGTGCCTGAATGGGTCCGCGGGATTGAAATGATAGATACTCTCGCCGTTCACCCATGCGCGGCCTGAAATGCGGGGGATGATGTCGCCGTTAGAAAGTTCTTCGACGGTGCCATGGAACACGGTGTCGAGGATGCTGGCCTGCCGCCAGATTTCGCCGGGCTTGAGTTTTCCATCCGCATGAAGGCAGGCGAGTTTCGCACTGGTGCCGGTGCCGCACGGGGAGCGGTCGTAGGCTTTGCCGGGGCAAAGTACAAAGTTCCGGCCATCTGCGAGTGCTGGATCCGTGGGCGGGCCGAACACCTCGATGTGGTCGATTTCCATGCCGTGATCGCCGGTGATGCCTTGATTTTCAAGTGCCTGCCGGACGGCGCAGGTGAAGGCGGTGAGTTCTTCCAGATTTTTAAAATCAACAGTCGGCCCCTGCCCATCGATGAGAAAAAACCAATTGCCCGCCCAGGCGATGTCGCCATAGACGACGCCCCGGCCCGGCACTTCTACAGGCACGCTTGCTGCCTTGCGATAGCTCGGAACATTCGACACTTCCACGCTGCCATCCGCGCGGAGTTCTGCGGCGATCACTCCGACTGGGGTGTCGATCCGGTGAATGCCCGCGCTGATTTTTCCCAGATGCTCCAAGGTGACCATCAGGCCGATCGTGCCATGAATGCACATGTGTAGCGTGGAGATATTGTTGAAAAAAATCACGCCACAGCAGCAATCCGGTTCGTAGGGTTCGCAAAGCAGCGCACCCACCATTGCCTCGTGGCCACGTGGTTCGTTGCAAACCGCGCTCCGTAGCCAGTCATGTTCATCACGCAGAATCCGGGCTTTTTCCGCCATCGTCCCAACGCCCAAATCCGGCCCCCCGGCAATGACGACCCGGGTGGGTTCGCCTGCCGTATGGGAGTCGATGATTTGAAGCGGGGCTTGGTTCATGGGCTACGCAAATTTATTCCATCCCGGTCTTGGCGGATGTTCTAGTGGCCCCCGAATTCGTATAGGACGAGAACGCCGGGGAATCCACCATGAACAAGGCCGCATTACTACGAAAAATTTTCTTCGTTCATCTGCGGGATAAAGAATCATTTGGACCTGGAGCGCGGGTGGGACCAAGCCATGGCCCGTGGTGCCAAAATCTATACCCATTTTGACCGAAATAATGGACACTGTTACTCGAGGTGGCTAGGGATAGGCAATGCCGCTGCTGACGAAGGATTTCGAATACCATTTGCCGGAGGAATTGATCGCCGCGCGCCCCTTGGCGGAGCGCGCGGCCTCACGGATGATGGTCGTCCATCGCGACAGTGGCGAGATCGAGCACCGGATGTTTCGTGATTTTCCCGAATACCTGCGGGCGGATGATCTGCTGGTCTTGAACGATACTAAGGTGATCCCGGCGCGGGTATTTTCGGACGATGGGAAAAAGGAATTGCTATGCCTCGACCGGCTATCTCCGTTAGAATGGCGTTGTCTTGTTAGGCCGGGGAAATTCCTGAAACTGGGTCGCACGCTCAGCGTCGGCGGCACGACTGGCTCGGTGGTGGAAGTCTTTGAGAACGGCGACCGCTTGATCCGTTGGGACGAGCCGGTGGATCTGGAAAAACACGGCCATCTCGCCCTGCCGCACTATATGGGCCGCGAGGACGATCCGGCTGATCGCGAGCGCTACCAAACCGTCTTCGCCCGCGAGCCAGGGGCGATTGCGGCACCGACTGCCGGGCTGCATTTCACGCCCGAGTTGCTGGCGGAAATCCCTCACGCATTTCTAACATTACACGTTGGCGTCGGGACTTTCCGGCCGGTTAGCGTTGAGGTTGTTAGCGATCACCTCATGCACTCCGAGCGCTATTTCGTGACGCAGGAAACGGCGGAAAAAGTGAACTCTGCTGGGCGGGTGGTGGCGGTGGGGACGACGGTGACGCGGGTATTGGAAACGCTCGGCAAACCGCTCCGCGAAGCCTGTGGCGAGACCGACATTTTTATTCGCCGGCCCTATGAATTCGGCGTGGTGGGCGGGCTGTTGACGAATTTTCATCTACCGCAGAGCACGCTCATCATGCTGGTTTGCGCGTTCGCCGGGCATGAGTTGGTGATGGAGGCTTACCGCCAGGCCGTCGAGCGGCGATATCGCTTTTTCAGCTATGGCGATTGCATGTTGCTGGTCTGATGTGGAAAAATCTCTGGCGATGAAATTGATCTCATGGAATGTAAACGGCATCCGCGCGGTGATCGCCAAGAATTTTGCAGAATTCGTCACCACCGAGCAGCCGGACATCCTCTGTCTTCAGGAAACGAAGGCACGCCCCGAGCAAGTGCAGCTACCGTTAGAAATGGGCGGCTATCGGGCCTATTGGAACTCGGCGGAAAAACCCGGCTACTCGGGCGTTGCGGTTTTCACCCGGGAAAAGCCGCTGGCCGTCCATCACGGCATGGGTCACGACGAGCACGACCGCGAGGGCCGGGTGCTGACGCTGGAGTATCCCGAATTCATCCTGGTGAATGTTTACACGCCGAACTCGCAGGACGAGCTACGACGTTTGCCGTATCGGCTGAGCTGGGACGAGGTATTCTGCCGTCATGTGGCCGGGCACGCACAGCGCAAGCCGGTGATTTTCTGTGGGGATCTGAACGTGGCCCATCAGGAAATCGACATCGCTCGGCCCAAGGAAAACCGCAGGAACCCCGGCTTCTCGGACGAGGAGCGCGAGAGTTTTGGGAAACTGCTAGACGCGGGTTTCACCGATACCTTCCGCCACCATTTCCCCGATTTACCGGAGGCCTACTCGTGGTGGTCCTATCGTGCTGGCGCGAGACCGCGCAACATCGGTTGGAGAATCGATTACTTCGGCGTTTCCACGCCATTCATCCACCGCGTCGCCACGGCGTCCATCCTGCCGCATGTGCACGGCTCGGACCATTGCCCGGTGGCGATCACGCTGGGAATTTAGACCAAGCCATCCTTGCGGGCCTGTTTCCAGTAGGCGTATTCCGAGCGGTTGAAGTCGATATATTCGGGCGAGAGGTCGCTGGAATACATAGTGTAATCGGCGGTTCCTTGATTCAGGTTGATACCGATTTCAAACTCCGGATGGGAGACGGCTTCGCGGAGTGCGTCCATCGGGGTCTCGGCTTGCAGGCCACCGAGGCAGGCGGCTTTTCCGCCGATGTGGATATCGACCAGTTCCTCGCGGATGCGCGCGCGGGAGTAGCCGACGGCGTGGATGATACGGCCCCAGTTTGGATCGCCGCCGTTCCAAGAGGACTTGACGAGGGCGGACTTGCAAACGGCTTCGGCGACTTTTTTCGCATCGAGGTAAGTGCGGGCACCTTCGACTTTGACCGTGACGAATTTGGTGACGCGCTCGCCATCGCGGACGACGGCTTTCGCTAACTCTAACATCACCCAGCGCAGGGCGCGGCGGAATTGTTTGCAGATGGCGGAATTTCGACGGATCGATGGCATGTTAGACGCGCCGTTGGCAAGGACGATCACGGTGTCGTTGGTGGACATGTCGCCGTCGATGGTGATGCGGTTGAAGCTTTCCTCGACACACTCGAGTACGGCTTTGCGCAAATTTTCCGTGGGGATATGTGCATCGGTGGTGATGAAGCAGAGCATGGTGGCCATGCTGGGTGAAATCATGCCTGCACCTTTCACGCAGCCGCCGATGCGGACGCGATGCTCGCCGAGGTCGAAGGAAATGGCGATTTCCTTGGCATGGGTGTCGCTGGTGATGATGGCGGCGGCCACGTCCGGACCATTTTTCGGGCCGAGGCGAGCGATGAGTTCATCGTATTTCGGCTCGAAGCGGACCATCGGCATTGGCAGGCCGATGACGCCGGTGGAGGCAACGCCGATTTGCATCCGCTTGAGCTTGAGGGGCTTGGCGGCGGCGTCGCACATGGCGTTCGCGTCACGGATGCCTTGGACACCGGTGCAGGCGTTGGCATTGCCCGAGTTGGCGATGATGGCGCGGAGATCGCCCTTGCGAAGATGGGATTGGGAAACTCTAACGGGAGCTGCCTTTACGCGATTGGTAGTGAAGGCACCAGCTGAGTTGCACGGTTTCTCGGAGTAAATGAGGGCGAGGTCGAGGCGCTTGCTATCAGGATTCTTGATACCGCAGCTAACAGCGCTGGTGAGGAATCCCAAGGGTGCGCCAACGCCGCCTTTGAGTCGGGAAATAGGAAAGTCCATGGGTCGAAGCGGGGAAGCCGCAGCTCAGATTGTGCAGTTACTAAAAATTTTGCAATCCATCAAGAGGGTGAAACCCGAACATCAGGTTGAAACATTGCACCGCTTGGCCACCTGCGCCCTTGCCGAGATTGTCCTCCGCGCTCATCAGGATGACGCGGCCGGTGCGCGGATCGTGCTGCCAGCCGATGTCGATGAAGTTGGTGCGGGTGACGTTTTTCGTGTCCGCGCAGCCGCCGCGGCCTAACAAGCGGACACAGGGGGCGGCGGCATACGCCAGTTCCAGGGCTGCGCCGATGGTCTCGGGGGAGACGCCGTCGCGCAGCTTCGCGGTGGTGGTGGTAACGATGCCGGAGTTCACCGGGATGAGGTGGGGGATGAAGGAAATGACCACATTTTCCCCGGCGGCGAGGCTAAGTTCCTGCTCGATTTCCGATAGATGGCGGTGCTTCGGCACGCCGTAAGCGCGGGCGCTCTCGTTGCACTCGCAAAACAACAGGCTGATGTCGGCCTTGCGTCCGGCACCGCTGACGCCGCTCATCGAGTTGGCGACGATGGTCGCCGGTTGGATCAAATTTTCGCGAAGCAGCGGCAGCAGCGGCAGGAGGATGCTCGTCGGATAGCAACCCGGCGCGGCGACGAGGCGGGCGGTCTGGATCTCCGGTGTGCGAATTTCCGGCAGGCCATAGACCGCCTCTGCTAACAGCTCAGGCGCGGGGTGTGGATGACCGTAAAATTCCTGATAGACGGCGGCATCACGCAGGCGGAAATCCGCGCTCAAGTCGATTACACGGAGGCCGCGATCCAGCAGAGCGCGGGCGATTTCCGCCGCCACACCGTGGGGCAGCGCGAGGAACGCGACCGCAGCTCCGGAGGCGGCGATGACATCCGGGTCCGGGGGGATGAAAACCAGCTCCTCGCGCGGGGCCTTGCGGAAACGCGGGAATACCGTGGAAAGCGGATTTCCCGCTTCCTGGCGCGAGGTGGCCGCAACGAGGTCCACGCCCGGATGGACAAGGAGCAGACGGAGCAATTCCATACCGGTATAGCCGCTGGCTCCGACGATGGCGGTTTTGATGCGATTCATGCGGAGGGGGAATGTCATGATTTTACGTGCTTGCCAATCCGCATTTGCCCTGATTCCTTCGCCCTCCGTCCATGAAACGGGCTGTAGCGCAGTCTGGTAGCGCACCTGCCTGGGGGGCAGGGGGTCGTGGGTTCGAATCCCGCCAGCCCGACCATTTTTGATTTTCAATGAGTTGCGAGCATAAATGCTTGCCGTTAGATGAAAATGCGAACGAAAGTGGGAACAAATCCGCCAAGTTCTTTATTGGCTTTTATCGTTTCAGCGTCCCGAAACTTTCTGTTCCTTCGATCCTGAAAGCAACCGGATCGAAACGAAAAACAACCTCTGACTCAAAGAGGGCGTTCCATCACGCCACCCGCTCCGCGTGTTTGGTGATGCCCAAGTCAACCGCCGACTGCACTAGCACTTGAATCGTTGGTAGGCAGCCACGGAAAACGAGCTTCCCGAGTGCTTCCGCCCCGTGCTGCTCGAACAACCCACTGACCAAGGCGTTCACGAACGAACTGTTCGCGCTGCGGATTCCAGTGAAATCCAAAACAACCTGCTCGCAATTGGGCAGGTTCAGATAAGAATCGATGTTCACCACTCGGAAACTATACGCCTCCGACCCATCGCTCAGGCGAGGACCGAATACTTCGCGCAAATGGATCTCGTGCGTCATGGCTGGAACGTAGCAGGATTTACAGAAGCCCGCAAGGGGATCTCTATCTCCTTGGCTTGGTGGAGCTTGGAGTCAAAATCGGCCGCCTCGGACCGGCGGAAGGAAATCGCCACCAAGGTTCCGAGGAAACGAGCACCGTTCGCGAAGCGCCCTTTTTTCAATACGGAATCCTTGCCGCGAATCACCGAACCGCCACCGCTGGCAACCAGCATGTGCCCACCCATGAGATCCACGATGCGCGAACTCAGCGTCAACCCCACACCCTCGTTGGATGGTTGGCCTTTGCTGGACACGCGGGCCGCCATCGACTGCTCGATGATACTCTCATCCGCAAGATCCTGAGCCCATGGGAAACCCGCTTCTTTCAAGCTCCTAGGGATTCCACAGCCACAGTCGGCGATGGAGATCCTTACGAACCCATCCCAAGGTGTCGTTTGCGCCGCCACGAAACCCACGCCCCGACTGTGCTGGCGGACGTTATTCGCCATTTCTGTGATCAGATACCATGCCGCATCGTAGAGGCCCGCGTTCGGGCTTTCGTAATCCTCGCCGCCGGGAGCGATGCAAGCGGCGATCCGCGCCCCAAGATCTTCCACCCGGTGGGGGATTTCTTCCAAAGGCACGAATCTCCCGCTCGGATCGCGACGTGCAAACGATTCCTCTCCATCTTCCCACCCGCAGAGCCGCAGCAGATTCATGCGACGCAGGTAATCCCTGATGCCGCATGTCTCCAAGCCCACCACGTCCGTCGTCAGGCGCTTGCGGCCTCGTCCGGCCATGAACGCTGTCAACGCCGCCAGTCCGGCCGGGGAGACTCTCTGGAGTCCCGAGAAATCAAGTAGCAACTCCGAAACTTCCGAATTCTCCGCAAGCTGCCCAAGAAACGGCAGCAAACCATCCGCGTTGATCGTTTTCGGGAAAGTCAGCATGACGGGTATCGTATTTCGGCGGACTCTGTTTCGGCGTCCGCGAGTCAAAGGATATGCAGGCCCGCAGGCATCGCAGCAATCCTGAAAACGGGAAATCGCGATACGCAGAATCGGTGTATCAACCAGCATGATTCTCACACGGCATGGACTGGTGAAAATGGGGAATGCGAACCCTGTCGCCTAACAAATATTTCTCTAGCCATCAATCCGGTTTGATTTACCCTCAAGTTGAATCCTCATCAGCTTCGATTTTCGCTCTCGCACT
>JAYVNM010000101.1:0-37919 GCA_043758445.1 Akkermansiaceae bacterium | reverse complement strand
GGACATGGTGTTTCACGTAGGGCGTGCCGGAAAATCCATGCACGGTGCAGACGTGGCCGTGCTGGTTGAGCACATCCACGGCAAGCTTGAGCTTCTTTTCGTCGTCGCCGGTGGCACTGAAGAAGTGGTGGGCTTCGTCAAGGATCACGGAGATGCCGGGAATCTGGGAGAGCTTTTCACGCAGGTCGTTCACCTTGCGGAGTGCCGTGGTTTTTTCGAGGTCGTAGAAAGGACTTTCGGGATTCGTGTAGGTGGCATCGCTGTCCTCGTATTTTTCCATGATCACCTTTTCGGCATTGGTGATGAAAACGAGTCCGAAGTCGCGGGTCTGGGTGAGGCGATTGACCTTTTCGAGGTTAGGATTGTTTCCGTGAAGTTTGTCCCGGCGCGCCGAGCTGAGGCTGTCGAGAATTTCGAAATGGACGGTGCGCTTGAGTTCAGAGGCATCCGAGGGCGGCAGCACCCATGCGGGATCGAAGTTGCGGATGGTTTGGAGAGATGGCAAAATGGCGGTCTTGGATGCCGACGGCGCGAAGACGACGAAATTCCGAGCAAAGCGCGGATCGCCGGGATGGATACGGGCGAAATGCAGGTCCAAATAGATCACCGCCGCCATGAGGTATGTTTTTCCGGCACCCATGGGGAGGCTGTATAAGTAGAGCGGGTAGTCGAAATTGTGGAGGAGGTCGTCCAGAAAGCAGCTCCATTGAGCCTCCTTGCCGTGCCAGTCTTTGAGCAGTTGACTTGCGAGCTCCTTCAATTCGTTGGATTCGGCGAAGTAGTGGAGGAAATTGCGGAGAGGGTTTCCGTCGAGGCGTGCATCGTCTGGAATCACATCCGCAAGCAGGCCGTTGCGAATATGATGACCAAGTGACATGTTACGACCCACGAATTTCAGCCATAGATAAACATCGATGGCCTCCCGCTGCGGCTGGCGGAGTTTCCCAACCGTTTCGATCCGCTGCATGACCTGGCCGGGCAACGACTGCGCATTGGCTCGCTCTTGGGCGCTCCATGTGGCGGCGGCTTGTTGGATGAGGTCGTGGAGGTTCATTTGAAAATGCCTGAATGAGAAATTGCCTCAGTGCTTTTATGCCACTGCTGTATTCCACCAAGTTTTTTATTTGAAGGTGTGGAGGCAGAGCTGGCGCACGATTTCCTAGGGCTTCGCCATGACCTCCTTGCCCCGGATGAGGCATTTCAGGTAGGGCTTGCCGCTTTTCTCGCTGAGGGTTTTCTCCACGGCCTTGATCGTGGCCTCGCTGAAATGAGCTGTGGTGGAGAATGGCTCGAAAAGGTCGGGAAAAAAATCGGCGGTGGGCATATCCACGCCATGTATGAATGAATCAGTGAATCCGGGACAGCGAAAACTCAGGCAATAGTATCGCATTAAATGTTTGGCACTTCGCGCGAATCCATCTCCGCCATGCGCAAAAACGTCACTGCCAAGTGCTACGGCGGCGACATCACGCGGAAGCGAAAACTGCTAGAAAAGCAGAAGGAAGGGAAAAAGAAAATGAAGATGTTCGGCAAGGTGAACATTCCCCAAGATGCCTTCATTAAAGTGCTGAAGAGCGGGGATTGAGCAGGACAAGTAAGGTGATTTTTATGAAATAATGGCTTCAGCGGGCTGGTGGAGTATCAAGAGTGACAGGACAGCCTGTGCGCCCGGAGAGCAGACAGGCATCAAGGACAGTCTGGGTTTTTAGGGATATTTCCGCCCACTGTGAGCTACCCATTCCACCACTGGCATCCTCAGCGAAGCGGGCGAACATGCGGGCCTCGTTGCTGGGTGCGACCCTGACGCGGGGTTGGCGCTGATAGTTAACCTCCCAATCCATGTCGTTGTCCGCCGCCGGCAGGACGAAGTCTGGAATGCGGAGGTAACCTGCGCTGCCGCTGAGATTGAGCCACATTTGGTTAGGTGCGAGGAAGGAACAATAAAACGCGCCAGTGACACCGTTGGGGAAATCCAACTCGGCAGAAAACTCCATGATCGCGGACTCGCTGCCTGCGTCTGCAACATCCGTTAGAATGCGGCCGGACACTTGATTTGGCAGCTCCCAATTCATCGCCCACAACATCCCGCACAGGCAATACCAGCCAAGATCGCCGAGGCAGCCGGTCGGCTCCAAACCCACCTGGCCGCGGATGTCGGTTTTCGCGAAATCCTCGCTACCGCCGAAACTGAATACCGAGGTCAGTCGCTTGAGCGGCCCCACGCTGACGCCGTCATCTAGAATTTCCCGCAATCTAACATATCTAGGATCGTGCATGAACATCACGCCGTCCATGAACAAGACCCCGTTTTCCTCACAACAGGCGAGCATCTCTCTCAGTTCGGCGGCGTTGACGGCACAGGGCTTTTCACAGAGCACATGCTTCCCAGCCCTCGCGGCACGCATCACCCAGTCTTTCCTAACACCTGTTGGCAGCGGGATGTAAACTGCGTCGATTTCCGGTGAATTGAGCAAATCCTGATAGCTCCCGAACGCGGTCGGTTTTTGAGGCCAGGGAAATTCTGCCTGCATCCCGTCAATGAACGTGTGGGCTTTCTTCAAATCGCGGCTGGCAAGCGCCAGGAGCGTTGCCGCCCCGCTGTCGCGCATTCCCTGCCAGTTTTTCCGGACGATGCGGGCGGTGCTGAGAATGCCCCAGCGGATTGTGGATGAATTCATGGGATTGGTCGGCATCGGTGCGCAAGAGTGACGCGGGCAGGCCTTCCTTGTTAGGATGAATTTGCACCCGGCACAACGTCCACCTTCTGCCTGGATACAAGCAGAATCGCCCTAGGTTTCAACACATAAGCACCGCACCCCGCCATTCTCACCACGTAAAATCACCTGGTCATCATCGAAACCTCTGCTCGATTCACCAGATTCGCAGCTTTCTCCCCTTAACTCAGCGCCGTAGGATTATTCGTAATGATAATTAGAATAATTCTTGATATTGATCCATGCTGGCCTATTTTGCCGTCGCCATGGTCAGTAAAATCCCAGATCGCCCGGTTGAAATCGAGATCCCAGATGAAATCTCGGGCCTCCGCATGACACGCCAGCGCCAAGAAGTTTACCGCATCCTCCAGCAGGAGCGAAACCATCCGACCGCCAACGATGTCTTCATGCGGGTGAAAGACCGCCTGCCGAACATTTCCCTCGCGACGGTATACAACTGTCTCGAAGCGCTCGTCCAACACGGCATCATCCGCCAAGTCAATTTCGAGCGCGAGTCCTCCCGCTACTGCCCAAACCTCAGCGAGCACGGCCATTTTCATGACGAGACCACCGGCGTGATTCACGATGTCGTTTTCAAACCCGGCATCAATCTTTCCGATGTCCTCGACCTCCCCCAAGGCGCTGTTATCGAAGGCATCGAGGTCATCCTCCGCGGTAAAATCGCTAATAATTTACGCGGTCACTAACATCTCGATTGCTATTTGCACGATCTTACTTCGCAAAGCCTGACCTTGGCCCCCCATATTCCTCTCCACTCATGAGCCTACAAATCACCAACCTCCACGCCACTCTCGAAGATGGCACCGAAATCCTCAAGGGCGTCAATCTCGACATTCCGAAGGGCGAAATCCACGCGATCATGGGGCCTAACGGTTCTGGGAAATCGACTCTCTCGAAGGTCATCGCCGGTCACCCAAGTTATATCATCACCGCCGGTTCTGTGACGCAGAATGGTCAGGAAATTCTCGGCAAGTCCATCGACGAACGCTCGCGCGGCGGCATTTTCCTAGCCTTCCAATATCCCTCTGAAGTTCCCGGCGTCTCGAATGCCAACTTCATCCGCGCGGCGCTCCAAGCCCGTCTCCCCAAAGGTGTGGAAATCGACGCAGTCGCCTACTACAAGAATCTTTACTCAAAGATGGATCATCTCGAAATGGACCGCAAGTTCACCGCCCGTGCCGTGAATGAAGGATTCTCGGGCGGTGAGAAAAAACGCAATGAGATTCTCCAAATGATGATGTTAGAACCCGAGTATTGCATTCTTGATGAAACAGACTCCGGCCTCGACATCGATGCTCTGAAAATTGTTGCCAAGGGCGTGAACGCCATGCGTTCGCCTGACCGTGGCATGCTCCTCATCACCCACTATCAGCGCCTGCTAGACTATATCAAACCGGACCATGTCCACGTCATGGCGGAAGGAAAAATCGTCCGCTCAGGCGGTCCAGAACTCGCCCTGGAACTAGAAAAATACGGCTACGAATTCCTCAAGGAAACTGCTCTCGCGTAAGAGATTTTTAACCCATGACTCCACTCCTCCAGCTTACGGATAAATTGCAAAGGCTTCAAGCGCTCCGACCGCTTGAACCCTCGCAAGTCCGTGCTTTGGAAGAAAAAGTCGTGGCGGCATTCGAGCTAGAAGTCATCGCGACGAGCAATCAAATCGAAGGCAATTCGCTCACCTTGCGGGAAACGGAAATGGTGCTCTCGAAAGGAGTCACCATCGCCGGAAAACCTCTCAAGGATCACCTCGAAGCCCTGAACCTCCACGCGGCTTTCTGTTATTTAAAAACTCTCGTGAAGAACCCGGAGCCGATCACCGGGCGCCTAGTTCGCGAACTTCACCAAATGGTCCTCAGCCGCATCGCCGATGAGTGGGCCGGAGTCTTCCGAACAGTTCCTGTTAGGATAGCGGGTGCGAAATACCAGCCTCCACATTTCCTCGAAGTGCCGAGGCTGATGGACGAGTGGGAAAACCAAATCATCACCTCATCGGCGACGCTTCACCCCGCGCTGTTAGCAGCGGACGTCCATGAGCAACTCGTCACGATCCACCCATTCGTCGATGGCAATGGCCGAACCGCCCGCTTGATGATGAACCTAATATTTCTACGCGCGGGCTATCCCGCCATCGTGATTCCGTCGGATTCCGCCTCCAGACTTGCTTATTACGATGCACTCGAAATGACCCAAACTGGGGAAAATCCTGAGGCATTCCGCAATTTCATCGTCAACGCGGCAGATACCATGCTCGACCGCTACCTAGAGACGCTCGCCCCAGCATAACCTATCTCATATTTTAAATCATCATGTCCTACGATACTACAGACGTTCTCGACCTGGAAACCCGCGAAGCGATCGATATCGACCGCACCAAGGGCGACTTCACCTTTCCGGAGCGCAATAAATTCGATGCCGGTCGTGGCCTCACCTCCGCGACAGTCGATTACATTTCCAATGTGAAAAACGATCCTGACTGGGTGCGTGAATTTCGTCACAAGGCGCTGAAAGTTTTCCTCGAAAAACCGATGCCAACCAACTGGGCGACGAAGGATCTGGAAAACATCGACTTCGACGTCATCCGCTATTATCTATCAGACGGAGAAAAGCCAAAGCGCTCGTGGGACGATGTGCCTGCCGATGTGTTAGAAACATTCGAGAGACTTGGCATTCCTCAACAGGAACGGGCGTTCCTCGCCGGTGTCGAAGCGCAGTTCGACTCGGAAGCCGCTTATTCCAACGTCAAGGAAGAGCTGACGAAACAAGGAGTGATTTTCTGCAACTCCACGGAAGGTCTTAAGGAGCACGAGGAAATTTTCCGTCCGTGGTTCGGCAAGGTCATCCCAACTGGCGATAACAAATTCTCCGCGTTGAACTCTGCAGTTTTTTCCGGTGGATCCTTTATTTATATTCCGAAAGGTCTCAAACTAAAGCAACCGCTCCAGGCTTATTTCCGGATCAATTCGGAAAACTTCGGCCAGTTCGAGCGGACCCTGATCATTGCCGACGAAGGTGCGGAGTTAATGTACATGGAAGGTTGTACCGCGCCGAAATTCGAGACCGCCACGCTGCATTCCGCGGTCGTCGAACTCGTGGCCCTCAAAGGCGCGAAGATCCAATACGTGACTGTGCAAAACTGGTCGTCCAATGTTTTTAACCTCGTCACCAAACGCGGTATCGCGATGGAGGATGCGGAAGTCCGGTGGATCGACTGCAACATTGGCTCTCGTCTAACCATGAAATATCCCGGCGTCATCATGAAGGGTAAGCGGGCACGCGGTGAGGTGATTTCCATCGCCCTCGCTAACACCGGTCAGCATCAGGACACCGGCGCGAAAATGATCCACGCCGCCGATGACACGACTTCCAACGTCGTTTCAAAATCCATCTCCGTGGGTGAAGGTCGTTCGACTTATCGCGGCCAAGTTCATATACCAAAGCATCTCAAAGGTTGCAAAAACAATACCGAGTGCGACGCCCTCCTCATCAACAGCAAAAGCCGCACTGACACCTATCCGGCAATCACCGTGAAGGGCAATCGCCACGCGACGCAACACGAAGCGTCTGTTAGCCAAGTTTCCGATGACATGCTGTTTTACATGCAACAACGCGGCCTTAACCCAGGTCAGGCGATGTCGCTCGCCGTCAACGGTTTCATTAATGATCTAGTTAGGGAATTCCCGATGGAATACTCCGTCGAACTCAAGCGCCTGATCGATCTTGAAATGGAAGGCAGTGTCGGATAAACTATCAACACCTATGAAAACAAAATGCACATGGTGGAAAGACGGCGACCACTTTCTCGGATACTTGGATGAATACCCTGACTATCACACCCAGGGGGAATCACTGGAAGATCTGAAAGCGCATTTGCTAGATCTTTACAAGGATCTCTCCTCAGATGCCATTCCAGGAGTAATGCACCACGAGGAACTCGTCATTGCATGAAATGGGCCGACCTCGTCCGCAAGCTGAATGAACTTGGCTGCGAACTCATCCGCCACGGTGGCTGCCACGACTGGTATCAAAATAAGGAAACGAAAATCTGCCAGCCGGTCCCGCGACACCGGGAGATTAAAGAGAATCTCGCCAAGTCCATCATCAAAAAACTTTCCCCGCCATGACCACTCTCGAAATGCCAAACCTCCTCGAATCTCCGCCTGAAACGCCCGCCTATCTTCCCGCGTGGTTCGCCGCTCGCCAACAAGCCGCGTGGCAGCGATTCCTTGCCACTCCCGCGCCGAAACGCGGTGATGAAACATGGCGCTTTTCCAGTATCAAACAACTCGATTTCTCCGGGTTTCAAAAAACGCCTGCGTCCGGCGTGAACGATCTGGTTGCCCGCTCGAAGGGACTCAAAGCCCCGACGGCGAAATTGATCTTTGTGAATGATGAACTCGTTCATGTGGAGTCGCATTTACCGGAAGGTGTGATCTGCCTGCCGCTTGCCGAAGCGCTTGTTTCTCATAGCGATCTCGTGCAAGCGCATTTCATGAAACAAGAAACCCGTCTCGGCTCAGCGAAGTTTTCCGCACTGCATGAAGCTTCCCTAACCAATGGTCTGTTTCTCCATGTTCCCGATAAAACCGAAGTCGAAGGCACCATCGAAGTGCATCACTGGCTTGTTGGTGAAAACGCCGTCATTTTCCCACATACGCTGATCGCCACCGGAAAAAGCTCGAAGGTCCGCGTTGTGGATATTTTTCGATCCGCCGATGATTCACAAGCTGGCCTCGCCATCGCCTTCAACGATTTATGCGCCGGCCAAAACTCACAGTTAGATTACATCGCCATCCAAGCCTTTAACGAGCAAACGCGGATTATCCAGATTAACGAAACCGCCGTCGCCCGCGATGCCTCCACCACTGGATTCATCCTTAACACCGGGGCCTCATGGGCACGCAACGAATCGCTTTCCCGTCTCGAAGGTTCCGGCGCCCGCTCGGACATGCTTTCCATTAGCATACCCGCCCACGAGCAGGAATACGATCAGCGGACGTTTCAACACCATGTGTCCGAAGGTGCTTACTCGGATTTGTTATACAAAAACTCACTTTACCACAACGCCCGCACGATCTTCTCCGGACTCATCTTTGTCGATGAAGGGGCGCACCACACGGACGCCTATCAGACTTGTCGCAATCTCCTGATGAGCGACACCTGTGAGGCCAATTCCATGCCCGGCCTCGAGATCAATGCCGACCAAGTGAAATGCTCCCACGGCAGCACGTCATCCCAGATCAGCGACGAGGAAATTTTCTACCTCTGCGCCCGCGGGATTTCACCTGACAGCGCCCGCCAACTCATTGCCCGGGGTTTCTCGGTGGACGTCGTCGAGCGTTTGAAAAACACTGAAGTGGAAGCACTCGTCTTGATATTCATCGACGAGAAATTTACCCGCATCGCCCCCGAGTAGCAAATCCCACCCGCTATGGTCAACCTCTCCGACCACCCCACCGCGCCAAGGATTGGACATGATCTACCTTCATCATGGGTGTGTTACCCACGGCACCACCGAGCGCTTGGAAATGATCCTCGCCAGCATGCCTGCATTTGTGCATAAATCCCCATCATCATGACCATGCTAGCCCACCCCCCGCCCGATGCACCTGCCCCGCCACCGTCCGAAGCAGCGCTCAATTCGCGGCGGAAAATGGGGTGGCTTTGGTTCGTCGGGGTGGGTTCCTTAATTATCCTTGTTCTGGCCGGTTTATCCGCGCCGATGTTCTCTCGCCGCAGTTACCGTAAGCCTAACCGAACTGAAGCAGTCAACAATGCTCGCCAGGTCGGTATAGCGTTGATCGAGTTTGAAAACGAGTATGGCAAGTTCCCAGATCCGTCCACGATTGCCGCAGTTCGCGCGAAAACGGATACCACCTTAAATCTCGGCACAGTTTCTTCAAATGATTACTTTCGCCAATTAATCGGCAGCGAGATTGCACAGTCAGAAGTCATGTTTTTCGCAAAAATCGCCAACTCACGCAAACCGGATGGCATCATCACTGGAACCAGTGCTTTGGCAAAAGGAGAGTGCGGTTTCACTTATTTTCTCGGAGCCACAGTGACTGAAAATCCAAGTCGTCCCTTATTGGCCTCGCCGATGATTCCCGGCACAGATCGCTTTGATCCGAAACCTTTCGAGGGAAAGAGCCTCATCCTTAAAATGGACAGCAGTGTCAGTTCTTACACCATCGATAAAGACGGCCACGTCATGATCGACGGACGAAATATGATGGATCCGAATCACCCGATTTGGAACGGTCACGCGCCATCGATTGCCTGGCCGGAGTAAAACTGCCGCTCATCCCATTTCCCTAAATGCTGCGAGTTCCTATCACTTTTCTATTCCTAACAGCATCACTCCTCGCGGCGGGAAATCCACGGCTCGACTTCGCGTTCGGTGTTCTAGCAAGTTTCCGGGGTGATACGCACGAAGCCACCCTGCGCTTTGAACAAGCCCGCCTTGCCGATCCCCTCGCCATGCCACTGGTCCGGCGGGCGATTGATGAGCGCTTAGCGGCTGGCGACCGTGCCGCAGCGATCCAGTTCTATCGGGCCCTCGCCACCGCCCGCCCGGACGCGCTCGACATCCAGCTCGGTTACGCGGATTTCCTCTTACAACAGGGCCACGGAGATTCGCTGGCGCTAAAACTCGCGGATGCCACGCTCGATGCCGCATTGGGTAAAAGCCCCGGCCATCCGGAAATCATCCGCCGCTTGTTCCAGCACGCCCAAGCGGCGGGCGACAAGGCGCGGCAGACGCTGCTGTTAGGCGAGCTTGCGCCGGACACGCCTGCCGCCGTGCTGCTCTACACCACCCTCTCTCACAGCATGTTCGAGGTGGAAAACACCGAGGCGCTGGCCTTGGTGGACGCGCGCTTGCTCCATGCCTTCGAGGCCCATCCCGAGCTACCCGATCTCGCCCGCACGGCGTCCGATCATTTCCGCGACTCCAAGCGCACCGACCAAGCCATCGACATCCTGCAACGCCACGTCGCCGCCGCCCCGTCCTCGCTTGAGCTGCGCACGCGGTTGGGCATCTTCGATTTCACCGCCAAGCGCGATGCCGAGGGCGAGGCGGTGCTGAAGGCGGTTTTGGACATCAATCCCCATCAGGCGCTGGCCCATCAGTCATTGGCGAAATTCTATCGACTCCGCAATCAGCCCGAGCCCGCCCGCTTCCATGCCGGTGAGTTGCTGAAAATCCGCGGCGGCTCACCGGCGGATTACATCAAGCTGGCCGACGAATGGCTCGCAGCGAACGATCCGAAACAGGCGAGACTCTTGCTGGAGCGGGCGATTTTCGATCATCCGGAAAACCGAGAACTCGCGGAGAAACTCGCCATCGCCACTCGTCGCGACCCGGAGACGCGCGAGCTGGCCGCCCGCTTGTTCCGCGAGGCCGAGGCTAACCGACCCGCCGACGCCAAGAGCGAACCGGCATTCTTGCTCGAATCCGCCGAGGCTCTAATCGCCAGCGGCCAGAGCAAGTCCGCCGAGGAGCGCCTGCGTGCCGCCATCCGCGCCTATCCCGCCGCGGCGAAAAAGGAAACTGCCACTGCGCTCCGGCGGCTGGCCCAGCTTTGGGAAACCGAGAACCGCAACGCCGAGGCCGCCCGCGCCCTGCGCCAGCGAGCGGATGCGCTGGATCATTGAGGAAATGACCTCGTCCCATTCAAAAATCGTTAATCTACTCCCCCGTCACTCCCCATGAAGCTCCCGAAATGGTCGTAGCCGGGGAGTGGGTCGCCTCAATCGACTGAACCATGAACCGAAACAAACATTACATTTTCGGCATTCTGCTTCCTCAAAGCCTTTGGGCTTTCCTAAGCATACCTGCCCACTAGCATCCTAAGCAATCCATGCACTGGACGAGAGACACCACCCCATGACGGCTGATGGGCGCGTTCATCACTTACCTCCACCTCGCCCACGGCATCAACAATTTCTTCGTGCTCGCGCCGAACCTGACGATCTACAACAAGCTTTCAAAAATAACAAGGCTCCGATGCCGGCCCACAGCGTGTTGCAGGCAAAGCCCGCAAGTGACGAGGCCACCGCGATTTCCGGGCTGACTCCCGCGAGATCCCGCATCAGCACCTCGAACAATTTCTCCCGCACCCCCACGCCCGCGACTGAGATTGGCAGCCCGCTGATCGAGTCGATCACTGGCATCGCGGACATCACTGCGCTGTAGTTCACGCTGCCGCCGACGGCCCGCATTCCGCAGTAGTAGGAGGAGAAATAGGCGGTCAGCATGAAAAAGGAGATGCCTAATCCGGCGAGCGCGTGCCGCCAGTTTTTCCGATAGACATCGTAGATTTCCGGCACGCGTTTCATGACCGGCCAGCGGGCGAAGCGGTCGTTGCCATGAATCCGCCGGTGCACAGGCGGCGATGCGCAGATGAAAATTAGCACGACCATCGCCAAGCCGCCGCCCAGATAGAACCATGCAAACTGGATCACCCCGCGCCCTAACACACTTGGATTCGCCAGCGCCTCGAATCGCGCGGAGGAGACGATGAAAAACACCAGCGCCAGCGAGACCATACCCGCCAGATGGTCCGCCATGACTGCGAGCGCGATGACGAGTTTTTTCCCTGGATGGTCGCGCATCAGTAGGAGAATCCGCGCGGCATCGCCGCCGAGTCCGCTTACCGAGGCGAGGCTGAACAGGCCGTCAATCATGGTGAGTTCCACCGCCCGCCGCCAGCTAACAGGCAGTGCTTGGCCACGCAGGAAGCACCACCAACGCGTGCCGTGCAGCACCACGGAAGCCCCGGCCAGCGCGATGCCGGCAGCGAGCCAGCGGTAGTCCACCGCGCCGGGCTTGGTGAAGACCGAGCGATCAAGCTTCACCTGCGAAAAAGCCCACCACAGACACAGTGCGGTGAGCACTAGCTTGAGCAGGAAAATGACGAGCGGCTTCATGCGAGCGGGAAAACTCCCTGAAAGGCTAGACGGCTTTCTCGATTTCCTGCGCGATGGTTTCCACGCTCTCAAGGATGCCTTTGGCGGTGTCCGAATTGCCGATTTTCAGGCCAAAATGTTTTTCTAACCCAACGACTAACTGCAGCGCGTCCACCGAGTCCAGCCCCAGTCCGCCGGCCCCGAAAATAGGAATGGTGTCGCTGATTTCCGCCGGTGCTTGTTCGAGCATCAGCTCTTCCACCATCATTTCCTTAATCCTCAGTCGTAGCGCGTCGCCTTGCATAGTTTGTTATTTGTTAGATTACGTTAGAATATCCCGCCGTCGATCTTCAGGGCGGCTCCAGTGATGTAGGCGGCCTCAGCGCTCGCCAAGAAAAACACCGCTGCGGCGACTTCCTCCGGTTTCCCGAAGCGCCGCATGGGGATGCCGAGTCGGGCCTGTTTGCGGGCCTCATCGTCCATTTCACCCAGTGCTTCGGTGTCGATGAAACCCGGCAGCACTGCGTTCACCGTGATCCCGGCACGCGCGACTTCCTTCGCCAACGTCTGACCGAACGCGACCACGCCGGCCTTGGCCGCCGCATAATTCGTCTGCCCCATTGGTGGCAGCACCGCGCTGAGTGAGGCGATGTTGATGATCCGCCCGCCGCGCTGCCGCATCATTGGCATGACTGCCGCGCGGCAACCGTGGAAGACGGAATCCAGATTCGCGGCGATGACTGAGTGCCACGTCTCAGCAGGCATCGCGGCGAGCAGGCAATCGCGATGTAGGCCAGCGTTGTTGACTAACACATCGAGGCTGCCGTCGGTTGCCACGATTTTTTCCACAGTGCAATGCCAAGCTGCGGGCTCGGTCACGTCGAGCTCGAGGAGCTGGCAACGGCCGCTGTATTCGTTTGATAGAATTTCCGCGTTCGCGCGATTTTCCCGGACCCCGAGCCACACGCGGGCCAGGGGATCATGCCCGAGAAAATAGCGGGCGATCCCAAGACCGAGCCCGCCATTTCCACCGGTGATTAAAATCGAACGCACGACCAAGGATGATCCGCCAGCGAGGCGGGGTCAAGATTCGCGCACTCCTGCAGTTCCCATATCTGCCGGGCGATTTCATCGCAGCGCGGGAATCAAGGGGAGCGCACGCGCCCTCGCGTGCAGTTCTCCGGCGCCCTCGCCGGAGACCGGTGGACATAAGCCTGCAAGCCTGAAAACACAAAAAGGCAACGCATGGAAGGTCAGCCGCCGCAGCGCGAGGGCGCGCTACGGAACACGCGAGGGCGCGTATGCTCCCCTTCAGAATGTTCGCCACTTTCCGTTATGCATTCCCAGTGCTTGCAGGCCCGCTCGCATCTCGTTAACACCTTCTTGTGGCCGCGAAAGCAAAAGCAAAAACCGAGAGCGCCGGAAATTTTTTCGCGGTGGTCGGCAGCGATGACGGCCTCGTCCGCGAACGTGCGCTGCTGCTCTACAACCAACTCACTGGCGGCGTGGACGACGGCTTCACCCACGAAACCATCGACGGCATCGCGGACAATTCTGAATCCGCCTTTGAAATCTGCGCCTCCACGGTTCAGTCGATCTTGACGCTACCCATGTTCGGCGGCGACAAAGTGGTCTGGCTCCGCAATGCAAATTTCCTAGCCGACAACGTCACCGGTCGCTCTCAACGCACCGAAGCCGGAGTCGAAAGCCTGCGCGCCACCCTCGAACGCGGCATCCCAAATGGGGTGAAATTTCTCCTAACAGCCCAAGGCGTGGACAAGCGACGCTCGTTCTGGAAATTCATCGAAAAAGCCGCCGACGTCCAAGTCCACGACCGCATCGACACCAGCCGCGACGATTGGCAGGATCAAGTCGCCTCGCTCGTCACCAAACGCGCCCGCCAACTGAACCTCAGTTTCCACCCCGACGCCCTCGCCCTCTTCGTCATGCTCGCCGGTGAGCAGTCCCAGCAGATCGGCAACGAGTTGGAAAAACTCGATCTCTATCTGGGAACAGAACGCCGCGAAGTCACCGAGGAAGATGTCCGCGTGCTCGTCCCACTCAGCCGCGCCGCCGTCGTTTTTGAAATCGGCAAGGCCATCCAGTTAGGCAATGCCGCCCGTGCCATCCAGCTCATCGACCAACAACTCGAAGCCGACGAATCCGCCATCGGCATCATGCGTGCTTCGATTATCGGTGTTGTTAGAAACTTATTCATGGCCAAGCTCATCATCGAGAAATTCAAGGTCCCGACTGGAAATTACAACGCCTTTGCCGGGGGGCTCAATCGGCTCCCCGAGTCGGACCGCGCCTGGCTCCCGCAGAAAAAAGACGGATCCGGCGTCAACGTCTTCCCCATCTTCCTCGCCGCCGACAACGCGAAAAACTTTGACCTCACCGGTCTCCAACAAGTCATGGAAGCGACCCTCAAGGCCGACCAAGCCCTCGTCACCACCGGACTTGACCACCGCCTCATCCTCCACCGGCTGATCGTGGAAATTGCTTCTGCTAGAAAAGTGCCAGTAAGGCGGTGATTCTTTCCATTTTCTAGGATTGACGCTGGCACTTAAACCTGTTCACCTGAACCCATGAAGCGACTTGAATCCATCGAACTCTTTTCAGGTGCCGGAGGTTTGGCTCTTGGCCTTCATGCTGCGGGTTTCAATCACCGGGCGCTTTACGAATGGAACGCTTCCGCAGTGGAAACGCTACAATACAACCAACGAATGGGCCATCCATCGTTGCAGGAATGCTGCATCTCACGAGCGGATGTAAGGGAGATCGATTTCAATAAATACCGTGGGATTGATTTAGTCGCTGGTGGCCCGCCGTGCCAGCCTTTCTCGATGGGCGGCAAGGCGGCTGGGATGAACGACGTGCGGGATATGTTCCCCCAAGCCATCCGTGCTGTTGCGGAAGCACAACCACGATCATTCATTTTCGAAAATGTCCGTGGTTTGCTGAGGCCCGCATTTTCTAACTACGTCGAGTTCATCAAGCTCCAGATGGAGTTTCCCGAATTTCCCATTTCTGAGAATACCAGTTGGGATCAAAACTTGGCTCGACTTGAACGGCACAAGGAAAGCGTGGGTAACGCAGTAGATGGGCTGAGATATCGGGTTTACGTCCATCAGGCAAACGCTGCGGAATTCGGTATTCCGCAGCACAGGCATCGGGTCTTCTTTATCGGATTTCGCTCGGACATCATAACGGATTGGTCGTTCCCCAAATCCACCCACAACAATTCCGATTGCTGGGTAACACTTTCCGAAGCTATCCGCGATTTGCCTGCCCCATCCTGCCAAGCAGCCAAAAAATGGGCCAATCACATTTTGCAACCTGGAGCTAAAGCTTATCCCGGACACACCGGAAGCCCCCTGGATCGTCCAGCAAAAGCCCTCAAAGCGGGAGCGCACGGAGTCCCCGGAGGCGAAAATATGATCCTCTATCCAGATGATTCCGTGCGCTATCTCTCCGTGAGGGAAAGCGCCAGAGTCCAAACCTTTCCTGACGATTACATTTTCCTCGGAAGCTGGACGGAAGCCATGCGCCAGCTTGGCAATGCTGTTCCGGTAAAACTCGCAGAGATCGTCGGGAAATCCGTTGCCAATGCCCTTCGCAAGAGCACGGCCGCAGCAATTCAAGAAGCCAAATCTCAAGTCAAACTAAAGACATCAAAATGAATTTTATCACATGAGCGCTTCACTTCAGGCCGAGCTTCGCAAAAGGATTGAAGAAATCACGAAACTAGGAAAGCACCTCCAGGATGAATTACGTGAGTATCGTGATGGAATGCCCCAACTGATTAGGGATAATCTTGACGCGAAGCTTGTCGAACTCGTTCAGTGTTTCACGGACGCAAGGAAAATCTTAGACATTAGAAAGCACGGGAAGATAGCCCTCTCATTGGGACATCCGGATGCCATTGCTCGCTTCTACGCCTTCAGTCTCGTAAACTTTGAGCGCGTTTCGCTTGAGGAGACTACTGAAAACAGATTCTACGGCTCGGGTATTTATGCGATTTACTACCACGGCAATGAGATTCCTTCCTACTTACCTCTATCGATATCGGAAACCCCAATCTATGTGGGAAAAGCGGTACCCGGCGACCGCAAAGCCGAATTAACTGAGCAACAGGGTCCTGCGCTGTGGAATAGACTCCGCGAGCATCTCAAGAGCATTAAAAAAGGAGGACTGGCCCCGTCCGAATTCGAAGTCCGCTACGCCACCGTCCAGAGTGGAATGGAAAGCGCGGTGGAAGAGTTCATGATTCGCCTTTTTAAGCCAATCTGGAATAAGGAGATCAAGGTTTGCTTCGGAATAGGCAAACATGGAGACTCCGCCGATACTCGCAAAAACAAGCGCTCCCCATGGGACACCATGCACCCAGGTCGCAAGTGGGCTGACGGCACTACCGAAGACCAACGATCAAGAAAAGAGATCGAAATCAGGATCATTGCTCATTTCAAAGATCATCCTCCGATCAATACCCGAGAGGAACTTATCCAAGCACTTGTCCTTGATTGATCCCGCTATACCGAGCGAAGTAGCCGGGTCGTGGCCGATGGCGATTAGGTAGTTCATGGCTTGTCGATTCTGGATTTCCTGCCATCCAGCCCCGTTCTGGAGTCCAACGATCGCGCGGCTGGCCGTCGTGTGTCATGAAACACACCAAAATAGATTTACACTCCCCTGGCATAGCCGCAGCCTCAAGAACTCAATAATTGCCTCGTAATCGGTGAGGAATTGCTCAAATTTCCGCCGATGAAATTCCTCCTCCCTGCCATCCTCATCGGCCTTGTCGCCGGGCTGCTCGGTGCGCTTTGCGGCGTCGGTGGCGGACTGGTCATGGTGCCGGCTTTCACAGGTCTGCTGAAGCTGGAGCACAAGCAGGCAGTCGCCACCTCGATGACCGTCATCATCGTCACCGCGCTGGCCGCCACCGCTAACAATTTCCGCGTAGGCGGCTTGATCGACTGGAAAGTGGTCGCCGCTGTTGGCTTGGCATCCGCCGTTGCCGCATGGTTCGGCAGCGATTTGATGCGTTCACTTAGCAATCAAACACTGACCCGTATTTTCGGCTGCGTGCTGGTCATTTTCGGCGTGCGAATGTTATGGAAAGGCTGATAGCGACCGCTACATGAAAAAATTCCTGCTCATCTCCATTTTGGCACTTGGTTGTTTCCCGGCGTGGTGTGAGGCGGACGATGCCGATAAGGCGCGCATCCGGGAACTGGAACAGAAAATGGCAGCACTCGAGAGCGAGAAGGCCAAGCTCTCTGCGGCGGTCAATACCCAGGGGCTTTTCGATACGAAGGGCAAGGTCAGCCCACGGATTTCGAATGCTGTGCTCATCATCGAGGGCGATCTATCCGTCGGCACCGGCTTCATCGTCGCCGCTGGAGGGAAAAAGTATGCTAACACGGCCGCGCATGTTTTTTCCGGCAACAGCAAGCTCACCATCCGCAACGCGAGTGGGACCGGTTTCAAAAAATTCGGCAACCTCGAAGGCGCCGAAGGCGCGGATCTGGTGCGCTTGGAAATCTTGGGAGAGGTGAAGGATTTTCTGGAACTCGTGCCCCCGGATTCCCTGTTGTAGATCAAAAACCTGATCACGATGAACTACGACCTCGCCTCGCGTAAAACCCACTTGAGCGAGGCGGATTTGAAGAAAAAATACCGCAGCCTGTTAGGTCAGATGCAGTCCCAAGCCCAGCGGTCGGGCGATGCGATGAAGCCACAGAATTTCGCTTGGTTCCACGGCAACCGCGCCGAGGTTTCCGTCCAAGCACGGAAGGAATGCATGGTCGCGATCAATCAGGGCTTGGAGCGGCTGAAATAATTTTCGCCTACACGATCGGGAAAATGGCGGATCACTTATCTCAGCCGATAGTAACCATCGGCATTGTATAGAAAATAAACATCCATCGGATTGAGGTGGGGCAGCCACATGAAGGGGTGGCCTGAGGCGTCGATATCCTCGGCAAGGGTGGTCGCTTTGGTGGGCTTGGGCGCATCCAAACTATCGGGGTCTTTGGTGAACGAGGTTTCGTCGATGCCGTTGACGATGTGATTGACCCATTTCAGTTCCTTGGCTTGCTCACCGAATTCGCTCCAATTTCCGTTAGAAGAATGAAGATACATTTTCTTAATGAATTCTTCGGGAGTGATGCCCATTTTGCTGGCGACCGGCTTGCCGAGGCGGACCCACCAGCGTTGGCTTTCCTCATGGAACTCGCGTTGTTCCGTTAGGTTCAATTGCGCCATGACCACGGAGCTGATCTGGTGGTGGAGGATGACCGCATTCGGATAGGCGTAGGATTCCTTGGCGAGCGTGGTGATCGCCGCAGCCATCGAGGCGGCGAAGGATTTCACGACGACATAGACTGGCGCATCGCTGGATTCCATGGCCTTGAGAATCCGATAACCCGCCATGACCGAGCCGCCGGGACTGGAGTCGATCACGATGAAAATGGGCAGCTCGCGATCCTTGTTATCCCAGTATTGGATGCGGCTGGTCACATAGTCGGCGGTGGCTTCGGTAATTAGCCCGTTGAGCGGAATGCGGCGGTCCGAGACGACGAGGATGCCATTTTCTTTGAGCGGATTTTTCAGGAAAACCGGCTTGGAATCGGCGAACTTAGCGCGTTTGTCAGTGGCCTCGATGCGGGCGATGTCATTCTGGAGATGGGAGATTTCCAAGGCGGCTTCGGTTTGGGTAGCCTTGAGTTCGTTGGCTAATTTTTCCGCCCGGACTTTCGACAGCTCACCTTCCTCGGCGAGGTGTTCTTTTTCCGCTTCCATTTTCGCCATTGTCTCTTGGAGTGAGGCTTGGCGTTTGGCGGATTCGAGGGCCAGCTTTTCGGTAAGTAATTCGCGTTCCAGTCTCAGCCGCGTGACCTCGGCGCGCATGGCGTTGGTCGCTTGGGTGAGGCGTTCGGCTACGAGTTTGTTCTCGGTGGCGAGGGTTTCTGCCTCCTTGGATTTAGCCTCCTGTGCAGGGTCTTTGGCGGCGGGCGGAGAAGCTTCGAGCGTGATGGCATTGGCGGGTAGCCATACCGTTAGAGCGAGACCAAGGAGGGCGATATGGGCGGGCAATTTCATAATACTGGTGTTAAACGGTGCGGCGGCGCGGCTTTGTTCGGAAATCTCTAAGACTTGCGGGCATTCGCCCGGATTCCTATCAGCACAATGACGGCCACGAAGGCGAGGAAGCAAGCTGCCGCAATGCCAAGTGTGGTGAAAAGCCGTGCACTGCCGGCATCGACCTGGGCGTCGGTGAGCGTGTCGGCAGCGATTTCCCCAGGCTTGCGAGTGAGGATGAGTTTCCCGCCAGCGACTTCCGCGCGGGTCAGACTGGCCATGACTGGACCGATGGTGGTATCTGTCAGATAACGCTCGGTGATGTGATAAGGCGACATTTGGTCGATGAACTCATGGGGCACCTGGACCCCAGGAACGTCGATGGCATCGAGGGCGAGGATGATTTCCTTCTTAAATAAACGCGGCCGGGCGACCAGCGTGCCGTTGAGATAGCGCGAATCAGAGGCGATCCATCCCGGCTCATTGCCACGGGCGAATCTGGGCTTGCCGTTGAGGGGAAATGAAATCGCAAGGCGCAGGGTCTCGCCCTCGATGGCGGTGACGCGCAGGGTGCCGCGAAGTTCCTTGAAGGCGTCGTAGCCAGCTATGGCGAGATTCAAATCATCGGCTGATAGAGCGAGTGAGGCTTCGGTCTCGCCAGTGAGTTGCTGACGGAAAATCTCCACCCGTGCGGTCAAATCCTTGAGCGCGGCCGGGTCGCCGGCGAGCGAAGTGACTGCCACAGGCACGGGTTTTTCCCCGGTGAATTTCGCGATTTCATGAAACTGCCGGAATAATGTTAGAATCGAGAAGCCGATTAGGAAAACCATCACCGCCAGCGCGGCGATGAGGATTACGCAACCGGCAAAGGGCGAGCGTGCGCTGTCATCTCTAGCAGCATTGGGCGGGTTCATCGGATAGTAAATTGGGCCAAATCCGACTCACAGATCTTTGGGCGGGAGTTCGTCACCGGCGGGAGGTTCCTCAACGACGGGTAGGTTCTCAGCGACGTGCGGCTCTTCACCGGCGGGTGGGTGCTCGACATGCCAACTGTCATCCCCCGTTTCGTCATGATGCGTATCATGCCAGTCCTCATGGCCCGAATAATCATGATGTGGGTCATGATGATGTGGGTCATCCTGCCAAGCCTTGGCATCCTCGGCGGCAGCGGCTTCCATGCTTTCCGCGCGCAGGCGCAGGCGTTCCCTATTTTCCCGCGCTTCCTCTTCTTCCCGGAGGCGGGCCTTCTTACGGTCGAAATAGGCCAACCAGATACAAATTTCATAGAGAATAACCATGGGCGCAGCCATAATGCACATCGTGGGAATATCTGGCGTCGGGGTGAGAATGGCGGCGGCCACAAATATCGCGACGATGGCGTAGCGGCGGGTCCTTGACATCGTATCATAGCTGAGCAGTCCCAATTTCACGAAGACCATCACCACCACCGGCAGCTCGAAGGATGCGCCGAACAGCAGGGTGAACTGCGTGGCGAAGGAGATATACTCGCCGATCCGCCAGTCGTTAGAAATCCCCATATCGCCGCTCCATTGATAGAAAAACAGCAGCGTCCGCGGCAGCACCAGATAGTAGGCGAAGGCAGTGCCTGATAGAAATAACCCGAAGCCAACAGCCATCGCCGGCCACAGCACGCGCTGTTCATGCGCGTGCATTCCGGGCAGGATGAATTGTAGGATAAATAACAATAACAGCGGAAACGACAGCACAATGCCCGCCACGAAAGACAGCTTCATCGAGAGCATGAAGCCCTCGGTCGGCTTCAGAGCGGACATCATTTTCAGATTTCCTTGGGCGTCGCTGTCAGTGTTCGGCTTGGTGACGAGAAGGGCCTTGACCTGATTTTTCAGCACGTCATCCGCAGGGAGCGAGTTGACAAAGGCCTCGCGTTTGGCTTCTGGTAATACGAGTGCTGCCCGCAACAGGCTGATCGATCTGGCGTGGAACACGAGTGAGTCATCACCGAGCGAGCGAAAGAACAACTCGCGCTCCTCGGGCGGCAGATTTGTGGCGGCGTGCTCGGCTTTTCTAGCAGCATTCCACAACTCCACCGTCAGCGGGCGCGGGGCTTTCTCGGGAAGTGTGGACTTAAGCTGCGTGACCAGCACCTGATCCACCGGGTGCCGGAAAAACTCCATCAGCCGGTTGTTGAAGGCGAAACACGCGATCATGGAAATCACCAAGGTAATCACCACCCGCATGATCATTTTCCGCAGATCCTCCAGATGTTCGAGAAACGGTTTCTCGTGATCCGGATGCGAGTGCTCGCGGAGCTGGATGGCTTTTTTCAGGAGATACATGCGCGTCGGGCCGGATTCAACGCCGGGTTCCACGCCACCGCAAGGGCAGATGTTTTCCGCGCGGAAATCCGGCGTTGCGGGGCGGGCCGCCATGTTCCACCCTGTCGGCGGCCCCGCAGATTCCGGCAATTTCCCCGCCATGCTCCAACCTGACTTGCTGATCCCCGAATTCCCGATCCTCGATCAAATGATCCAAGGTCGCCCGTTGGTGTATCTCGACAACGCCGCCACCACTCAGAAGCCGATGGCCGTGCTGCTTGCGTCCCGGCATTATTACGAAGCCATCAACTCCAATATCCACCGCGGCACCCATCACCTCGCCCGGCTCGCCACCGCAGCTTTTGAAAATGCCCGGCAGACCGTCGCCAGCCACCTCAACGCCGCCATCCCGGACGAGGTGATTTTCACTTCCGGCACCACCGACGGCATCAATCTTGTCGCCAATATCCTCTCCCTATCAGGCCGGATCGGGCCCGGCGATGAGGTCGTGATTTCCGCGCTCGAACACCATTCCAACATCGTCCCTTGGCAGATGTTATGCGAACGCACCGGCGCGGCTCTCAAGGTCATTCCCTGCCACGACGACGGCACGCTCGATCAGGCCGCGTTTCTAACACTGCTCGAAGGGCGCGTGAAAATCCTCGCTCTAACCTGGATTTCTAACTCCTTCGGCACCGTCAATCCCGTCGCGGAAATGGCCGCTGCCGCGAAATCCGCCGGTGCCCTCGTCATGCTGGACGCCGCCCAAGCCGTTGCTCACCTGCGGATTGATGTGCAGGCGCTCGGCATCGACTTCCTCGCCTTTTCCGGTCATAAAATTTACGCCCCTACCGGCATCGGCGTGCTTTGGGGGCGGGCGGAAATTCTCAATTCCCTCCCACCTTGGCGCGGCGGCGGCGAGATGATCAAGGAAGTGACTTTTGAGAAAACCACCTACAACGAGCTGCCATTCAAATACGAAGCCGGCACACCGAACATTGAAGGGGCCATCGCACTCGCCGCCGCCATCGACTTCGTGAACGGCATCGGCCTCAGCGTGATCCAGCCGCACGAGCAGGCGCTCATCCGTGCAGCCGCCGAGGCGCTGGCCGACATTCCCGGCATCCAGTTTTTCGGTCCTGCCGACCGTGCCGGGGCGCTGTCCTTCAATATCGAGGGCGTGCATCACTACGATCTCGGCACGCTCATGGATCAAATGGGCGTCGCTGTTAGAACGGGCCACCATTGCTGCCAGCCGCTCATGGCACGCTTCGGCATCACCGGCACCGTCCGCGCCTCCTTCGCGCTCTACAATACCGACAGCAATGTCGCAGCCCTCGCCGAAGCCACCGCCAAGGCCGTCTCCATGCTGCGGTAAATTTCCCTAACCACCATGCACATCGTCCTCGGTATTTCCGGTTCCATCGCCGCCTACAAAGCGGCGGAGCTCGCCTCGCTATGGGTGAAACAAGGACACGCGGTCCACGTCGTCATGACCCGTGCCGCCACCGAGTTCATCACCCCGCTCACCCTCCAGACGCTCACCCGCCAGCCCGTCCTCGTCTCGCTTGAGGACGAGAAATTGGCGTGGAAACCCGGCCACATCGAGCTTGCCGACCAAGCCGATCTCTTCGTCGTCGCCCCGGCCAGCGCCAACGTGCTCGGCCAGCTCGCCAATGGCCTCGCGCCAGATCCGCTCACCGCCATTTACCTGGCCCTGCCACGCACCACGCCCGTTTTGTTAGCTCCGGCGATGAACGGGAAAATGTGGCTGCACCCCGCGAACCAGCGGAACGTCGCCCAACTCACCGCCGACGGCTGCCATTTTATCGGCCCCGCCGCAGGCGGACTCGCTTGCGGTTACGAAGGCATTGGCCGGCTCGCTCCGGTCGAGGAAATCATCGCCAAGGCCAACAGCCTACGGTGAGAGTTTATTGCATTTCCCTCCCCAGTCAGCGGCTTTTAAGGCGGGATCGATGTGCTCGGCGCGGATTTCGGCTTCGTTCATGGCGTGGCGAGGTGTGGGGACTTTATTGACGGAATTGACCGGGTTGACAATGAGGTCAACCTCGTCAGCGGCGTCAATTATGTCATCATCACTCTTTCTCACAAGTTCCTTTCACAACTCCCTGCTGAAGGCCAGGTGCGGCAGAGAGCCTTTCCGCCAATTCGACAGGCGGAAGAGCCATCTTGACGCTTGTGCCCCGGGCTTGCAGACTCCATGGATGGGCATGGACCGCTGGTTTCTGCTCGCCGCCACCTTGCTCGCCGCTGTCGGCGGGGCGTGGGGCATGGTTTCCGTCCACGGCGGGAAACGCAGCCATTGGACAGTCATCTGGATGATCGGGGTGTTCCTCTGCCAGCTCGGATTTCTCGGGATTCGCGGGGAAATGCGGGCGGCCTGCCCACTGATAGGTCGGGGTGAAATTCTGGCGTTCTTGGCGTGGTCGTTGACCTTGTTTTACCTGCTCGTCGGGCCAGCTTACCGGATCTCGCTGTTAGGGGTGTTCACTGCGCCGGTGGTGGTGATTTTCCAAACTGCAGCGCTGATTCCGGGGACACTGGCCGCCCATCCCGCGAAGCTGCCGGGCAGCAGCGCGTGGCACGAAACGCACTCGGCGATGTCGGTGCTGGCCTATGGCGCACTGGCCTTGGCAGCGGTGGCTGGGGTGATGTTTCTGGTGCTGGACCGGCAGTTGAAAGAGCATCATCTGAAGAGCGGGCTGTTTAAAAATCTGCCACCCGTGCGCGAGTTGCTGATTTCCCTGGAGCGGCTGCTGTGGCTGGGCAGCGGGCTGCTGACCATCGGTATCGTGGCGGGATTTCTGATGCCACGGACGGCCTCGGCGTGGGGCCACCTGATCGCGGCGGTGGCGGTGTGGGGCGGCTATCTCGTGCTGCTGGGAGTGAAGCAGGTGCGGGGATTGACGGGCCGGCGCTTGTCGCTGTCGGCGGTGGTTTTATTCGTCCTGTCGCTGATAGTTTTCGCGTTCGTCTGATGGAACTTCTCTGCCTCGGCCTCAATCACCGCACCGCCCCCGTGGAAGTGCGGGAGAAATTTGCCGTGGGTAATACCAAGCTGGGTGAGGCGGCGATGGACCTGATCGCGCTGGCGGAGGCGACCGAGGGCGTGGTGATTTCCACCTGCAACCGCACTGAGTTTTATCTAGCAGCGGAGCGGGCGGGCGAGGCCTTCGCGAAAATCGAGACGCGACTGGCCGAAAAGATCCAGGTGGACTCGAGCGTGGCTGCGCATTTTTACCGCTTGGAGAAAATTGCCGCAGCCAGACACCTCTGCCGAGTCGTCAGCGGGCTGGATTCCATGATGCTCGGAGAAACCGAAATCTTCGGCCAAGTGAAACACGCTTATGGCGCCGCGCTGGATGCCGGAGCCACGGGGGCGATTTTAAACAAGGTCTTCCAACGCGCCTTCGGAGTCGGAAAAAAAGTCCGGACTGAGACCTCGATCCAAGAAGGCTCGACCTCGGTCGGCAACGTGGCGGTGGATCTAGCAGAGAAAATTTTCGGCCACTTGAAGAACAGCGAGGTGATGATACTCGGCGCGGGAGAGATGAGCCGGATCACCGCGCAGAGCTTGGTTTCGCGGGGTGCGCGGACGATTTTTGTGGCGAACCGATCCTTCGACCGGGCGCAGGAATTGGCCACCGAAATGGGCGGCAGTGCGGTGCGTTTCGACGATTGGCAAAGCGTGCTCTCACGGGTGGATGTGGTGATTTCCTCGACCGGTGCGCCCCATACCATCGTCCATCGCGAGGATGTGGAGAAGGCTCGCCGCGCACGGAAATACCGACCGCTGTTTTTCATCGACATCGCCGTGCCGCGCGACATCGACCCGGCGGTTGGGGAAATCGAGGAGGTCTATCTTTACGACATCGACACGCTGGAGCAACTTGCCGCAGAAGCTCGCACCCGCAGGCAACTCCAGATCGAGCAATGCGAGCGGATCATCGACTCGGAACTCGCCAAGCTGAACCTGCCGGGGACTTGAGATCCACTCTTGGACTGCGGCGACAAAATTTCTTGGAAATGCCCGGCGCACGGCTAGGGTTCGTTTCATTGAATGATCGTGCGCAACGTCGGCAGTGGCAGCACACTCAGTCGAAATCTTCATTCTATGCAGCGTCGCACAGTTCTCCGTGGTCTTGGTGCCACTCTGGCTCTGCCATGGCTGGAGGCGATGACTCCGCGTGCGAGGGCCGGCACCGCCGTGATGAAGCCGCCGCAGCGTTTCGCTTTTCTCTACACGCCTAACGGCTACAACCAGCAAACATTCATTCCGAAGATCACGGGGCCGGAATGGGAGTTGACGCCTGCCCTGGAGCCACTCGCAGAACTGCGCAAGGAGATCACACTTTGCACGGGACTCGACCGGACATTCGTCGGCGGCACGGGCGTCCATGCCCAGTGCGGCGCGTGCTGGCTGACCAGTTCACCGCCGAGCGAAACACTGGATGGCGGCTTCCCCACGAACACCACGCTCGACCAACTCATCGCCCGCGAAATTGGCAGCGAAACCGCACTGCCGTCGATCGAGCTGAGTTGCAATGATTTCTCCGACAGCAAGGAAACCCGCTACTACGAGTGCATCTCGTGGGCAGCTCCCGGCTACGCGGCGACTACCTGAGCTTGATGGGCGATCTCATCGTGCTGGCATTTCAAAACGACCTGACCCGCGTGGCCTCGTTGATCGTGGACCCAGAGCGCTGGGACTCGCCGCGGATGTTTCACGGCGTCTTCGACAAACCTCAAAATCACCACGTCCTCACCCACACCAAGGGCGACGAAGCCAAGGCAGCGTTGACGAAAATCGACCGATTTCACGTCGAGTTATTCGCCCATGTCGTTCAACGGCTGCGCGAAATTCCCGAGGGCGAGGGCACGCTGCTAGATTCTTGCTGCGTCGTCATGGGCAGCGGCCTGAGCGATGGCGATACGCACAAGTATTCCGATCTCGAAGTGCTCGTCGCGGGTCGTGCGGGCGGCGTGCTCCAGCCAGGCGCACACCATCATTTCGCCGGCCAAGTCCCGCTAGCAAACCTCTGGCTCACGCTCGCGCAGGCGGCCGGAGTGAAACGCCAACGCTTCGCAGACAGCACCGGAGTCATCCAACCCATCCGCGCGTGAACCGCAGTTTCCTCGCACTACTTTGCGCCACGGCGACCGCACAAGCTGCGCCGGATTTCGTCGGTGAGGTGTTGCCGTTGTTAGAAAAACATTGTTTCAAATGCCATGGCGACGAGGAGAAACCAAAGGGCGGTGTGAATCTGGAACGCTACGCCACGGATGCGACGGTGATGGCGGATCGGGAAATCTGGGCAGAGGTGTTCAACAAAGTGGAGTCGCATCAAATGCCTCCGCCGAAGCGCGATTCGCAGCCAACCGAGGCAGAGCGGGAAAAACTGCTAACATGGATCACTGACATCGCCGCGCGGCCTGATCCAAAACTCGGCGCGCGCGATCCGGGACACGCGATGCTGCGGCGGCTCACCCGGTTAGAATATAACAACACCGTTCGCGATTTGTTCGGTCTAAAACTCGACATCTTCGTCTTCCCCGAACGTTTGCCAGTGGTGAGCGATTATTTCCAAGCAGCCACCGGAAAAATGCCCGAACGCGTGGACGTCCCGGTCCGCGAGTATGGCATGAAATACGCCGTGCTCCTGCCCGATGCGGGACTGCCCGGAGAAAACCGCGCGGAACACGGTTTTCACAATCGCGGCGAAGCAATGAACCTCTCGCCGCTGCTGATGGAAAAATATATCGCACTCGGTCGCGCCATCGTGGAAAGCCCGAAATTGCCACAGCAAAGCGCGGTCTTTCGCGCCTTGATTGCCGATCCCGCAGTGCCCTCAAAAGCGCTACCCGTCGCGCCCGATGCCGTTGTGCCGGGCGGGTTTCAAGTGGTGCGCGAGTTTGCCCCGAATCTTGACCGACCGCTCGAGGCCGTCACCGGTGGCGCGGTCACAGTCACCTATCAGTTTCGTTTCAACGTGGATGCCGCCGTCCAAGAAGGCACCGGCGGCGTATGGGATGCAAGCGCCCGCGATCAGGTGATCAAAGGCGGAACTCCGGTGCGCGTGCGCTTCGGCATCGAGTGCGAAAAAATACTATATCTAACACCACGCGATGACTTGTGGGTCGCAGGATTTTCAACGGTCGAGGAGACGTCCGGCGAATCGCTATTCACCAACCATACCAAGGGCGCGAAGACCCTTCATTTCACACTCGGCATCGAAGGTGGTTTGCCCGGTGAAGGCGTGCAGGATCTCGCACTCTGCGCCCTCAGCCGCGAAAAGGAAAAAGGCCCGGTGGCAATGACGGTGAAATTCAGTGGCGGCGGAACGCACACCCTCGCGGCCGATCTAGCAGAAGGCGCGGGACGGGCAAACACGTTCTTCGCATTCCGCGCTCCGGAGGGAGAACACATCACGGAGTTGGAAGCCGATGGGTCGAAATTCAGTGGCAACTACGTGCTGTTAGATGATTTGGGTTTCATCACTGCAACTCCGCTCAACGCGCCAGCACAGACGGCGACGGTGAATCTATCAGCAAAGCAAAAACACGACACCGCCAGCAAGCGACTCGCAAATTTTCTCGCGCTGGCTTTCCGACATCCGGTGGAGGAAACCACGGTCACTCGCTATGCCGGGCTGTTCGACGCAGCCATCAAGACAGGTGCCTCATTTCCCACCGCGATGCGCGAGGCGATCGCCGCCGCACTTGCCTCGCCGGAATTTATCTATCAGGCCGAGCGGGTGAGCGGGAGCAACACCGTCCGGGCCTTGGACGACAACGAACTCGCGAACCGCCTTGCCTATTTCCTCTGGTCCGCTCCACCCGATGCCCCGCTGCGAAGCGCACGCCTCCACGATCCCGCCACCCTTGCCACGGAGATTCATCGCCTGCTGCGCGATCCACGGGCGCGGGAGCTGGCGGCGTCCTTCGCGGTGCAATGGCTGCGGCTCGATCAGCTCTACACGGCCAAGCCGGACCCGCAATTGTTCCCGAAGTTTTACTATGGCCAACAGGGCAAACGCACCTTGCACGGACCGATGCTAGTGGAGGCCTTGTTGCTATTCGATACCGTGCTGATAGAAAACCGCAGTGTGCTCGATTTCGTGAATGCCGACTACACATGGCTGAACCGCCAGCTTGCCAAACTATACGGTCTCGAAACCGCCTTCGTGCTCAAGGATGCGGAAAAAGATTCCTCACAAATCCTGAGCGTCCGGCAAAAATTCGAGCAACATCGCGACCAACCCGCCTGCTATTCCTGCCACATCCGGCTCGATCCGCCGGGCTTCGCGCTGGAGGCATTCGATCCCATCGGCGCGAGTCGCACATTCGATGGCCAACAGCCCGTCGATGCCCACTCGGAGTGGAACGGCCATGCCTTCGACAGCCCCGCGGGTTTCAAGGCGGCGCTCATGGAAAAACCCGATGAGTTCGTGCGTGGTTTCATCGAGCACCTTCTAAGTTACGCGCTTGGGCGGAAATTGGAGATCTATGACCTGCCCGCCGTGCGGGAAATCCAAGTCGCCGCGGCAAAGGACGGGTATCGATTTGACACGATCATCAACGGGATCGTGAACAGCTATCCATTCCGCCATGTGCGAGACTGAGAAAAAAGGCCGGTGGAAACCGAGCGCTTCGCAATCTTGGACTTGCGCCCGCTGTCCGCCGTGGTCATGGAAAGAACTCCGCTGCATGAAATTGCCCCTAAATTTCCGTAACCTGAGATGAACCAATCGCCCAGTCCCATCATCGTCGGCACGCGCGGCAGCGAGCTTGCACTGGTGCAAGCCACCGCCACCGAGGCGGCCTTGGCAGCAGCATTTCCCGACCACCAAATTTCCCGCAAGGTGATCAAGACCACCGGCGACCGGCGGACGGATGTGTCTTTGAGCGAAGTGGCGAAGGCCGAGGGAACTTTCGACAAGGGCGTTTTCATCAAGGAAATCGAGGAGGCCTTAGATGCCGGGGAAATCGACATTGCCGTTCACAGTTTGAAGGATTTGCCAACCGTGTTAGATCGCCGCTATCTGTTAGCAGGCGTGCTGGAACGTGCTCCGGTCCGCGATGTATTGGTCATGCGCCAGCCCGGTGGCATGGCAGCTCTGCCAGTGGGCGCGCGGGTCGGCACCAGCAGCGTGCGCCGGGCGAAACAGATGGAATGGCTGCGGCCGGATGTCACGATCTGCGACCTGCGCGGGAACGTGCCGACCCGCTTGCGAAAATTGGCGGAGGCTGGAAACTACGATGCCATCCTGCTTGCGGAAGCAGGGCTGGTGCGGCTCGATTTCATCCCGCCAGAATCGACAAGTGAGGTCGAAGAAGTTGTCGGGATGCCGGGCCTGTTCGTCACGCGCTTGGATGAAAGTGCATTTTTCCCCGCCGCCGGGCAAGGTGCGATTGGCTTGGAAGTCCGCGCGGACGATGCGCCGAGCCGGGTGTTCGCGGAAACCATCGGCCACCGCGAGAGCTGGCTTAGGATCACTGCCGAGCGTGAATTTTTGCGTTTGTTAGATGGTGGCTGCCACACGCCGGTCGGGGTTTTCTCGACCATCTCTGACAACGAAATTTCCCTCAAAGCCCGTGTTTTCCCCGAGCAGGGAGGCACGCCAAAAACCGGTGAAGCCCGTGGCACCGATCCTCTAACAATCGCACTCGAACTTTTCAATTCCCTTTCATGAGCACCTCTGGAACCTGTTATCTCGTCGGCGCCGGTCCCGGCGATCTCGGCCTCGTCACCCTCCGCGCCAAGGAATGCATCGAGCTTGCCGATGTGTTAGTTTATGACGCACTGAGCAGCCCGGAACTCCTAAACTGGACGAAGGCGGGTTGTGAAAAAATCTACGTCGGCAAGCGCGCCAAGGATCACTCGGTGCCGCAGGACCAGATCAACGGCCTGATCGTCGAGAAAACCAAGGCGGGAAAAAACGTGGTCCGTCTCAAGGGCGGCGATCCGATGATTTTCGGCCGCGGCGGGGAGGAAGCGGCAGAACTCGCGGCGGCTGGCGTGAAATTTGAAATCGTCCCCGGCATCAGCTCGGCCATCGCCGGTCCGGCCTACGCGGGCATCCCGGTGACGCATCGCGATCACAACACGCAGCTCACGATTTTCACCGGCCACGAGGACCCGACCAAGGGCTTCAGTTCCGTGGACTACGCGCAACTCGCCAAGGCCCCTGGAACCAAGGTTTTCCTGATGGGAGTTGCTAGATTACGCGAAATCACCAGCGCCTTCATCGAGCATGGCGCAGCTTCTAACACCCCTATCGCCCTCACCCGCTGGGCGACCACCGGCTCGCAGAAAACCATCGTCGGCACTCTCGCGGACATCGCGGACATCGCGGATCGGGAAAATTTCACTTCACCCGCAGTTGCCGTGATCGGCGATGTGGTGAAGGAGCGGAAAAAAATCAACTGGTTTGAGCAACGCCCGCTGTTCGGCAAACGCATCGTCGTCACCCGCACTCGCGAGCAAGCGGGCGAACTCAGCAAGGCCTTGCGCGACCTCGGCGCGGATGTGATCGAGCTGCCGACCATCCGCATCGAAGGCCCGCCGGACCGCCGCGAATTCGCCGAACTGGTGACTCACGCCCACGAATACGACTGGCTGATTTTCACCAGTCCTAACGGCGTGGAGTGGTTTTTCGATGCGTTTTTTGCCTCTTATGCCGATGCCCGCAGCCTCGGCAATCCAAGGATCGCGGCCATCGGCGAAGGCACGGCAAAGAAGATCCGCGAGTATCGCTTCGCCGTCGATCTCATCCCGGAGCGCTTCGTGGCGGAAGGGCTGATAGAGGCTTTCAAAAAGGAGGATATTGAAAATCTAACCATGCTGTGGGTGAAGGCTGCGGAAACCCGCGATGTCGTCGGCGAAGGCCTAACAGCATTGGGAGCGATCGTGGACAACTGCATCGCCTATCAGACCGTCGCCGAAACCGAAGATCCCACCGGTGCCCGTGCCCGCTTGGTCGCAGAGGGCGCGGATATGATCACCTTCACCTCCAGCTCGACGGTCGAGCATTTCTTCGATCTCGGCATCACTTGGCCAGATGGCTGCGCTGCGGCGAGTATCGGCCCCGTCACCAGCGAGACCTTACGGAAAAAAGGCATGAAACCCGCGTTTGAGGCGCCCCAGCATGACATTCCCGGCTTGGTGAAAGCCATCATGAAGCATTTCAAAGCACACGCTTGAGTAAGACCCGGGCGAACTTGCGAGTAATGATTTTCACATGAAAATTTTCATTCTGCCAGCCGCCCTCATTGCCCTTATTTCGCCACTCCATGCGGGTGTAGGAATTGGCGCAAAACCCATCGAAGGTGCCGAGGTGATCCTCGACGGTTCACGCGAAATGTTAGATAACAAGTGGACTTACTGGCAAGGCCCGGCCTTCGCCTCATCCCTGCCGATCAAGTGGAAAATCGTCGCCGATCCTGTCGATCAGGGAACCGTCTTGATGTCGGACGATCCAGTGGCGGCAGGCGGCAAATACGGCACGGCGGACATCGTGACCAAGAAGGCGTATCGGGATTTCCGTCTGCACCTCGAGTTTCTCGTCAGCAAGCCAGGCGGAAACAGCGGCGTGTATCTGCAAAACCGTTTTGAAATCCAGATTCTCGACGGAGATCACACCAAACACGGCATGGCGGCGGTCATCAACGAAGCCGCCTCACCCTACGAGGTTTATAAAGGCTCCGGCAAATGGAACAGTTACGACATCGTCTTCCGTGCCGCGCGATTTCAAGGTGGCAAGCTCACCGAGAAACCGATGGTCAGTCTGTTTTTCAATGGCATCAAGGTCCACTCGAACCAGCTCATCAACCAAGTCTGGGGCGGTGCAAATTCCGGCATCGACGGCGGAAATGACGGTGGCAAAGGCCTGACCGATGTCCCCGGTGGCCTCAAACTTCAGTGTGAAGGCCACGACGTCCGTTTTCGCAATGGCTGGATCAAGGAGCTTGATTTGAAGTCCGCCGCGACCGATTTCACCGAGTGAGCGGCACGCAAAGATTTCCAAAGATTTCCAACTTGCGAAAGACCCCGGACTTTGATTGTCTCCGTCCGGCGTGAACGCCGCTGTAGCTCAGGGGTAGAGCAATTCATTCGTAATGAATAGGTCGTGAGTTCGAATCTCACCAGCGGCTCCATAAATCCCTTGTTTTAGTGGATTCATCTTTACTCTATTTTACTTGATTTTACTTCTAATGAGGCGATAAGGGCGACATGCTAAACACAAATCCCCATGAAATCCCTAATTATAATACTTACCATTTGCAACCTCGCCGCCAGCCAAACAGTTAAAATCCAACCGCTGCGGAATCTATCGCCATCCGGTGCCGATTATCGCCTCATCGTTGATGCTGTGATTGGTTGGAACAAAAGCCAAGTGCCGGACAATCCGATATTATTGCCGCCCCCCGTGCCTGGAGTAACCGAAAGTCCGGCAATGGTTAGGGCGCGTGACTATCAAGCACGGGGGCTCAGTCTGAGCAAGCCGAAGGAAATCCTCACGCCCAGACATGCAAAGCCCGCAGTCAGCGAAGATGATCTCATGGCCCGACTCAAAAAGGGAGAGACGTTTTTAATTGAGCTTGGCGTCTATGAAGGCCCATGTCGGGAATGCTCTGGAGCGGGAAAGGTTCGTATTGTCAACGGGGATGAACGCACCAAGGACGGGAAAAAGCCCTGCGAGAAATGCAACGGCAAAGGTCAAATCAAAGTGCCTCAGCAAGTCCTTGTTAAATGGTAACAAGCCATTTCAAAATCTGCCACAATCCAAGCGCGCCACCTATGACCACCCAGAGGATGATTCCGCCGATGATCAAACCGTCCGCTTCCCGCTGCCGCGTCTCATCCGTGGTGCCACCAAATCCGCAGACGTGTTAGAATATACCAGCACGCGCCGAAGAGGAAAATGATCCATCCCGGTGCCGAGTTGTCCACGGCCATGCGAACGATGGCTACGAGTATCCCGGCGACCATCGCTAAACTGCTCAAGATGATTTGCAGCTTCAAAACTTTCGCTGTCTTTTCGATGGTCTGGACCGGGACATGGATTTGATAAATCGGGGTATTCGGGCGGATGGGCATCGGTTTGCGTGGCGCTGGCATGAGGTTCCTCTAATCAAATTTCAGAGTGAGCGCAAGCCATGAACTTGGCGCTTGATAAGGCGATAATGAGGCGATTTCTAACTATTAGTATGCAATCCTTTATTCCATATAGGAAAAATCGTCATTCGTAATGAATAGGTCGAGAGTTCGAATCTCACCAGCGGCTCCAGTTTCACAAGTTGCGACAGGCTGAGACTCAAAATCACCCAGCGAGACTGCCACGAGTGACGATTCCGGTGACAGCCATTTTTCGTTAGACTGGCCGCGATCCCGGTTTTTTGCGTCGAGGCTATTTGGCTTTGGACGAAGCCTTGGCCTCAATCGGCACGATCACGTCCTTGTAGCGCTTCGTGACGTTGCCTTTTTTCGTCAGGATCCCAGCGGACACCATAATTTCCCTTTTCTCTTCGGCGCTCATTGCTTGGAAATTCGCCGATGCGCGTTGCCACAGGGAAACAATGTCTGTGGGCTGTATCGTTGAAGTCTTCATGGCGGCGAAGATGGCCGGAAATAGCCGAGGATGCAAGCCGGATCACGAACGGCAATCTGGATGTGGGATTTGAGCCGGATTCCAGAGCCTTCAAAGGCGCGGGGACCTTCCGTGAAAAGCCCGCGGACGGTTTGATGGGAAGTGCCGGTTTTCTCGAAATTTTCCATGAGGAAATTCAGGACCGCGCAATCCCGGTTCCGCTTCAACTGGTCGATTCCGCCTGAGTTCTCGGGAATTTGCTGTCCGTCAGCAAGCAGGCCGTTTCGGAACATCTCAAACGCTTCGGGAAGGATGCCGTGGAGCGGATGTCGAGAAGATCGAAACAGTTGCCCAGGTGAATCAATGCCCCGACCACGGCGGGCTTCTTGATTTCGCCCTGGCGTTTCTTTTCGTGTGCCCACTCCAGCGCCCGCTCGGGTCCATGCTCCCAAAAGTAAATCCCTTTACCGAGCCAGTCGTAATCGTTTTCGCTGGGGGAAAGCTGCTTTCCGGTAAGGATTGCCTGATCCGCCACCGAGGCATCGCAGCCGTGGTAACCGAAGACAAAACGCTGATAGGCTGAATGGTTCACTGGTTGAAAATGGCGGATGCCAACTCGATGGCCCCTTGCGTCAGCTCGAGAAGCTCTATCCGCCCGTTCCCGAAGAGCAAGAAAAGAGCGGTTCGGACCCGTTCAAAAAATGAACAGCACTCCCGAAAATTAGCGGCGGGTTGTAAATTTGCTCCGACGAGCTGTTGGGCAGCCCATTCTCGCAAATTGACACGCCGAGTTTTTTAGGTGCTCCGCAGGCAAGGGGGTGATCCCCTTGACCCCGTAAATTGGGCTAGCAAAAAAACTGGAGGCTCCTCGCGGAGCCTCCCGGCGCAACCTGATTGGGTGTGTGCGGCCCATTATGGCAGCGCTGGAACGAACCAATTTGCTTTCCGGCTAATTCAGATGGTAGAACGCCCTTATAAGGGCGAACCTCCCCAGCATTTCGCCTACTCCCTGAACGCGTCAAAAGCAAAGTAATCGCCGGATTGCGGGAGGTTCTTGAATCCACCACGGATGTGGACGCGCACCAAGAAATCAAACTTTCCGAACGCCACAGGACCGCTAGGATTCTCCATGAAACGGGGATTTGGTGAAACTCTAATTCCAAGTAATTGGGTGCCCCATTGCCCGTCGCGAGCCATCAAAAACGCGCTCGCCTCGGTGAGACGGACGCGCTTCAGTGGATCTCAGGATGGATCAGGCGGCGAAATTCGCAGCGACCACATCCCAGTTCACCAAGGTCCAAAACGCAGCGATGTAATCCGGACGGCGGTTCTGATAGTTGAGGTAATAGGCGTGTTCCCAGACATCGAGTCCGAGGATCGGTTTCCCATCGCAACCGGCGATGGCAGCGCCCATGCACGGGCAATCCTGATTCGCGGTGGAGCAGACGGCGAGCGAGCCATCAGGCTTTTTACAGAGCCATGCCCAACCGGAGCCGAAGCGGGTGACAGCGGCTTTTGCGAATGCTTCTTTAAATGCGTCGAATGAGCCGAAAGCCTTGTCAATGGCCGCTGCCAGATCGCCAGATGGGGCCTTCGCGCCGCCGGGGGCGATGACTTTCCAGAAGAAGCTGTGGTTCGCGTGACCGCCGCCGTTGTTGCGGACCGCGCCGCGAATGTCATCTGGCACCGAGGCGATTTCGCCAATCAGTTCGCAGAGGGATTTCCCCTCAAGCTCAGGCTTACCTGCGAGAGCGTTGTTGAGATTGGTGATGTAGGCTTGATGATGCTTCGAGTGATGAATTTCCATCGTGCGGGCGTCGATGAGGGGTTCGAGAGCGTCGTAAGCGTAGCCGAGTGCGGGAAGTGTGAATGCCATGGGAGTTGAGGAGTTTGGTTTGCGTATCGCCTGCCTATTCGATACCACGAATGAAATCAGCGACGGCCTCTACCAAACCGAGCTAGCTGCCTCCCGCAAGAACAAAAGCACTATGCCACCAGAACTTACCCCTTATATTCCACACATCATCGCCGCCATGCTCGGCCTATTCTTCGGCTGGCTATTCACGAAACTCGCCGCCTCCGCGAAGATTTCCGCTGGTCACGAGCGCCTGAAATCCGAGGAACGCCGCGCTGCGGAAATCGAAGTCCGCCTTGCCCACAGCACCGCCGCTGCCGAGCGCAACGAGCAAGATGCCCAGACGTTCCGCAACCAGCTCACGGAAATCCGCTCCCGCCTCGAGGGCGAAATCAAGGCTGCCGCCGAAAAGCAAGCGCTCCTCGAACGCGCGGAAATCAAGCTTTCCGACACCTTCAAAGCCCTCTCCGCCGACGCCCTGAAGTCCAGTTCCGAGCAATTTCTCCACCTTGCGAAATCTTCGCTCGCCACCCAGACCGAGGAAGCGAAAGGCGAGATCGAAAAACGCAAGATCGCCATCGAAACCCTCGTCAAGCCGGTCGCCGAGTCGCTCGGGAAATTCGAACTCCGCATCGGCGAAATCGAAAAAGCCCGCGAAGGTGCCTACTCGGAACTCAAGGAACAAGTCCGCGCCCTCGGCGAAGGCCAGCTCGGCCTCCAGCGCGAAACCGCCTCGCTCGTCAAAGCGCTCCGCCAGCCCACGGGCCGCGGCCAGTGGGGTGAAATGCAGCTCCGCCGCGTCGTCGAACTCGCAGGGATGCAAGAGCACTGCGATTTCGAGGTCCAGCACAGCACCACCTCCGACGACGGGAAAAATCTCCGCCCCGACCTAGTCGTCAAACTGCCCGGCGGCAAGACCATCGTCGTCGATTCCAAGACCCCGATGGATGGCTACCTCGATGCGTTAGAAGCGACTGAAGACCTCGCTCGGGAGGAAGCGCTGCATCGCCACGCCCGCCAAGTCCGCACGCACATCCAACAACTTTCCTCGAAAAACTACACCGCGCAGTTCGCCCAAACCCCCGAGTTCGTCGTCCTGTTCCTCCCGAGCGAATCCTTCTTCTCCGCCGCCCTTCAGAGCGATCCCGGCCTGATCGAAAACGGCGTGGACAAGGGCGTGATCCTCGCCACACCCACCACGCTCATCGCCTTGCTGCGCGCCGTCGCCTTCGGCTGGAGGCAGGAATCCATCGCGGAAAATGCCCGAGAAATCTCCCTGTTAGGCCGCACGCTCCACGAACGCTTAGGAAAACTCGCCGAGCATTTTTCCAAACTCGGTCGTTCGTTAGGCAATGCGGTGGAAAACTACAACAACGCCATCGGATCGTTCGAAACCCGCGTTCTAACCACCGCCCGGAAATTCGAAGAACTCAAGGCCGCACCGGAAGCCGCCACCATCACGAACCTTGAACCGATTGATAGCACCCCACGCCACCTGCAAACCATCGGCATTTCGGCCTCCGCCCGCGCCCCCCTCACCCTCAACACCGAAGACGCCGATTCCCTGCTGGAGTCTGGAGTCGAGGACGACTGGACCTTCGTCCCCAATCCACCCACCGGCGCCCGCAGCGCCGCCGCTGATCTGCGCTCGGCCCTAGAATAGTGGCGACAATCATCGGTCGCCGAGTAATTTACACGACTGCTGCGGTCTCACTACCTTGACCGAACTATTGGACATTTTAGCTATTTAGTCAATTCAGATTCTAATACGGCTAAGGCATTTTCTCGCAGGATCCCGATCATTCGACCTCGATCACCCGTCGTCCGCTTTGTCCAAAAAGCTCGGGCGCATACATACATTCAGCCCGGGCTGGCAGTGCCATCCCCAGGCCCTTCGTCACGGCTCGGACTTGGTATTTTTGCACCGAGTTCCACGGCGACAAACTTGAGAAAAAGAAGTCAATTTCCCCGCCCCGGCTTTCGCGATAGGCCCCGCCTTCGTATCCGCTGAGTTGAAACAGCGGCTCCAGCCCGGCTGGGATCGGATCGCGCAAATGGACGAAATTCCGCTCCCCATCCGCCGCCACCTTCAACTCGACTTCGATTAACTCCCCGGTCACCAATTTCTCGCCAGCTGCCAGAAGCTACCGGGCTCCATCACTGGCCACTCTGAAATAGTGTCGCTCCACTCCGAGTCCCTCATTTTTGGCCATCATCCTCTCTGATGAACTGGAGTGAAAATCCATCGAAGCCGAGGCCATCACCGTTTTCTTTCCTCCCGCTCTAACCACCACCCGAATCGGTTCGCCCGACGTAACTACTCAGGTCACTTTTGCATTGGCAAGCGATTCGCCGAGCTTGGCCGGTGAAATGATGAGTTCCTTCAGACCGTCTAACATCATTCGGCCCTGCTTGCGCACGCTCGAGA
>JAYVNM010000100.1:0-14475 GCA_043758445.1 Akkermansiaceae bacterium | reverse complement strand
CGCCGGGTGAAGGAACCGACAGGAGATAGGGCCGTGCGTTCTTCTCCGTCGTCCGAAGGACGCTTTGCCTAGCGAGTGGTTTTCAACCCCTCGGTTCCTTGGGGTATAATCCCCCTATGGAAACCCTGACACTGGCACGCACCCCGCAGAACCCCTCTTCGGAAAGTCTCGGACAGGAGAATGACCTGTCGCTCCGGGTCCGCAGTATTGACCCCTCTTTGGATTTAGAGGCCGAGATCAAGCGGCTCAAGAAGGACACCAACGCCGTCATCCTGGCCCACTACTACCAGGACTCGGACATCCAGGACCTGGCCGACCACGTGGGCGACAGCCTGGCCCTGGCCCAAGCCGCAGCGGCGACGGACGCTGACGTCATCGTCTTCTGCGGCGTCCACTTCATGGCGGAAACCGCAAAAATCGTGAACCCCGGAAAAATCGTCGTCCTCCCGGATGCCGATGCCGGTTGCTCGCTCGAACAATCCTGCCCCGCCCCCGAGCTTGAAGCTTTCCTCAGGGCCAATGCGGAAAAAAACTACTACGTCATCGCCTACATCAATTGTTCCGGCGGTGTGAAAGCGCTCTGCGACGTGATCTGCACCTCGGGCAATGCGGTAAAAATCGTCAACCTCGCCCCGCAAGACCGGCCCATCCTCTTCGTCCCAGACGAAAACCTCGGTGCCTGGGTGATGGAACAAACCGGTCGCAAAATGGACCTCTGGAAGGGCAATTGCTATGTCCACGTCGAGTTCACCCGCGACTCGATCAACCGCATCAAGTCCGAGTTTCCCGCCGCGCTCGTCGTCGCCCACCCGGAATGCACCGCCGCCGTCCGGCTCTTAGCTGACGAAGTTTGCTCCACGGAAAAAATGATCGCCTACTGCCGCAATGCGCCAGTTAGAGACATCATCGTCGTCACCGAGAGCGGTATGCTCCACCGCCTGCGCAAGGAATGCCCGGACAAGAACCTCATCCCCGGCCCCACCGACCGCTGCGCCTGCGCGGACTGCCGCTACATGAAAATGAATACTTTGGGAAAACTCCGCGACTGTCTGGACCACCTCCAACCCCGAGTGGAAATGGAAGAGTCCCTCCGCGCTCGCGCCGAACAACCACTGCTCCGCATGTTAGAGCAGTCGAAATAGGAACTCAAGTCAATGGACCGCAAGATGGATCCGGCCCACATGGCGAGGCGGAGATGAAATCATTGGTGATTCCCGATAGATGTTAGCCTTATGAATAACTTGGCAGTTACAGACGTCGGGCAGAATGCCCGCGCCACAGTGGCCCGGGCATTCTGCCCGGAGCCTCTCCATACAAAATGCTACTCCCTGTGGAGAGTTATGAAAAGTATGACACTCACCTCTTGCGTCTATCTGCGTGAATCTGCGGTTCAATTTTTCTTTCTAGCAGATTATTAACAATTCCCTCACTTCACTTGGCGGCTTTTCCGTCCACGGTGGCACCAGAAACGAAGAGCATGGCTTCGCTGGTCACGCTGCTGTGCCCTACATTCCCCAGCTCTTCTACTTTAAATTACGGGCGCTGTGACTTCGGCAGCGAGGCGACGACGAGATCGTAGGAATGAGCTATCAGTTCCGTGACGAGCTTGGTGGGCAGCGAGCCGTCGAGGATGAGGGTGTTCCAGTGCCGCTTGTTCATGTGGTAGCCGGGGATGATCGACTCATATTCCTCGCGAAGGATGCTCGCGCGCTCGGGGTCGCACTTGAGATTGAGCGATGCGGGAAATTCATCCGGCTGAGTGAGCGCGAACATTTTCCCGCCAACCTTGTAAACGAGCACGTCCGGGCCGAAGGGCGTGATCTCCCCCGCTCCGGGCTTGGAGAGGCAGCAGTCGATGGCTGCCGGGAGGTCCATGTCACTTCTTGAAGATGATTTGCCCATCGTCCACGTCCGCCTGAATGATGTCGCCGTCGGTGAATTTTCCGTCCAGCACGTCCAAGCTGAGTGGGTCTAGCAGGAGATGTTGGATGACGCGTTTCAAGGGCCGTGCACCGTAGATAGGATCGTAGCCTTGGTGGGCGATGAATTCCTTGGCTGCCTCTGTTAGCGTGAGGCCGAGGCCCTGTTTGGCAAGGCGCTGGCGGACGCGGGTGAGCTGGAGATCCACGATGGTGGTGATTTCCTCACGTGCGAGGCGGTCGAAAATGATGATTTCATCGACACGATTGAGGAACTCCGGGCGGAAGTGGGCGCGCAGGGCATCGGTCACTTTGGCCTCGCGCTGCTCGGCATTTTCCTCATGGAGGATGAACTGCGAGCCGATGTTAGATGTCATGATGAGCACGGTGTTTCTAAAATCCACAGTGCGGCCCTGACCATCGGTGATGCGGCCGTCGTCGAGGACTTGGAGCAGGACGTTGAAGACATCCGGGTGGGCTTTTTCGATCTCATCGAAGAGCACGACTGAGTAAGGCTTGCGTCTAACCCGTTCGCTGAGCTGGCCGCCTTCTTCATAGCCGACGTAGCCGGGCGGCGCACCGATGAGCCGGGCGACGCTGTGTTTTTCCATGTATTCCGACATGTCGATGCGGATCATCGCGCCCTCGTCATCGAAGAGAAACTCGGCAAGCGCCTTGGATAGCTCGGTTTTACCAACGCCGGTGGGGCCGAGGAAAATGAATGAGCCGATGGGGCGGTTCTCATCCTGCAAGCCCGCGCGGGCGCGACGGACGGCGTTGGCCACGGCCTTGATCGCCTTGCGCTGGCCGACGACGCGCGCGCCAAGGCGTTGTTCCATGGTGACGAGTTTTTGTTTTTCACCTTCCTGCAATCGATTCACCGGGATGCCGGTCCATGAGGAAACGATGCGGGCGACGTCGTCATCGGTGACTTCCTCCTTGAGCAGTGCGCCTTGGCCTTGGCGCGAGGCGAGTTGGTCCTTGGCGGCATCGAGTGCGCGGTGGGCTTCAGGCAGGTCGCCGTAAGTGATCTGTGAGGCTCGCGTTAGATCGCCGATGCGTTGGGCCCGCTCGGCTTCGCCCTTGAGCGTCTCGATTTTTTCCTGCGCGGCGCGGACGAGGTCGATGATCGATTTTTCATTCCGCCACTGGGCCATCAGGCCGGAGGATTGCTCGCGTAAATTCGCCTGCTCTTCACGGACTTTATCCAGGCGGACGAGCGAGGCTTTGTCGGTTTCTTTTTCCAACGCCTTTTTTTCCATCTCCAACTGGAGGATCTGGCGCTCAAGCACGTCGATCTCGGTGGGCATGGAGTCGAGTTCGATTTTTAAACGCGCAGCAGCCTCGTCGATTAAATCGACCGCTTTGTCCGGCAGAAATCTACCGGAAATATATCGGTCGGATAGAGTGGCGGCGGCGACAAGGGCGCTGTCTTGGATGCGAACGCCGTGGTGGACTTCGTAGCGTTCCTTGAGGCCGCGCAGGATGGCGATCGAGTCTTCCACGGAGGGCTCGCCGACCATGACCGGCTGGAACCGGCGTTCGAGTGCGGCGTCTTTTTCGATGTATTTGCGGTATTCCTCAAGCGTCGTCGCGCCGATGGTGCGGAGTTCGCCGCGGGCGAGTTGGGGTTTTAACAGGTTCGACGCATCGACCGCGCCCTCGCTGGCTCCGGCCCCGACGATGGTGTGGAGTTCGTCGATGAAGAGGATGATCTGGCCCTCGGAGTCGGTGACTTCCTTGAGGAAGGCCTTGAGTCGTTCCTCGAATTCGCCGCGGTATTTTGCCCCGGCTAACATGCCGCCGAGGTCCATGGCGATGATGCGCTTGTTTTTCATCGAGTCCGGCACGTCGCCCGAGACGATGCGGCGGGCGAGTCCCTCGACGATGGCTGTCTTGCCGACGCCGGGCTCGCCGATGAGGACCGGGTTGTTTTTGGTGCGGCGGGACAGGACTTGAAGGACGCGGCGGATCTCATGGTCGCGACCGATGACCGGGTCGATTTTTCCCTCGCGGGCGCGGGCCGTTAGATCAGTGCCGTATTTTTCGAGCGTCTGATATTTTCCCTCGGGAGAATCGTCAGTGACCTTCTGCGAGCCACGGACGCCAGTGATTGCCTCGCGGGCTTTTTTCTCGTCCAGCCCGGCTTCTTTGAGGAGCTTGCCGGCGGGCGAGTCGCCTTTCAACGCGCCTAGCAGGAAATGTTCGACGCTGAGGTAGTCGTCGCCCAGAGATTCCCTAGCGTTGTCTGCGGCATCCAGGGTGGCGCGGAGACCGACGCTGATTTGTGGCTGCGTCGAGGCTCCCTGAACGCTGGGTTCGCGGGCGAGGGCAGCGGCGACAGACAGCTTCAGGCGGGAAATATCGACTCCGGATTTTTGCAGGATCGGCGTGGCGATGCCGCCTTCCTGCTGGAGCAGGGCGAGCAGGACGTGGGCGCTTTTCAGCTCGGAATGAGCGGACTTGGAGGCGATGCTTTGAGCCGATTGGAGCGCTTCCTGAAGTTTCTGTGTGATTTTTTCGAGTCCCATAACTGTTATGACAACATACGAATCACTATCCTATCAGAAAGTGTCCTGCGTTATTTATCCGGGGCCGCGTCGTTGCCGTAGAAGCTCTTGATATAGCCATACTCGACGAGCGTGTCCTGCCACGGTGCGAGGACGTTAGGGTCTTGGAAAACCCGTGAGGAGATAGCCAACCATTCCTCCGCTTTTATTAGATTGTTATCCTCATAAGCAAGGGCGGCCTGCGCGTAGTAATAGTAAGGCGAATCATCGAGGTAATCGTATTTGCCCGCGAGGATTGTCACATCATCCTTCAGGCCAAGTTTCTTTTTGCAGAGGAGGATCTTGAATTCTACCAAGCGACTGAGCGCAGTGCTGTTCGCCGGCAGGAGTTTGAGAACCTTTTCAAAAAGATCCGCCGACTGCTGCCACTTCTTGGTGACGAAATACACCTCCGCGATGTTGAACTGGATGCTCGGATTGTCCTTGGCCAGCGCATTGGCTTTGTCGAACTGCTCCATCGCCTTGTCGAAGGCGCGCATTTCCACGAAGCAGCTCCCCCGCAGGTTGTAGATTTCCGGGCTATCCACGAAAATCTTCGCCGTCTTGTCCAGTTCGTCGAGGGACTCGAAAATCCGTTTTTGCTCGAACAAGCGGGATGCCTCGCCGACATGTTTGATGAAATCCTTGCGGCTCTCCTCCGGCAGATTAAGGAAGGCCTGCTGATTCGGCATCAAGCCATTCTTGACCTCCGCAGGCTTTTTGACATCAGGCGTTTCCTCGTCTTGGGCGGCGAGCGGCAGGACTAATGCGAACAGGGCGGGCAGGAAATGGATTTTCATAAAGGGCAGATGCGCAGGAAATTAGACTGCTAAATTGCAAACAGCAAGCCGACGTTCACCCGGATTTTTCCCGGCCGCCGCTAAGAAACCCGATTTTTGCTTTTGCCCCTCGTCCCACTCGGGTGTTTCCTCAAGTTCACCCATGAATCTCGGCATCGCCCAAATCAACTCCGTGATCGGAGATTTTCCCGGTAACGTGAAACGTCTCCTCGCCGCCTACCGCGAGTGTCTCGATGCAGGCGCGGAGCTGGTGGTGACGCCTGAACTTTCCCTAGTCGGCTACCCGCCGCGCGACTTGGTTTTCAAATCCCAGTTTGTGCCGAAATGCCTGCAAGCGCTCGACCACCTCGCCGGGGAAATCCGCCACGTTCCGCTGCTCGTCGGCTACGTGGACCACCACCATCCCACCCGCCCCGGCAAGCCCTTTCGCAACGCGGTGGCTTGGTTAGAGGACGGGAAAATCCAGCACCGTATCTGGAAAACCCTGCTTCCCACTTACGACGTATTCGACGAGCGCCGCTACTTCGAGCCCGGTGAATCCGCCACCCCGATCTGTTGGAACGGCCATCGCATCGGCGTCACGATCTGTGAGGACATCTGGACGGAAAATTATCTTCAGCGCCCGTTTTACGACCGCGATCCCGTCGATGAACTCACCGCAAAAGGCATCGACCTCCTGCTCAATCTCAGTGCCTCGCCCTTCCACCTCGGCAAGCCACTCCTCCGCCGCGCGATGATCGGCGGGGTCGCCCGTAAGGCGAAGGTGCCGGTCGTTTACTGCAATGCCATCGGTGCGAACGACCAACTCGTGTTCGATGGCCACTCGCTCGTCACGGATGCGCAAGGCCACCTCACCACGCAGTTTCCCGGATTTGTCGAAACCTGCCGCGTCCTCGATCCCTTCCAGCCTGCGGAAAATTCCGACCCACCCGCTAGCTGCGACGCCGAGGAACTCTATCAGGCTCTGGTTCTCGGCGTCCGCGATTACGTCACGAAATGCGGATTCTCCAGCGTCTGCCTTGGCCTCAGCGGTGGTATCGACTCCGCACTAACAGCCGCCATCGCCGCCGCCGCGCTTGGTCCAGAAAACGTCCACGGTCTCACCATGCCCAGCCCCTACTCGTCGCGCGGCAGTGTGGACGACTCCTTTGCCCTTGCGAAGAACCTAGGCATCCGCTGTGACGAGGTGCCGATCCGCGCGGCCTTCGAGGTGATCAAGGCGACCATGCAGCCCATTTCCGCCGGAAAACCGGAAGACGTCACCGAGGAAAACATGCAGGCACGCATCCGTGGCCTGATGCTGATGGCACTTTCTAACAAGGATAACCATCTCCTCCTCACCACCGGCAACAAGAGCGAGCTCGCCGTCGGCTACTGCACGATTTACGGCGACATGTGTGGCGGCCTAGCGGTCATTTCCGATCTACCAAAAGGCCGCGTTTACGAGATTTCCCGCTGGCTCAACCGCGACCGGGAAATCATCCCTTGGAACACCATCGACAAGCCTCCCAGCGCCGAACTCCGGCCCGACCAAAAAGACCAGGACACGCTCCCGCCCTACGAAATCCTCGACGCCATCCTCGAACTCTACGTCGAGCACCAGCTCGGCGCGGATGAAATCATATCGCGCGGCTTTCAGGAAACCACCGTCCGCTGGGTGCAGCGGCGCGTGGACCTCAACGAGTGGAAACGCCACCAAGCCGCGCCCGGCCTGCGCGTCACTTCCAAAGCATTTGGGATTGGCCGCCGCATGCCCATCGTCCAGAGATTCGTCGGCTAAGCGCATTCCCCGCTTTCCCTTTGCCCCCTGAGGCAGCATATTCTCCCCCACCCCATGACCCTGACCGACGCCCGCAAAATCCTTGGGATTGGCCCCAAGGAAGATCCGCGCCTGCACCTCGCGGAAATCAAAAATGCCCGCGAGGCCATCGCCGCCATGGTCCGCACGGCACCTAACGAGACTCTCGCCGCCCGCTATCAGGCCGGCCTCATTGAGTTCGACCAAGCCCTAGCCGCTGTGCAGGAACACCTCGAAGCCAGTGGCCTGGCCGCCCCGCCGCTGCCGCCGCAGGCACCGAAGGCGCTTCAGGTAGCCACGCCACCCGCCAGCCCGAGCACTGTCACTACCACTGTCAGTGACGATGCTGAAATTGAGTCCCTCGCGCCCCAGCCTGAGCCACCTCGCCGCCGGGCGTTCTCCTATTTCATGTGGTTTCTCATCTTCCTAACCGGAGCCTCCGGCGGCGGATGGCTCTATGTGAAAACCGAGCAGTCCAAGTCCGAGCAACGCCTCCTCCGCATCGCCTTCTTGGAAAAACAAGGCTCCGTCCTCGTCGAAAACCGCCGCTGGCAGGAAGCCGCTGCGGCCTTCAGCGAGATCGAAACTCTAGCCCCCAATTCGGACCTCGTCGTCCGTGGTCGCCGCAGTATCGAGGCCGGCATGACCGAGGAACAAACCCAGTTCATCGGTTACTGGACCGGCCAGGCTGCCGCCGAACTCGAAGCCGGTCGTCTTGACCAAGCCTACGCCGCCGCTCGTCAGGTGCTCGATAAATACCCCACGGAAAAGGACGCCGCCGCCCTGCTCGAAAAAGTCGCCGCTGCCCGTGTCGGCCAAGCCCGGACCACTGCCCTCGCCGCCGCCCGCGAGGCCATCGACCAGCGTAAATGGGGCGCCGCCATCGCCACTGCCCGCCAGATTCTCGCTGCCACCCCGGATGACCCGGATGCAGTGTCCCTCCTCGCCGATGCCACCGCCGGCGCGGAAAAAACCACCGCCGACCTAGCCAGAGCCGCGCTACTCCTGAAACAAGCCAGCGCCCGCGACAACGGCCAGTTCGACCAACAAGCCCTCGACTGGCTCCGCGAGGCGAAATCCCTCGACCCCGGCAACTCGGAAATCACCGCCCGCCTCGAAAAACTCGCCGCCTACACCCGCACCCTCCACGTCCCCGGCGATTTCGCCACCCCCGCCGAGGCCCTCGCCGCTGCCCATGACAATGACCGCATCGTCCTCGCCGCCGCCACCTGGTCCGGGCCACTCATCATCACCGCCGCCGTCGAACTCCAAGGCTCCGGTTTCGCCACCACCATCGTCGAGTGCGCCCCGGAAAATGGCAGCGCCATCACCATCGGCCCGGCTGCCATCGGCGTCCGCATCAGCGGCATCCGCTTCCGTCACAGCGCCTTCGCCATCGGCCCAGACCGCTTCTCAGCCGCCCTCGTCCGTGGCGGCAGCGCCACCTTTGTCGATTGCCGCTTCACCGATGCCAGCGGCCACGGCCTCGCCGTCATTGAAAACGGCCACGCCACCGTCACCCGCAGCCGCTTCGCCGACAATGGCTGGGACGGAGCCGCCGCCATCGGCAAGGGCAGCAGCTTGGAAATCCGAGATTCCGAAGCTCTCAACAACTTCCAGCACGGCATCGAGTCATGGGAGGGAGCCGCTCTCACCCTCGCTAACAACCGTTGCGAGGCAAACAGCCGCAATGGCATCCATGCCGATGGCGGTGACGCTCCGGCTATCATCGAGGGCAACCAACTCATCGCCAACCGCGAGTTCGGGCTGGTCCTCGACAGCGCCAGCTCCGGGAAAATTTCCGGCAACCTCGCCCGCGCCAACCTCCTCGGCGGCTACGTCATCCGCACCGCCGCCGCGAAACTCGCCGTCACCGCAAACCAAGCCACCCTCAACCAAGGCCCCGGACTCGTTCTAGAAAAAGGCCTGCCCACCCCCGCCTACTCCACCAACACCCTCACCCAAAACAGCGAGCCCCAACTCCTCGCCAATGCGGACCTCTCGGCAGACGCCACCGTTCCCAACAGTCCCGACGCCCCACCTCACGCCACCATCATCGCCCCGCCCAAGCCCGCCCCCACCAAGCCATCCAAACCCAAACGCCGCTGAGCAGACCGATAACCCCCGCCCGCTCGCCGGCGAAAGGGGAACACACGCGCCCTCGCGTGTTGTCCTCGGCGCCCTCGCCGAGGACCGGCCGCCACCGCCACCGACCCTCGTTTCACCCGAAACCCAGCTTCCCCATGACCCCCCCATTTCCGGCGAGGGCGCCGGAAATCAAGCGAGGGCGCTTATGCTCCCCATTCCAAACCCAACAGAGCGTCAGACGACAGCCACACCGGGCGCGCACACAGACCAGCCATTGAATCGGATCACAAAACTTGCAGGCATCCGGAATCAAGGAGCCACACCTAGGCCGCTGAGTTTGATGTCGAACGGGTTTTCGTCCGCATCGTTGCTCTTGATGTGGATGGCGGCGTAGCGGTTGCCTGTAGCAGTGGGCATGAAGGTCACCTTGAAGGTGGTGGTGGCACCGGGCGGGAGTGATGTGTTGGCGGCATTGGTGACGATGAAATCCCCGGTGTTGACGCCGTCCTTGGTGATCGCAAGGCCGAAGAGATTGGCGGTGCCGGTGTTTTTGATGGTGAAGGATCTGCTGGCACCGGTCATGTTGACGATGGCTGTCCCAAAAATCTTTTTTGCCGTGCCATCTAATAAGCTACTGCCAGCAGGTTGTTGGACGTCGATCTCGGGAGCAGGAGCAACGGCTTCAGACGGGTATCCGTTCCATGTCGGCGAGGTGAAACCCGATTTTCCTGTCAGGTAATCCACCGTGAAATTGCTAGCGCAATTATCGAAAACATAAAAGTGAATTGAAGGTGCATCGCCCAGAAAAATAGCTTTTGACAGGCTACTGCAACCGTTGAATGCGTAAGAATCGATGTAAGTGACGCTGTTGGGGATGATGATGCTAGTAAGGCTGTTGCAAGCTTCAAATGCCTCATACTCTATGGTAGTGACGCTGTTGGGGATGGTCACGCTGGTCAGGCCATTGCAAGCTTCAAATGCTCCATACGCTATGGTAGTGACGCTGTTGGGAATGGTCACGCTGGTCAGGCCGCTGCAAAAGGCGAACGCGAAATCCCCGATAGAAGTAACGCTGGTGGGGATGGTGACGCTAGTCAGGCCGCTACAACCATCGAAAGCGCTTTTTCCGATTTCTGTAACACTGGTGGGAATATGGACACCGCTCAGGCTGCTGCAAACGCCAAACGCACCATTCCCGATAGAAGTGACGCTGTTGGGAATGGTGATACTTTTTAAGCTATAGCAACCGGAGAACATATCAGTCCCAATGTAAGTCAATCCCTTTGCGATAGAGACGCTGCTCAAACTGCTACAGTACAAAAACGCGCCATCCCCGATCGAAGTGACGCTGGAGGGGATCGTGATGCTGGCCAGGCTGCTGCAATCCCGAAACGCTTGATACCCGATGGAAGTGACGCTGTTTGGGATGGTGACGCTGGTCAGTCCGCTGCAACCGGAGAACGTGTCATCCCCTATGGAAGTAATGCTGCTCGGGATGGTGACGCTGGTCAGACCCGTGCAAGAGCCGAACGTAGAGCTCCCGATGGAAGTCACCCCGTTGGGAATGGAGTAGTTTCCGGTCTTGCCTCCTGGAAATTGAATAATTGTGGTTTTTTGATGATTAAGCAAAACCCCATCGACACTGCAATAAGCGGCATTGCGGATATCGACTGTGATTGCAGGTAGGCTGCTGCAAGAGTCGAACGCTTCTAATCCGATGAAAGTGACGCTGCTGGGGATGGTGACGCTGCTCAGGCTGCTACAGTTTTGAAACGCGTAATATCCGATATCCGTGACGCTGCTTGGGATGTTGACGCTGGTCAATCTGCTGCAACCCTCGAACGTAGATGTGTCGATGGAAGTAACACCATTGGGGATCGAAACGCTCGTCAGTCTGCGGCAACCCTCGAACGCATCAATACCGATGGCGGTGACGCTTTTGGGGATGGTGTAGCTACCGGTCTTTTTTCCGGGACAATAGATGAGCGTGGTCTTTTCATGGTCAAACAACACCCCGTTTGCGCTGCTATAGGTGGGATTAAGCGCATCTACTGTGATTGCAGTCATACTGCTGCAAGACTAGAACGCGGAAAATCCGATGGAAGTGACGCTTTTGGGGATGGAAACGCTGGTCAGGCCGTAGCAATTACTAAACGCGTAATATCCGATGGAGTTGACGGGTTTGCCTGCGATAGTTGCCGGAATGACAACCGCACCGATTTCAGAAGTTGGATATTCGGTGATGGTGATCGAGGTACCGTCGTCGGTATAGGTGAACTTGCCGAAGGTGGCTGCGGACACTGTCTGAGCGATCAGGCAGAGTGCCAGAGTAATCTGGAACAAAGGGGAGAGGATGCTTTTGTTGGAGTTCATGGGGGCTTGTTTTTGATACGGTGAATAACTGACGGATGATTTGAAAGCATGATGCGCGGATACCGTCAAGCTGATTGCAGAGTGACAAATTCTGCCATCAAGTCGAAACACGTTTGATCTGTGTCAATCTGTGTCATCTGTGGTTAAAATTCTGAATGAGTGTTTCTAAAATTACGGGATCTCCAGCCTCGGCAACCCATTCACTACCTTCATCGTCTCCAGACTCACCGTGACCACTCGCAGGAACAGCTCCAGCGGATACTTGGGATTGCCCATGGTTTCGGTGGCCCAGAGGTTGGCGTCGTTGGTGATGCCGCTGTCTTTGTCGGTGGTGACAGACTGGCGCTCCATCACCCATTCCAGGGCGGGCTTGCCGTTGACGACGTAGTCGTAGGCGGCGAGCGGGATGTTTTTGAGGGTGATGAAGCCGTTGTAGATGACGGTGGTTTTGTCATTCACGCTCTTGCCGGTTTCCGGGTCTTTGCGCTTGGCGTATTTCATCTTGGCGACGCGGAACGTGGCGGCGGTTTCCAACCGCCATGCCTCTCCATCCTGCTGGGCGTGGCGGTTGGAAACCGCCGCCACGTTTAAGAGGACATCCTCATGCATCGCCACCGTCTCATAATTCAAATGCCAATGCGCCAGCTCCCGCCCGGCTTGGGAGAAGGCGCGGAAATCTGAAAACGTCTTCACGGCGGGGATGCGCGGGAGTTCCTTGCCGAGGTTGTCCGCGTAGCGGCTGCGGTAGTCCGGGGAATGCAGCAGGCCGTAAATGTAGTAGAAGAGGTCTTCTTTGGTCAGCGTGGAACCTTCGCCATTGCCGGGATACGCGGCTTGGAAATGGGCGAGGCCGGTGTCGGTAATGGCGTCGCGGCGGGTGTAGCCGGAGGATTCGGTTACATTCGAGGATGCAAACAGGTCGTCTGAGGCTATTGATGAAGCCTCGCTGGACTTCTCATACAGATAAAGCGGAAAGCACTGGTTGCCACCATCCGGAAGAAGGCAAACAGGGCTATCAATAATTTGAGCAATTTGCCCGTCACCACGCCAATTGCCCTTGACCGCAATTGCAAGATTCTTTGCCGTCGAGTCAGGGAAAAGACGAGGCATTTGATATACCATTTCATTAAAACGACGGTTGAAATAGAGCCACTTCTTGGTGAACGGACGATACAGACTCGAAATTAGACAATCAGCGTCGAACGCGAATTCACGGCCCTTTACTAGATCCTGCTTCAAAGCGCGCGTCCAACTAATCTGCTCGGGAGCGCTGTTAATGAAATCGTCCACTTGAGCATCAAGAACGCTCCTTGATTGTCCAGCGTATGCTTGATTGAAGCGTTCCATCTCGCTGTTATAGAATGCAATCATGCGCTCCATGTTTTTCTCAACACTGGCTTTAGAAACATTATAACACCAAGCATCGCGCTGCGTTTTTACGCCGCTTGAATAGTTTTCAAATATTATCAGAGAGTCACCTTTTTTGTCACCCATGACTATGAAGTTACTGAATCCTTCGTCGCGCTGCTTGAGCCAGTCGCCGTGTTCGTCGGGCGTAATGGACTGCCAACCACTCGCTGAGCTGATTCCCGCGATGCTTGCGAAATTTCTAATTTTCGCCAACTTGTCTTCGCGGGTTAAGTAATCGCCGATGTCGTGAAGATTGATCTGCCCGTGCTGCTTGGCATCTGGGTTCTTCACGAAAAGAGAGATGGCAATTGGGGCACGGCTTCCACTGCCAAATATTTTGCCCGCTTCTTTTCGAGAAAGCTCGCCCGAAGTCCGTTGATTCCCACGGAGATGGAATACGTAAATACTGGAAAACTCTTGGGCCAAGCATAAGCGCAAACCGTCGGACGACGTGGTCTCCAAAAATCCAGCATTTGTAACAAAACCTATAATTCCACTTTCACCGACCCGATCACTGGCCCAGCGGATAGCACGTATATAAGAGTCATACAGAGCATTTTTATTGGTTGCAGAGGAGCGTGCCGCGTATGTTTCGCGTATGCGTTCATCAAGTCCCGGATATGAAACATTCTGATTGTTGTCGTTGGCACTTTCCTGACCGGCCGAATACGGTGGATTGCCCATGATGACGCGGATGTCGAGGGCCTTCTGGCGTTTGCGGCGGTCGCTATTGTTGGTGAGCAGGTCGCTGATCATGTCGCCCTTTTCGTAGAGCTGGAAGGTGTCGGTGAGGCAGATGCCTTGGAAGGGTTCGTAAGAGGGGGGCGCCCCTTCAGGGCTTGGATTCTTTTTCTCCTCGGGACCCAGGGCGTTGCCCTGGGCTATCATCTTTTGCCCCGTTGGGGCGGAAGATTGGGTTTCCTCGGGACCCAGGGCGTTGCCCTGGGCTATCATCTTTTGCCCCGTTGGGGCGGAAGATTGGTTTCTATCGGGACCCAGGGCGTTGCCCTAGGTTATCGTCTTTTGCCCCGTTGGGGCAGAAGAACCGGTGCCATGGGCGGAAGAGCCGGTGCCATAGGCGGAAGAACCGGTGCCGTGGGCGGCAGAGTCGCTGCCATCTTCGCCCCAAAGGGGCATAATAGGATAGCCCAGGGCATCGCCCTGGGTGGATGGATGGGAAGAATCCGAGCCCTGTAGGGGCGACCCAAGCTCCGGCGCGCGCATGATCGAGTGATAGACGGCCTCGATGTTGATGGCGGCGATGTAGTAGGCGAGGAGGACGATCTCGTTGGCGTGGATCTCGTGGTTGTATTTGTGGGGGAGCTGTTCCTTGCTGATGAGGCCGCTCTGGAGCAGGCGGGTAATGAAAGTGCCGGTGCCGGTGAAGGGATCGATGATGTGAACGCCCTTGCTGCCGAGGGTCTGGCCGAATTCCTGTCGGAGCAGGTCATCGATGGAGTGAATGATGAAGTCCACGACCTCGACGGGGGTGTAAACGATGCCGAGGCGCTCGGTCATCTTGGGGAAGGCATTGCGGA
>JAYVNM010000099.1:0-14539 GCA_043758445.1 Akkermansiaceae bacterium | reverse complement strand
ACCTCGCCCGCAAAAAACGCCAGCATGGGTCATCGGGTTTCCTCGCCTATGCCCGCGAATCCACGGCTTTCATGGGTAGGTCAGGATGTCTGAGGCTTGATGGGGATCACCGGGCGATGCCCCGATAGAACCTTTTGGCTTCGCTTGAAACGAAATCCTGAGCGTCGATAAAACCTGCGACCGGCATCGTGAAATCGCTGCCAAGTGGAAGCCATGAACCGGGTGCTAAAGATGGCGACCATTCGATGTTATGAAGATGTCCGGGCGAGCCATGAAGCCGGAGCGTTGCGATGCGCGAAATGGCATCGAATGACGTGATGACGAGCTCAGGCGCGGAAGGCTCCGTGCCCGAGTTGCTGTTTGGATCGTTCGGATCGGTGCCATCCTGGTATTCCTGAAGCGCGGTCCGGCCGTCGCCATCGGCATCGTCACCCGCTCCGCCAACGCCGAATGTCTTCGCCCAGTTATCGTCGATGCCATCGCCATTCGCATCGACGAATGCCGCGGATTCGAGCGGGGAGAGCGGGCCGATGATGTAATTTCCATGAGTGACGGCTGAATGACCGCCATTGGGGATTTCAGCGAAGGCATCCAGGCTACCCGTGGCTGCGAGCGATGGCATTTTGGTCGCTGAGTAGGTTTGCCATGGTCCGTTGTTGGTTCTGAAGTGGATGACCGCGGACGCCTGATCGTCCGCATTGATCGAAATGGCAAGCGGTGCGGGATTATTTGCCGCCGTGACAGGTTGTTTGTATTTGCCGGGAGGAGGGGAAAACGAAACGCGGATTCGGGTGGAATTGAGTGCAGTGCCGAGTGTGGCGAGGGAAACATCGGTGCGAACCTGGCTGGGGACGGCAAAGCCTCCGTTCGGATCGAAGTAAGAGGCGAATCCCGGATTTGCGAGGCCCGTTGGCACGCCGAGATCATCCAGAAAACCGACACCGCCTGCCATGGTGGATGTGGTCCACGAGCCGATCCGGTGAAGCGACAGCAAAGCCGCGTCCGGGTTCACCCATGGCTCGGCGCTGTAGGTGAAAAGCGTGGCGACGGCGGAAGAACGGCGGATGCCGGGTAAGGGCTGGGATGCCGAAAGATCGTGGGTGCTGCCATTGTACGTGGCCCTTTGCCAACCGGTGGAATGGCCGCCCGTGCCGTTGAGCAGGATGAAATTTCCACCGGGTTGCGCAATCGCCGCGGTGAACTGCAGACCGGGCGGTGCGGTGAAACTTTCCCGCAATGCAGGTCCGTCCTCAGGAGAAAAATCGAGGAGCTCGGCCGTGCTGCCGTCGAGGGAAACAAGCATCAACCAATCGCCTGAAGTGCCAAGGGGAGAGGGGATGGCATAAGCACTGCCGATGTTCAGATCCGCGGGCCATGAAGCTGGGGTGTCGAATGGAAATTCACTGCCGACGGCATGCTGGCTGACGGCATGAAACGAATTTTCACCAGCCACATACGTGATGTAGTTATGGAAACCGGAGCTTCCGAAACGTCCCGCGATGTATCGCGATGCGGAATCGAGACCTGGCAGCGAGGCATCTTTCACGAACGCTAGCAATGGTTCATCCCAGCGCCAAATTTGGAGTGAGGAGGAGTCCGCCATGAAAACCGCCGCGGGGCCGAGAGGGGACGATACATGGTTTCCGGATGTGAGTATGCCGGCGGGTGAATTGGAAAGATTTGATGGAGCTGTGGCCGGACCGTTGTTGCGATAACTGCCAAGCAAAGTGCCAGTGAGGGGAATATCGCTCGATGCGATGATGAAATCGTCGAGGCTGCTGTCGCCGGGGGAGGGCAGTGACATCATCACCATCGCGGAAGGCAGCGGACACAGGCCAGTGATGGAAGAGCGTTCCTGGGTAGCGGGAGTGAAGATTTCGGTGCGGTTCCATAAGGCGCTACCGACGGCGATACCCATGGCTTGGCCGGGATCGTTGCTTGGATTTCCGACACACATGAAGCCGGCGTCCGACACACCGCCGGGCTCGACCTGCCAATCCATCGATGTGCCGTTCCAAAATCCCAAGCGGAAGATACCGGTGGAGCGGTCGAGGATCACCACGTCATCCACGGATGGATCGGCGTCCAACTGTGCCGCCGAGACGCATTCAATCGCCGACTCATAGGTGAACGGAGTCCGCGCCGCCAGTTCGCCGGCTAAAAGCGTTAGAATGATGCACGTGGTTTTCATGGCCTTCAGAGATCTTCGGGAATGAGTAGTTCACCGGCATCGATGGACTCGGCGATTTCGCCCGTGCCGGCATCGAAGCGCACGAGTGTGTACCGGTATTTCGCGCCCTTGACGACGGGTTGGGTGTCGAGGAGAAGAAGGTCCAGCCAATTATTTGGGACGTTCTGGTCTAATACTTGAATCCGTGAGCGCCAATGAAGACCGATGTATGGGTCTCGTATGATCGTCGTTGGTAAAGCGCCGATTGGATTTACCGTGTTGTATGCAATCTTTTCGATCATCGGTGAAACTTGAATTACCTGTCCACTGACAGCGGGCCATTTCTCACTCGGGATTTGTTGGCGGTATAATACCGCAGGTAGCAGAACTTCACCGAGGGGTTTTAGGCGAGATGGGATTTCCTCTTGGATAAGCGAATCAACATCCGATCCCGCAGCTGCCAAGGCCGCGGCTTCGGCGGTATCGACTCCTAACCTCCAGTCGCCCCGCGGAAAAAGATACTTGAGTGGATTATCTCCGCGGGAACCGCTGACTTGACGATATCTGATAGGGAAAATGAAATGACCGGAAGCAGGTGGATCTTCCACGTTTTCATGATTCACAAAACCAGGTCCGAAGCTCCCGATGCGGATGCCTACAGGATATTCTTCTGCAGAAGCCGGAGACAAGAGACTGGCGCGGTTCAAAAAACCCGAAACCCGGTTTGTAAGCTCCGCCCTCACCAACGGATGCCAATGCCCGACGGGCGGCGTTGCCCGCGACGGCCAACGCACCGTCGGTTCCATCGGCGGAGGTGCGGGCGGTGTCGGACTGCGCCATGTAAATTCAAATTCCCGGCTCGGAGGACTGAGGATGCCGGCCACGCTGATGGCCTGCACGCTGATCTTGTAGCGTGTGTCCTTGACGACGCGTTGGTTGGTGTAGACGAAGACCGGACCTTCCCCGAGGTCGCGGTTGATGGCCGGAGTGAACGCGGGTTTTGCCTTCACCTCGAATGCTGCGGATGCCGTGGTGCTGCTGACCGTGGTGCCTTTGAGTTTTGGATTCGTGGTAATCGGTCCGTTTGATGGCGCGGCTTCGGCAGCTCCACCAGGCACGACACCCAGCGAAGTCATGTTCACGACAAAGCGTTCGATTCCCTCCGGCGGGCAAAACCACTCCAGCCGCACGAAGGCTTCATTGGCCGTGCCCAAGGGACGTGGAATCTTGAGCACCGGCGTTTCCACGCGCGCGCGTCCGATGGTGATCGCATCACCCAGCGGAACGAGCGCGCTCGCGACTCCCTGTTGGTCGAATGTCTGGCCGAAGTAGGCGAGCCGACACGCGGTTGCCGGAAGGGTGTTGTCATTTCTCTGAACGATCGTCGTCAGTGGTGGAAGTTTCGAACCATCGCCCTGGGCCAATAATTCGAGGTTGCCATCGTCCACCCGCCGATAGATCCGGTATTCGCCGAAGTTGGGTGGGAGTTGCAGAAGCAGCGAAACGGGGGGGATATCGCCATTCGCGCCGTCGGCGAAGTGGATGCGCGGCGAGTCGCCTTTTTCAACAATGAAGGCCCGATAACCATCCGCAGACGATCCTCCGTCCGCGCCGGGTGCCAGGGGATCGAGAAAGGAGATCCGGTTTTCCATGACCTCAACTCCGGTGAATGTCGTCCAGATGCCGCCCCGGTCGGCTTCGATGACGACCGGGGTGTGATTGGCGTATGCAACACCCGCGGTGAAATATTGTCCGCCCGCGCTGCTGGGAGCGTCGTTGAATGTGACAGGAATCGCGAGGCCGAACATGGCCGTGTGTAGCGCGTTCGAACGGCGTAATTCCGTTAGACCCGGAGCGAGAGCCGTGCCGTGGACGACCATCGCCTTGTCAGCCGGCCATGCACCCATGGCACTGACGATGTTCGCGATGCTGAAACTCCGGGTAACTTCACGGCTGGTGGCAGCGGCGATCGATTTCGCCCGGGCGGTGAAGGTGATGACGGGCGTTCCATTCGCCGGAGGCACTGCGGGAACTTCAAAATCGATGGTCGTTTCCAATGAATCGCGGATGATTTCGAAATCGGTGAAATCGTCTTCATTGTAATTTGTATTCGAGCTATCACGCCACGTCCATTTGAAGCCGACCGCATCGATCCCGCCATCCGGAGTGGCAATGATGAGGCGCACCCGTCGTTTCGCTTCGTTGGGAGGATCGTTCGAAGCGAGCTGGACCAATTGGTAATTTCCAAGTGACGCCGTGGCGTCGATGGCGAGTCCGGCCAGAGGGCAGGCCATGGCCGGAACCGCTGCTGGTGGATCGGGTGCGGAAACCGCGCGGACCGAACCATAGAGCGCCGGAACGAGGCCGGAAACGTTGTCAGGAGGTTCGGGGCTCTCATGGACCGCCCGGAGCGTGTACCACCATGTGCTCGTTTGCTGCTCCATGTTCTGGGGAAGCGTGGTGTCCAGCCACGAGATGTAACCGTCGGCATCGGGAGCTTGTGGAGCCGACGTCTGGGCCTGCGGCAGTGTCGATGGATCCGCCAAATCCACGCCGGGGGTGGAGGTTTGGCTGCCACGATATACTTCATAAAAATCGGTGTCGTTGTCTCCGTCCGGCAGATTGGCTTTCCATCGCAACCGGAAGCCCTGGCGAACTTGGCCTTCCCTTTCGAAGGCCTCTTCCGTGAGCGTGACCTCCATCGGCACCGGTGGTGCAAGCCGCGCGACAGCCACCCCGCGACCGCCGGGCGATAGCAGTCCGTAGCGGCCCAACATGTCACGTCCCGCAGCGAAGTAATAAAATCGCGCACCGTCCGGAAAGCGGATGCCGATGACGTTGCCATTCGTATCGCGTGCATAGCGGTTGTTATCGTCGGCGAAGTAGTGGGTGATCGGATCGCCGGGAGGAGCGACATCGAAGTTTGAAACCATCGCGTCATCGAAAAGCTTGCCGATGAGAAGTGGGCCGTCCGTTAGATTTTTGGCGGAAGCGGGATCGCTGGTTTCGAACGCACGCAACGCGGCAATTGTGGGAGGAGAGCTGTCCCAGCCATGAGCTTCGGCCGCCGCGCGGGTCACGCGGTGGAGCGAGAAGCCCGACATGATCGGCGTCTGCCGGCGGAGTGCGTCGCTGGTGGCGAAGCGGAGTTTGACGACGCGGTCACCGGTTACTGTTAGATCCGGCACTTGGATCGGTGCGCCCGGAGCGAGAATGATTTCCGGCGTGCCGACATTCACGGTTACGCGTCCGGCGATTCCTGTTTCCGTATTCGTGGCGGGATCCCATGAGCGCAGTTCAATGGTGACCGGAGAGCCTGCCGTGACGGATACATGACCCGCCCATGCTTCGCCGAGGGCAAGTGCGATTGCAGGATGGGAAAGTGCGAGTTGTCGCAGCGATTCCACCGAGCGGCTGTCACCGCGGGCCTGTTGGATCAAGCGTGCCAATTTTTCAGCGAGCACCGTGCCGTCATCGGGCAGTTGGACGTTGAAATCGGCGATCATGTGGGCGTTGCGGACCACGTCGTAATACGTGTTGATTGTCTCGGCCACGTCAGCGGGATTGGCCCCCAAGGCAGCAGAGCGATTGAGAAGAACGGTTGCGATCGATCGCTTGTTGGCGGGCATCGCGATCCCTTGCGAAACGAGCGGCGCCGTTGAATCCGCATCACCGTTTTTCAAATAGACAGCGAATGGTGTGCCGAAGGGGAGTTCTCCATCGGTGGATTGCCAGCGCAGATACACCCATTTTTCCCCAGACGCATCCGTCGCCGAAGTCGCTGCGGTAACGAGCCCGCCGGGGATCGGAACTTGCGCGGGCGCAGTGGGCGGCGGTCGTGCGCCGGTGGCAAGCTGCGGAATCAACAGCGTGGCAGCGAGAAGTGTGAGGATGAGTTTCACGAGCGGATGGTTAGTATTCGAAACCGACCGGGATCACGAGAATCGGCGGTGCGAAGGCGGGGTTGGGCCGGATATCGATCGTAAAGGTCCCATGAAAACATTTTCTGATGCCGAGAACGTCCACACAGGCATTCACGAACGCAACGCCTCTGCCCTTCACGCTGTTCATGGCTTCGGTCAAACTCGTGGTCAGCGAATTCGGCAGGATATTCAAGGCCACCAGATATCCGGCTTTCGCATCGACCCCGAAAATACAAAGCGCCTTGCCAGTGATGGTCAGGGCTTCGCGATAACCGACGTTCAGTTGCAGTCCCGAGTTGCCTGTCGAAAACAGCGCGAAATGTCCGAACTCGCGGCCGGCATTCAAACTGATCAGGCAGGGATTGTCCGGGATGCCGAAAATGCGGTTGAGCGAAACTTGTCCGGAAAAGCGGGTGTAAAGGCCGACCACCGGATAAAGCAGACAATGCGCGTCGCCGGGTAGGCTGCCGTCGGTGACCACCAGCTTGTAGGTCTGGTCGTCGAAGGCTTCGCGCAAAATCGAACGTTGATGGGTTGAGCCCATGAAAACGCGGCCCTGTGCCTGGATGAACCAGATCGACCCGCTTGCGGCGGCGCTGGCGTAAGCTTCATTGCCACCGAGTCCGACGGCCAGTTGCAGATGGTCCACGCTCAGGACGCCGAGATCCATCTGGGTTTGGAAATCCACCTTGGCGTCGAAGCCATTTGGAATGGGGATCGGAAAATCAGGGCCAATCGCACCCGGTCCGAATGAGAAGCGTCCCTCGATCTGCGCGCGGAATGCTTGTTTTCGATCTGGCTGTCGCGCACCGCCATCACTAGCGGGAACGGGTTGGGCCAACGTGCCTCCGAAGGTTGACCCAATGGTGACTTCTGTCGCGACGACACCGGGTGGACGGCACGAGGTGGACGGCACGTCGCTTTGAAAATTCTTGATGAGCACGAAGCCCTGGAATCCGAACGGGTCAGGGATCGAAAGCCCGATGCTCGCATCGACGCGCAACTCATCGAGCGTGTCACCGCGGGTTCTTGCATAGCCCTGGACCTTGGCGAACTGGAACACGCTCGTAATGTCGTTGTATTTTTTCCTGAAATCGCCCAACGCATCCTGCTCCTTGTCGAAGGATGCCCCCACGGTATCGCGGAGACTGATCAACGCAGAGTTGTTGCCGATGGCGATTGTGGGATCGTTGACGATCTTGAGGGCGACCTCGTTGACCATGTGATTGACCTCGGCGAAGGCGAGGTTGAGCGCTTGGTTTTCCACATCGCGGACGGGCGCGACGAATTGACGGAGCGCACGCTTGATCGACTGGCTGACGAGTGACGCATGGAAGCGGTCGATGACATGGGCACGGAGCCGGGCCTGGAGTTTTGCCGGACCGTTCTCCGAGTTATCGTAAAATTTTCCGTTCGCATCACGGGAATTTCCAATTTCAGCGGCGAGGTCTTCGATCGCACGATCCGCGATATCGTTGACGGCGTTTTCCGTGAAGGCGTTCCGGATTTGTCTGCCGAGTCCCGAATTGCCACCAGCCAAGGAATTCCGGATCTGGTTGAGCTGAGTCCGCTGTTTGCCAATCGCCTGGTAAATCTCGCGAAGTGCGGGGCGGGCATCTTCGAGCAAGCCATCCACCAATTCATTGAGCGGACCACCTACGCCCGGATCCGAACTGCCGAGAAAATCCTGGCCGAGAAATTGCTGCGCTACCCGCCGGGCCAGTGCGTGGATGAGTGTTCCGGAGTTCTGGTCGGGATTGCAAAGGATCTCCAACTGCGCGAGTGCGGCATCGGCTTTTTCAAGACGGCCACCAAGACTGTCCACGTCCTGCATTGCCGCGGAGACCGAAGCGCCGAGGTCGTGTCTCAGGGCGTAGCTGAAGGTCATCTTTTGGCCGAGTAGCGCGGCTTTGGCGAATGTCAGACCGTTGCCAGTCTGGTTATTCGCTGCATAGGCGACTGCCATTGGGTTGAATAATCGGTCTTCGAAAAAAGTGTTGTTGTTGAGGATGTCGTCCGTTGCCTGTTCGACAGGCCCGCGCATGAGATCGGTGATGGAATCCGCGAGGACTTCATCCAGTGCCTTGTTGCCACGTTGGATCAGGGCTTGGTCAACCGCTCCTTGCAGCGCTGTGGTCAGGGCGGTGGCTATTTTCTTTTCCGGACTTCCTATTAGATGGGCGCCGGCATCGCCGAAGATGCGGGTGAAGGTCTGGATGTTGATCTTGGGCAACGCGGCGAACTCGGCGCCGAACGTCATTTCCGCTCCGGCGGCATCGAGCTTCTTCACCTGTCCCTTAGCCGTCAGAACCAGCAGTTTGATACTCTTGTCGCCGGCGGGAAGGAATTGCCGGGTCTGCGCGTCCCAATGCATGGGAAACTCGAAGTCCACGATCTTGCGCCAATCCTTGTGAACGTGTGGCCGGAACTTGTTCGTCACTCCACCGAGATCGTCGAAGCCTTTGCGGAAATCCGCCAGCGGGACATTGGCATCGTAGCCGTTGTCGTTGGGATCGAACTTGGCGAAATTGAAATAATTTTTCTTGTCCACCGTCCATCCGCGGTCGGCTTGCGAGGGATCCGAAGGCCAACCGCCGATCACGTCGCAGGCGCTGTCGAGTTTCGAGGGATGGAGATGAAGCAGCACCCGGAGATTTTCAAAAAACGGCACGTCCATGCTTCCCGCGACGAACAGGAAGCCATCGCCGGGGCCGCCGGGATTGGAATTGTAGTTGTTGAAGCGCAGCCGGGTGGATGGTGTGAATGGATAGCTGAGATCACCGCGGCCCTGAATGCTCATCCGCACTGGTGTCGGGATGCTGGTGTCGAGTGCAAGATTCGCGGACGGTGGTATCAATTTCCCGTCCGGTGCAAAGGCAAGCGTGCCACGGACCTTGTCATTCGAGATGTAGCCGAGTCCGATCTCACCGGATAGCGTGAGGTAGGACGCATGGGTAAGGCAGCTTTTGGAAGGCGTGAAATCGAGTGAATCGGGTTTCAGCGAACAACCCCAGTAACTCAGCGATTTTTCCGGCGTGTTGTCGGGAAGATCGGCTTTATCCAGCGCGCCGCTGGATTTGAACGTGAGCTCCTTGAAATCGACGCTGAAATCGGATGGGAATGGCAGGGTCATCGATCCACCGGTCGCGGATTCGATGTTATTGCTGTCGCGGAACGAAAGGCGCAAGCCATCGAGTTGCGTCAGATAGCCATAGAAATGCAACATGGGCACCTGTGCGGTGACCGCATCATGGACACCGGTGACGCCGCCGGGACGCAGATAGAATTTTGCGAGCGATTTTAGCGGATAATTTCCCGTGTCCTGCTCACCGAGGAAACTGCGGCCAACGAGCGCATTGCCACTGTTGCGGACGTTGAGTCCGGCGTAATCCGCGAGGCCGGTGAGATAAGCCGCGCTGTCGGGTCGTTCGGTGTAGGTGGCGTCGGCTGGCTTGCCGATGCCGGATAAAAGCATCTTCGCGGGGCGCAGCGTGATTTCCGGATCGCTTGGGTCTGCCGAAAAAACGTTGCCGGAAATCATCAGGCTTACATCCGAGAGTCCCGTCAATTCATGGGTCGGCCGGTTGACGTGAAGTCCGCCCCACTGGACGGCATTGCCACTCGGTACCGTGCCCGCGGCGCGCCAACCGCCGTCGGCCGTTAGATTCAGCACGTTGTTGGTGATGGATACCGGAAGGCTGGCGTTGTCAGGATCGAAAAACGAAAGCCCGCACTCGGGAGCGATCAGCGGATTTCTCGTGTAGGAGACTAATACCGGAGCATCGAGCGTGAGTTGGCCGCTGGTGAACACGCTGTCCGAAATTTGAATGAACCCACCGGTGACGCTCAACGCGGTGGTTCTCGGGAAATGCATGACAAACGTCTCCGGAGTCGGCGTGGCCAGCGGCACGATGGTGGTGAGAAGCGCGACACCCGAGTTATCCGCGCGCACGGAAACAGCGACCGATCCTGCATTTTCAGCGAGCGCGTAGGGCGACTCATTGCTCGCCTTCGTGGCGGCGGATGAATCCGTTAGAGCGCCGCGTGTGGCATCTTGTGCAAGCCAATCGCGCTCGCGTTTGCGCACATACGCGGGTGTTGCGGACGATGCTGAAAAAACCGAGGTGCCGATGTTGTAGGTGAGCGATGAGGTGGCGTAACGCACCGGCAGTTTTTCATGCACCAGATAAAGGCTTCCACCCGGAGAGTAGGTGAGTGAGGAAGTGACGGGAACACCGCTTCCGTCCAAAGCTTGGTTGGCAAAATTGATTTCACCATTGAGCACGCGGGAAGTCGCCGAGGTCGCAAACCCAAAACCCGCGGGAAGTTTGACTTTCACTAGATCCGCCTCAAGTCCCGTCGCGCTGAGATGCACTCCGGATAGGGTCATCGACACGCCTTGGGAGTTGCTGCTGAAATCCGAAAGCACGACCGCCTGCCCGGCGATGATCGAGATGTCGAGAGTCACGGGGTCGTAATGGACATCGACATTGTTGATCCGGAATTTCGCACTCGTGTTGTCGGCAAGCCATGCATGGTCCGCCGGCATATCCACGGTCACCACATAACCCGTCGCATCCGGGATCACGGTATTGGGGGCAAAGCCGATTTCATCAAACCGCGCGTTCACCCCGCCGGCATGGACGAGGCCTGAGAATTTCATCAGGCGGAAGTTGTCGATCTGGCCCGAACCGATGCTTACCTGACCGCCGTCCCAGTTGGTATAGGTGGCGGACCACGTGAGCCGGTATGAATGGGTGGGAAATATTTGAGTCAGTTCATCCACGCCCACGTCGAAGACTTCCTGCCGCACGTCAGTCGCAGGCGTTGGTGTGGCACCATCGCCATGGGTCGCGAGCGGAACCGTGAAGTCATGTGCTCCTGCTTCGACCACTCCGGGCGATCCGGGATCGAGATCAGACAGCGACCAGTTGATCCGCAAAGGCAGATCCGCAGCGGCGGCTGGCAGTGCCGCTTCATCCAGCCGTTGCAACTTGACCAGCGCGTTCGCCTTGAAGCGGTTCTTTGCGGGAACGCCGGTGATCAGCGTGCGGCCGATGGAAAGCGAAGCGATGCGGCCATTGACATGCAAATCGTCATCCGCACCGGAAGGGACGATGGCGAGTTGGTCCACCCAGCCGCAGTCGCTGCCTTGGGTGATTGATCCATCTTTGGTGTAACGCCACTCAACGGTGTGCGAGCCGTTGCCCAGCGCTTGTGTGACTGGCGTCCAGTTCGTTTCACCACTGATGGCCGCGACTTGAATGCCGTCCACGATCAAACGCAGAAGATCAAATCCCCCCTCACTCGATGCCTTCCACCAGAAAACCAAAACAGCGGGACCATTCACCGTGACGTTCATCGAGGACGTCTGGTTGTGGGTGATGCTTGCACTCCGCGCGGAGTCCACGCCGTCATGCGTGATCGCGTTGTCGGGCGACCATGCGCCGATTCCCCCGCCTGTGAAAACCAGTCCGGGATTATCAATCGCATCATCCACCTGGGCGGCAATCCTCATGCTGCCGGTGAAGAGGGCAGCTCCAATAAGTAACCACACGACACAGCGATGACTTATAATCGGTAAACACATGGCAACAGCTACGACCTAGGCTGGCGCCAAGGAATTTGCTTTTTGAGGGAAGGCCGTTGACAGAGCCGGTGACCGGACCGGAGGGCGGGGAAAAGGGGGTTGCGGGGGAAAAGGGGAGTTTCGGTAAAGCTGAAATGCTGAAAACTGAAACGCTGAAAGGGCGAAGACTCCGCAGCACGCCGGGTTTTGGCGGAATCGGGATTTGTCACGGTTGTTTTCATTTATCGCAAGCATAGCTTTCCAAACCGCTTTGCCAAGATTTTTTTTGGCAGCAAAATCGCATGAACAGGCACGAGTCACCAACACCCATTAATTTCTCAGAGTCCCGGGAAACTTTCCATAGACGTATCGCTAAATTTCATAGACTTTTACCACAGATCCTTTGGAATTTGAGTCTTGAAACCTTACGATACAACCAACCCCGCGATCCTCGCCGACGTCAGGATACTAGCTAGTAATGCGACGCAGGAACGCGAGTCGCTGCTGGCGGCGAAGTTCCGCATGCATCTGGTTGGCATGTATTTTCAATTCATTGGCAGGGAATGGGGGTCGAACGGCCTGCGTGAGAGCGATTTTATGCACCACATCGACCTCTCGCTGACGGGTAGGCGGCAGGTGGTTCACGAAAATCAGGTTTTTGAGATGGAGCCGGGGCAAGCGTGGTTTCTGCCGGGCAATACTCCGGTAGAGCGGCGGTGTTCGGAGCGTTGCGACGTGTTGTTTTTCAAATTCCAATGCGAGTGGCTGCCGGGGGTGGATCCTTTGCTCGATTGGCCGGGGCGCGAGCCGAGGTTGATCGGTGGGATCGATGCCGACGAATGGCGGCGCTGGCTGGAGCCGGATCGGGTCATTGGAACGGCGGATTTGCTGGAACTGCGCGCCCGGCTCCTGTCCTGGCTGGTGCGGGCGTTGCCGGATGTGGACTCAGTGATTTCAGGTCATTTGGCGACGCACACGCAGTTCACGGATGTTTTCCAATACATCGAGCAGAACCTCGGGGCAGACTTGCGACTAGCCGTACTGGCGAAGATCTACGGCACGTCGCAGGGGGCGTTTTCGATCGCGTTCACTCGCAGCACCGGCATCAGCCCGAAGGAATACCTGACACGGCGCATCAACCAAGAGGCACTGCAACTGGTGATGAACACCAACCTCAAGATGAAGGAGATCGCGGATCGCCTGCGCTTCGCGGATGAGTTTTACTTCAGCCGGTTTTTCCAGAAGCTGAACGGCTCGCCGCCATCGCGGTATCGCGGAAACTTCCGGACATCCAGCACGACAAAGCTGGTGTGAGGAAACGGCGATCAAGCTAGGGAAAATTCCTATCTGATCTTCTGAAGATTTAGAACTTATCCGTAAATAATAATGCCTCTTCCGTAATACCATCCGAATCACGCAGTTCACTCACCGCGTCAGCAAGGAGGTGGTTTTTTCTCCTATTTCTTCTGAGAAATACACCATAAGATGCGGATTCAACCCGGAAACGCAACGGCTAGAGTCCTTTAAACACGGCATTTTTCCATCAAATGAGCATTTTTTCAATTCGCAACCCATTAAATAGCATTCGCTGCGGGCTGCGAAGAAGAAAAAATGCTCCGCAAGGCTGCAACCACGGGATATTGTGTTTCCGGGTCGAATCCGCCAAACAAATCCACATCCCGTCTTCTGTAAAAAGGGATTTCCTAGCAGGAAAGATTGATCATTCACAAATCTACAGTCTAATACCAGCATGAAACGTCTGATTATTACTTCATTATTTCTGTTATTTAATGGCATAGTCCGAGCGGACTATGTGATTCATTCCGATAAGTTCTCACGCCAAGGACTTTTGCATAACTCGCAACCTGATCAAAGCGCCTCGCGCTGGGTAGCGGACGGCGCGTGGACAACTGATGGCAGCAAGGCCAAGGTCATGACTCAATCGCGCCTCGCGTTCCTGCCGTTCAAGCCCCATCCTGACAATCTATACACGCTGTCCATGCGGGTCGAGTGCGTCTCTGGCGAACCCGCCAGCGAATGGATGGCATGCGGCTTCGCCAAGGGCATGAAGCTCCAGGAAGCCTGGAACGTCATCAACAATCCCACCGGTTGGATGCTGCTGCGCGCGCTATCGAATGACACCAATCAGCTCCAGACCTTCCCCGGCGGCAATGCCGGTGTCTTCAACGGCTCGCACAAGCTCACAATCATCCTAGACACCCGACCGACTCCCTCATCTAACTGGATCTACAAATTCAAGGTCGATGATGTGACCGTCCGCGGACCGGTGGCGGCCGCCGATGCTGCGGCCATCACCAGCGTCGGAATCGGCAACAGCGGAGGCCTCGGCTGGGTCGATGATTTTTCCCTCACTTCCCTGATGGATGACCGCCCTGCCGAACTCGCCGATGCAATCATTACTCTCACTCCGCCCATGGGCGGCGCAACCAGTTTGATTCTGCCTTCAGTGGAGGCAGGCTATCAGATTTCCGTAAAAAACTCTAACCCCCCAGGCATCATAAGTCACGATGGCAAAATCACCACGCCTGTTTCCGACACCACGGTGACACTGACTCTAACAATAATCGGCATCTCCAGCGGGCAATCGGCGGATACCAAACAGCTCAAGGTATTCGTTCCCGCAGCGCGCACATCACCGCGTGCCGCCACTTATGTGGACAATTTCCGGCTGCGCCGAGGACTCTTCCTCACCTGGACAAGCATGCCGGATGGCCAGGGGAATCCCATCGTTTTTTCCGATGGATCGCGGGCGACCACGATGGATCAATTCGCTAATTCCGCCGACGTCAATGCCGTGGTGGAGCAAGCGGCGCTCTTCGGGTTTGATCACGTTGTGCTGATGGATTTCCACGGTGC
>JAYVNM010000098.1:0-4935 GCA_043758445.1 Akkermansiaceae bacterium | reverse complement strand
TAGTGTCGCGTAAAATTCAAATTGTCGGACAAGCTAAGGAGCCACGACACTCCTGTCGTGGAAGCGAATGGGAGGCCTTTGCGAAGAGCTGCGCGCTTTCCAAAGACCACGCATTCACCAGCACCACAAAAGTGTGGTGCCTCCTTATCCGGTAACTTGAATTTTACGCGACACTAGCCTCAGTTCGAGCGGCCAGTGTAAGAATTGTCTTCGGTCTTCACATTGATCCGCTCGCCGACATTGATGAACAGTGGGACTTGCACGATTAGGCCGGTTTCCATGACCGCGGGTTTGTAAACATTGTTGGCGGAGTCGCCTTTCACGCCTTCCGAGGACTCGGCCACGGTCATTACCATCGACAGCGGCAGATCGACCGCCACCACGATGCCATCGGCCACCATCAGGTTGTAAATTTGCCCTTCGATGAGGTAGTTTTTCACCCCTTCGATGAGATCCTCATAGACGACCGCGTCCTCATAGGTATTCGGATCGAGGAAATGATAGCCACTGCTGTCCTTATAAGAATACTCATGCGGCGTGCGCTCTAGGACCACGCCTTCGACGCTGTCATTCGAGGTCATGCGCAGGTTGAAAACTTTCTTCGTGGCGACGCTGCGGATCGACATCTGGACGTAGGACGCCATCCGTGGCGGAGTCTTGAGTTCGTGGTCGATCACGAGACAGACTTCGTTGTTGTGGCGGACGGCGTGTCCCTTGCGGAGGTTGATGATGGGTGTGCTAGCCATGATTTGGTGAGCCGGGGATAGGCCGCGCGGCGCAGGGTGGCAAGCGCGGAGTTTTCCGCCGTGACAGATCAGTCCTGCTGCTCCTTGATCCATGTGGTGATTTTTTGCTCGTCGCTCCCGGATGCCCACAGATGGCGTAGAAAATCCGCCGGGTGGAAAGCGCCGTGAGTTTCCATGAAATTCCGGTCGCCGCCGCAGCCGAACATCAGATCTGGGTCGAGTTCGCCGCGGAGTTTTGCCCGTCCCTTCTCCAGCAGACGCGGGAGGTAAGCCATGCCTTCCAGCTCCTCGCCGAAGCTTGGCACATCGTCGCGAGTCAGGGTCTTGTCACTGGGGATGCCTTTTTGCATCGTCAGGAAATAGTCCCGGCGGGCGGCAGCGATGAGCAGGGCGGTCGAGATCGACGGCACACCTTCACTGCCGAAATCCTCGACAAAATCGAAAAACTCGCGCGGTTGGCAGCCGATGCTGGCGAGGAAAATCAACTCATCCGGGCTGTAATAATTTTGGTAGTCCAGATCGCCGGATTGGTAGCGGGCGAGGCATCGGTCGAAGAGTTGTAAAAAGGTGTCGTTCCAAGTCATGGTGGTAGTATTGTCGTTTATCAATTTTCCGCATCCTTTTTCCGCACGCCGGGTGCGATTGCGTCGATGGCAGCCAGCAGCGCGTCATCTGGCAGCGGCGATTGGAGGGCGTCCAGTGAGTCGTCAAGTTGCGCGACCGTGCGGGCACCGATGATCGACGAGGTGACCGCCGGGGAGCGCAGCGTCCATTGGATCGCTAGGTGGTTGAGTTGCATCCCATGGGCAGCCGCAAGATCGGCGAGGGCGCGGATTTTTTCTTGTTGGGCGAGCACCTGCTCGACCTTGAGAAAACCTTCCGCCCGTGCGGCCCGCGAGTCTTGGGGGATGTCTGCCACATACTTCTGAGTCAGCATTCCCTGAGCCAACGGACTGAACACCACGCAGCCAATGCCCTCTTTCAACAGATAGTCGAGGATGCCTTCCGTCTCCGGCCAGCGGTTGAGAATCGAATACGGTGGCTGATAGATCAAGCAGCGGATGCCCATATCCTTGAGTAGGCGGACCGCTTTTTTTAAGCGCTTGAGTGGATATTTCGAGAGGCCGACGTAGCGCGCCCTCCCGCTGTTCACGGCCGTGGCCAGCGCGGACATGGTTTCCTCCAAGCGCGTCTCCGGGTCCGGGCAGTGGGAATAAAAAACATCCACATAACTCTGCCGCAGCCGCCGCAGGGATTGATCTAGCGAGGCCAACAAATGTTTCCGCGAACCTGCCTGACCGTAGGGGCCGCTCCACATCTCATGCCCAGCCTTGGTGGTGATGACTAGCTCGTCGCGATGGCAGGCGAAGTCCTCCACCAGGATGCGACCGACGTTTTCCTCTGCCGAGCCGGGTGGCGGGCCGTAATTGTTCGCGAGGTCGAAATGAGTGACGCCCCTGTCAAAGGCCCGGTGCATGATCCGACGCGCTTCTTGGAAATCATCGACATGGCCGAAATTGTGCCAAAACCCCAATGAAATGGCCGGCAGCAAAAGCCCCGAGTCCCCACACCGCCGGTAAGGCATCCGGCCATCATAGCGCGCACTATCAAACATGCCGGGAAATTTGGCGGAACGATGACCACTTGCCAAGCTCAACCGCTCACGACCGATCAGCGACTTATCGCGCGTGCTATTTCAAGCCATGTTAATGAACTCGCCAACCGATTTGTCGGGGATGACGACGGGGGAATTCTTCCATGCCTCGCGTTGGAGGAATTCGCAAAGCTTGGCAGCTCCGAAGGCGAGTAAGGCGGGCGGCGTGAGCGCGGCGACGAGCCTGACTTGTGATACGAGGAGTGATCTCACCGGCAGGCGGTGAAGCAGATAACCTGTGGCGACTGCGACGAGGACCGCTTTGCCGGGCGAGCGGCGGACGCGTTGTTCGCAGTCTTCGTAGCGCTGGCAGATTTGTTTTTTTACATCGCCGATCAGGGCATGGACGCCTTGCTCGATGGTGGGAACTGGGTCGGATGGAGAGGTCATGATTTACCAGAATTTGAGGTTGGAATAGAGGCGGCTCAGCGAAGTGGTGATTGATTCGCCGATATGGCTGGCTAGGTCGAGCGGCTCGGCGATGAAGGGTTCGTCGGTGAAGGAATCGTGCCTTGAGGAAACGATGAGGCAGCCTACCGCGATGCCGAGAACGAAGGCTCCGGCCACGGCGGGCAGGGGATTGTTCCGGATGCGTTCGCTGGCGCAGTCGAGCATTTCGCTGCTTTTCTCCTTGAGGATGGTCCCTCCGGCGGTGGCGGATTCTCTGAGCACTTTGGCGCTATGATGAAGCGTGTCGCTGAGTTCTCCGTAGTTAGTGTGGATGGATTCGTGGGTCATGGTTGTTTGGTGTGAATTTGTTAGGAGCGGCAATCAGAGGTCGCTGAAAAGTATTGTGGCTAGGAAAGCCCTTGCAGGCGGCGTTCCGATTTCCGGAGGACGCCGGAGCCTGTGAATTCAAGGGTTCTGCCCCAGCAACGGATTATGCAGGTGCATATTGCAATCATCTGCTTCCCCGCATCATGCAAATATCCGATTCACATAAATCTTATGCGATCCCGAATAGGCCGAGTAGTGGAAAGCACGCCAACTGCCACCGGATATCCCGCCCATAAGCATCTTCTTCCGATACAACTTCGCACGTTTGATGATTGCGGGATTACATGTTTTCGGGCAGCCTTGAAACAAGATCACCTCTGACATGAAGAATACTGTTATCGTTTCCACGCTCACGCTGGCCGCCTGGTTGGGTATAAGTCCGTGCCACGCCTCCAGCTACGGGCCAGCTCTCATTGAACAGCCCGTGAATTTTGGGCCGAAATCCGATCCACAGAAAATCCCACTCGGTGACGTGGCCGTGGTTTGCAATTACGATTACGGTCTTCACGCACACATCGGAGACTCCATACCTTGTCCGGGTGGGGCCATGCGTTGGGAAAGCGGCACGGAACTCGATCAGAATTTGGCCAGCGTCTTCGGCATCTCTGTGGAGGCGGAGGATTCCACCCAGATCCGCGCATTTCCAGTGACTTTGCGCATGAACTCATGGAAACCACCCGGCTACAGTCCATACACAAAAGAGCAGGTGCTGGCTGCCACCCTCTGGTGTCTGATCCGAAGGGCGGGCGGCACCCCAGAACAACCGCTCGACGTCCGGGTGGTCGCGGAAGGGCCGGAAGATAAACCGCTCGAAGCTAAATATACGGGAAAATACATCAATCAAACTGAAGGTGCCGACCCGCACGTCCCCCCAGTGAACGTGCCCGGCACCGTCATTGAAACAGATTCGCGGGGAATTGCCTGGGTGGTCTTTCCTAACGAAACTCGCAAAGCGAAGTCCCCACCGCCGACTCCTACCATGAAGATACTTCCAACTGGAGGGGAGTCTGATCCAGGCTGGTATCTGCTGCCAGAGTGGAGCAACGGAAACGATGAAGACAAAAAAGAATCGGACTCCGCATCGTCCCGATTCCAGAGGCTGATCCTGTGGCTGGCGATGCCCAGGATCTCCCTACCCGCGTCCGAGATTGCCTCCGACAAGGACTCTTCGACGGCATATCTGATAGAACTTACTTTTTGCGTGATCCAGAATAACCGGGCATGGCGCAGGCTTGGCGGATGGCTGCGGCGATTCCTTCCTTTCCGAACCAGGCCTCGTCCTTGCCGTGAGAGTCCTGATAGACGATATTCACATTGGATTTCATTTCGACGGGACACCATTTGTTGAGGTTCTCAATAATCGTCTTGTTTTCTGCTAGGGACTAATCATCGTCGCCAGCGTGCATCAGAAGATAGTGCATTCTGAGATGGCCAGTGGGGGTAATTTCCGACACATCCTCGGGCGTGGACTTACCGGTGTTTGAAATCGAAGGGGCGCTGCGGGCGGCGGTGGCTGGGGAACGGGCGCGGGTGTTGCTGAAAGCTCCGACAGGCTCGGGGAAATCGACTGCGGTGCCGGGGATGTTGGTGGATGCGGGGATTGCCGGGCGGATTCTGGTGATCGAGCCACGGCGAATGGCGGCGCGCTTGCTGGCGGGTTGGGTGGCTCGGTTGCGGCGGGCGACACTGGGCAAGGAGGTCGGCTACGCGGTGCGGTTCGACACGAAATACGGCCCGGACTCGCGGATCATTTACCTA
>JAYVNM010000097.1:0-4936 GCA_043758445.1 Akkermansiaceae bacterium | reverse complement strand
CATCCGACCCCACCAGAGTCGAATCGGGGAGGTTTGTCTAGGATTTTTTCGAAATCATGAACCTATGCGGATATTCCCTTCAAAAAGAAAAAGCCGTGACAAAAATGGGGGCTTGCAACGTTTATCATTGTCAGGACAGTCTCCCACCGAACACGACGACATGGAAATCGAGCAAGGAAAAGAAAAGGACACCGTGACTTTTCATCTGATCAAGTCTCCGCACTTTCAGACCTTGCAGGTTGACGGAGCCGTAGGGAATCTGACCCCCTCCGGCCTTAGTCTCACGTTTTACGTCGAGCGAGCGGCGCTTCCGAAGATAATGACCTACGAGGTTGAGGATGATGGCTCGCTCGGAACACTCGTCTCCGCCCAAGGAAAATCAGGAATCGTCCGCGAATTGCAGAGTAGTTTCGTGCTGGATGTCGCGACCGCGCGGAGTCTGGTGGAACTGCTTGGCACGATGTTGACGAATTTCGAATCCGAAGAAACCAAGACCGATGAGCACGACTAAAGCGCTGAACTACAGCAATTTCCTCGATCTGGGCGGCCGCAGGTTTCCCAAGCAGCATGCCACGCAGCGGCCGGAGACTTCGGGCTGCGCCTCGAAATCTGGCAATGCCGACATTTTCGCTACGGTCGTGGTCAAAGGTGGCTCACCGATGACACTCGTAATCCATCGTTCGGGAGCAAGCAGCTGGGTAGCGACCTACAGGGAAGCATTGTCAGGGTGGATCGACCGCCGAAGCCGAGACATTGATCTGCATTGTGTCTATTCCGCAGGAGGGTCCACGGTCATCAGGCCTTTGGAACTGGAAGCATCCAGCGATTTCGAATTGTTGCGGGAAAAGGTCCGCAGGTTTTCCGAACTGCCAGTCGGCTGGGACAGCTACGACGGCACAGCGCCCCCCAGCAGGGCAATCGATGCCGCATTGGCGGTCGTCAATGAACTCGAACGTGCGAGTATTCTCCCGGAATGGGTCGTGACTACGAGCGACTCCAGTATTCTGATGTCAGCGAAGAAGCACGGAACTTTGCTCAAGTGGGAGATCGATTCTGATGGGGATGTCGCAGTGATGTTGAAGCCAAAATTCTCACCAGCGACTTATCACGATCTTGGACTCAGTGAGATCGGCAAGTTTCTGAAGCACAATCTTCAAGCCGGATGAGTGACGTGGGAGAGCCGTGTGATCCTGTTTGCCAGGAGCGAGGGATTCCGCCTCATCTTCATCAAGCGGGCCGTGCGGTTGATCCGTATTTCGAACCCGGCGAACTCCTCTACCGCCGCCATAAGTCTCCGGAGCCCGACCTAACGGACGTCATCAATTTCAAGAAAATGTCGGTGAACCGACGAAAATACTGCGAAGGTCCCGAGGACGTTCTGTGGAATGATCAGCAGGGAGGGAAATACCCAGATCGTGCTGTTTTCGCCCTTCCAGTCGCCGCTCTATCACTTCAAGTTAATCACCCGGATCAGAAGAATCATCCATACAGCTTCAGGCTCAAGCCGATACACAAGCCAAACCAGTGCAATTACCCGCACACCGAAATTACGGCATTTCGCGTAATGGCAAACGGTTCTGAGGAGGAGATCGCAGACATCAAACCGCCGTCGGTGAAATTGCAGATGCGAACGGAGCTGGCGGAGCACTTGGAGCTTCATTATCGAGTTGGTTCATGAGCCACGAGATCGACAGAGCCGAGCCCTCGCCCCAGTTCCTTCAAGCGAGGCATGTGGCTGGGGTAACTTTACAGGAACAGTTCAATAGGCTGGGTGGTAAGGTCGATTCACCGCATGACTTCCGCTGGGTGAAGACCGAGCTGACGTGGCCGTCTTTCGATCACCTCACCTTCGCCTACGGTAACCGGGTGTTCTCCGTGCTAGTGGATGCGGTGGCGGCCGGGCGCTCCGGCATCACCCGGCAGGCGATGGATCGTTTCCTCGAAGCGACCTGTGAAAACAATCTGGTCGCCTGCATCTTTCCGGTGAAGACCGAGACGATGCGACCGTCTTCCATTGGGTGGAACCTGTTCGACGCCGTGAAGCTGACTCCCCTCGATCCCGAAGCATTCGACATGACCGGGCAGATCCTGATGTCCGATTGGGAGCTGCGAAACTTTGCGATCCAAATCGTGCGGGACTCCATCACCCGGGACGGCAGCTCGGAGATCCTGTCATTCACCGACGTGCTCGGTGTGGATCCGCAAGTCTGGTTTCAAGACGCAGATGGCAACCGTGCGTGGGTGATTGTCCGGCACTGCCCGCAGATAAAGGGGGACGAATGGCAGGCTTACACAGGTATGGTGAAGGAGAACCCACAGCTGAGGCCCTACGACGGCTTTTTCGCTGCCGTTTCGCTCGCCTCCTCCGCAGCGTTTCTGTATGACAACGACGGAAATCACATCCCTCTCTCAGAACGGTTCACCGGCAAGGCACCGCTCTATCGGGGCGACGGCTTTCACATCAAGTTCGACGGTCTTAAGCGGATTCATGTAAGCTGATTTTGCTGTGCAGGCACCCCTCGTGGCAGATAGAAACTGCCTATGCCCACGACATCCATTCAGGCAGCCTCCCGCTTGACCAACCATTCCGTGTAATGAGCTATTTGATCAAAAAACAGTCTGACGGCCCACCGCAGCCGGATCGTGAGAGCAATCTCGATGCCAGCGAGGAGTCGAACGACAGCAAGGCGCTGAAACTGATCAACTGGATCACGGACAAGGGAATCAACGGAGTTCCTCTGCTGTCCTCGGCAAGGGATCTCGCTCACGAGTATCAGATTGACTCGTCCTATGCGAGCGATGCGGAGAGGATCGATTCTCTGATCAAATGGGAAACGACCAAAAATTTCACTTCCGGATTCATCACCGGCCTCGGTGGGGTGATCACCCTACCGGTTGCGATACCGGCGGCCTTCGGGGCATCCTGGCTCATCCAGGCCCGCATGGCGGCGGCGGTGGCCGGGATCAGCGGGCACGACATCTCAAGTGACCGGGTGAGAACCTTCGTCATGGTCTGTCTTGCGGGCGATGCCTGCAAAGAGATCCTCAAGGATGTGGGAGTCAAGATAGGCAGCGGCATGGCACGCGCCGCCATCCAGAAAATCCCGGGCCAGGTCCTCATTGAGATCAACAAAAAGGTCGGGTTCCGACTTCTTACCAAGGCCGGGGAAAAAGGAGCGGTGAATCTGATGAAGATGGTTCCCGTGGCCGGCGGACTAGTGTGTGGAACCTTCGATGCGGCAGCGTGCCGCGTAGTCGGCAAGCAGGCGAAGAACATCTTCTATCTGGAAGGAAAATGAGACTACCGTTGTGACCGATATTTTAAAGACTTGCTTCGATCCTACTAACAATAACACTTAACTTCTACTCACAAAACACCTCAGCATCACACAGCTAGAACCTATTATCACCATGGAACAAGTCATCAGCGAATTCATCCACCTCCTGTGGAATACGGAGGATGCAATTTCTTCGAGGCACGGCCCAAGTGAGCCCATCGCCGAGATCTTGCGAAATTTCAGAGAAGTCCGGGTCGAGCCATTGCACTGGAGAATCCAGCGCATCAACTCCGAGCGCTATGTGTTGTCAATGGTCGGACTCACGAACGTGGGAAAGTCCACTCTCGCGGAAGCACTGCTCGAGCATCCCGTCGCGCCGAGGAGAAACGGACCCGCCACCGCAGTGCCGGTGGAATATGAATTTGCCGATGGTCCATGGGTGATCCAAACGATCGATGAAAGGAATCTCACCGTGATGGAGCAGAAGTTCGACTCTGTGCCAGAACTGACCCGAGTATTGGAAGAGAAAGTATTAATACCAGAATCGATAGATTCACCGGACGATCCAAAAAAGAGAATCGTGGTCAAAGGGCCGATCAGGCTGCTGAAGGGCGGCCTCGTTTTTGCCGACACGCCCGGATTCGGTGCTGCTCAAGTGGAAGATTCTTCCGGTGCTGATGAGGCGACTCTGTTGGCGTATCTGAATGAGCACGTTCATGAGGTGATGTTTTGCATAAGTGCCTCGAGCGGCATGGTCACTAAGAGCGAGCGAAGATTCTTCGAGTCCATCAGCCACCTCTGCACGACGGTGATTATGACCAAATGGGATTCCGAATCTGATCGAGAGGAGAGCGACAAGAAGCTCTATGAGGGGAAATTTTCCGAACTTTTCCCGATGCGTCCGTTTCTATACGTAAACGCCAAGGAAGCCATCAAAGAAGCTGCTCAAGGTGATCACGGCAATGAGACGACTTCCAAGGTGCAGGATGTTCACACACTCTTCCAGAGTCGCTCCGGAAAGAGGGAGAGACAGGTGCTCCTGAAATGCGAAATCGAACGAGCGTGCAATGATCTGTCTCTACTTATCCGCAAGCCATTGCAGGCGTCATCTCTATCAAGCATTCCATGGGATAAGGCCACACTTGCCAACTTTCTCTATGAAGCGGAGAAAGAAAACCTCACCATTGCTCCATTCAAATGAAAATACTCACCATCGGCCCAATGAACGCTGGGAAGACTGTATTCTTGGCCATGATTACAACTTATGCGAGTCGCAAGGAGTCGCCGGTGCCGATTCATATCGAATCGTTCGAGGCCGCCGAGAAGATCGATGAGATTATGAAGCGTCTAAATCGAGGGAAGTGGCCACTGCGTAATTTCGAAGGAGCGCCCCAAGAAATCTTCACATTCCGTTTGGGTAGCGTTAAAGGTAAGAAGATCCAATTCTGGGACTTTCCCGGCGAGCATTTCAAGAAGTCCTTGATTGACCCAAATTCTCCTGATGTCGGAGGACACCTCAAAAAGCTCCGAGAAACGATCGAAGAGGCTCACATGCTTATTTAGAGCCTGTCCCAGCCCAGCTCAACGATTGAAGCACAATGTATTAGACGCGAAAAAAAGTGGGCATGGAAGTCCGAAAAGACTCCCATGCCCGAAAT
>JAYVNM010000096.1:0-14750 GCA_043758445.1 Akkermansiaceae bacterium | reverse complement strand
GAGGAAATCGAAGCCGCTCTCCGACGAGACCTTCTGCCAGAAAGTGAGGTTGCCGGTACCTGTGACCGTTGTTTCCATGTGGGATTGCTGGCTATTGCTGATCGCACCGCTGCGGGCGGCATCAATGCCGTCATGCGTGACCGTATTCTGGCCTTGCCAAACTCCGTCGCCGCTGGTGGTCCACACAAGACCCGTGGTGTCCAAGGCTTGTTCCAATGTTAGACTCGGGGTGCCGAATGTACCAGTGATGGTATATTTGCCCAGCGAGCCATAGACTGTGTAGCCGGATGGAGAAGCAATCGTTGGATTACCGGCGGCGGAGGGTCTGATCGCGAGGTAATACGTGCCTGCAGCCACTGTAGTCGAAATGGCAGCGTTCGTCTCTGCTGCTGGGTTGCTGGAGGTGACGAGTGTTTGATTGCTGTCATACAGTTCAAGCTGGATATCAAGGTTGCCGCCCCAAGTAGAAGTATCGCAGCGGTAGGGACTTGCGGAAAAGGTGACAGCTCCCGCCCCTGCGGTGAACTGGAAGTAGTCGGCATCGCCGGTGGTTTCCACGAAACCCACCTGATTGACGGGACTGCTGGCCAAGACGGTGGCAGTGGCGGGTGTGTTGCCAAAGTCATCGGCGCGGTAGGGAACTCTAGCGGCGATGATGGCTAGGTCATCTTCAATCTGGTTTGCATCGTAATATTCGCCTTTGCTCCATTGAGAGATATCCCGGCCATATCCCGTGCCCATGATCGGCCCCCATGACGGCGCGGATGCCGTTGCCGAGTGCCCACCATAGTAGCCCAATGCGGATGTGCCATCATGGCTAAGGCCCATATTATGTCCCATCTCATGGGATGCCGCTTCGGTCAGATTGTCGGCCCCATACGGCGCGACCCAAGCAGGCTGATAGGTGGTAGAATAGTTGCTATCTCCATAGACGCCAACATAAGCGATACCACCATAGCCGTAATGCGGACAACGGGCACCATTCTTGTCAGTCGTTGGCGTGCACATCAGCCATCCCACTTGGTTTTTATCGCCTAAGTAGTTGTCCGGGTCATAGGCGACATCGGTGGTGACGTCGATATCAAAGGGTGCGTAATCTTCGCTGATCCGCTCCCAAGTACGACGAATCTCGTCCTGCTCTGCATCAGTGAACGTGGTATTGTCCGCGTCAAGCCCCCACGCTTCGCAGTTCCACGAAGTCCATGTGGTGGTGCCATCGGTAGCAGACCATGCTTTGCCCGAGACCGCTCCACCGTTAAAGTCAATATAGATGCGCTTGGTGGCGCTGGGTCTGGAATGATAGGCTGGAGGAGAGCTGATCGGCACAGAAACATGGGCGGGTGTAGCGGACTGCACGGGCTTGAGCGACTTACCCTCATGATTGCCATGATCTTCCGGGCAGACGATGAAGACGCCTCCGTCATTGTCCACACGGAGGTGATCCGCAGCATCAAATTTTTCAAAGGTGAGTTCACCCAGCCACTTCATGGCCTTATCCCGGGCCTGTGGCTCTAGCGTGTTGAGCTTAGTTTTCAGTTTTCCCGAAGGCAGTTCTTCGACCTTGAAAGGATGCCCTTTACCATACACTTTATCGGCTGGTTTTTGAGCCCTCACCATCAAAGTGGACAGGCTGAAACAGGCCGCTGTAACGATGCCGCACGAGAATGTGATTTTTTTCATCATTTACGCTTTAAGGAAAAATGTTAAAAAGAGGCGGGTGTCAAATATTTTTTGGTTTTTTAAGTTATTAGATACGTTATAAATATGTTCGCCTGTTAGTATCCTTTGTAAGTTGTTCAAAATCAAATAACAAGAATTACGGGTTCGGCTCGGGGTGGGGATTGGTTCGGGTGGCGTAAAATTAATGTAAGCCGAATTATTATTAAGAAATCATCGGTCCTGGCAGGGCGGCCATGAATGCAGGGATATCCGCGTCGGCGACCTGCTTCTGACCATTCGGTTTGTGCCAGTCCGACGCGATCTTGGCGACGAGCTTGTTGGTGGAAATCCCGGCGGACGCGGTGAGGCTGGTTTCCTCGAAAATCTGCGCGCGAATCTCGCGGGCGACAGCGGCACCATCGCTCTGAAGATGGGAGACATCGAGATAGGCCTCGTCCAGCGAAAGCGGCTCGATGAGGTCGGTGAAGCGGCCTAAAATGGCGCGGATGCGGGAGCTGACGGCCCGCTAGAGTTCAAATCTAACCGGGACCAAGATCAGATGCGGGCAAAGTTCCAGCGCCATGAAGACCGGCATCGCGGAGCGGCAGCCATACTTGCGCGCCACGTAGTTCGCGGTGGTGAGCACGCTGCGGCGGTCGCTGCCTCCGACTGCGAGCGGTTGGCCGCGCAAGGCGGGATTTCCCCGCTCCTCGATGGCGGCGTAGAAGCAGTCCATGTCGATGTGGATGATTTTTCTCACGGTGTCAGAGGTATTTTAAATCAGGTAATCCGAAAGATCGACACCGGAGAAATCCTGTGGCATGAGGTCGGTGCGTTTCGCAATACCCATGGCTGAGGTAATCCAATTCAACTGTCCCGGATGCGGCACCATGCTGCGGTTGCCGCTCAGCATGGCGGCGCAACAGGGGCCATGCCCACGCTGCGCTAGGGAAATCATCGCGCCCGATCCCTACCACGGAGTTGGCGCCTGTGAAATACCCGTCGCTGGACCGGAGGTCGCGTCGTTCCGCCTGGAGACTTTCGCCAAGTCCCCGCCGCTGGCGGCAAAGACGACGAAAGTGATTGAACCCTTCAGGCCCTTTGCCGAACCGTCGCCGCAACGGGAGGCGGATGAGTTCGTTAAATCCCCGGACTCCGTGCCGGTTAGCGAACCGTTGGCAGTGACCCCACCACTCGCCCTGGCCACGCTCCAGCCGGGCCCGGCTTGCGCCAAACCGCAACGCGCGATCCTGGTGCTGTCCTGCCTTCTAACGGGAGCCGTCGCGCTCGCTTGGGGCTACGCCCTCGGGGTGCGTTCCAACCAATGGTTCAGGCGAATCCCTCCCATGACCGCCCTCGTGTTGCCACCGTCTGATGGGGACAAGCCGGTCAATCCCGCCGTGCCGAAATTGAACGCCGCCAGCCCCACGTCAGAGCCGATCAGCCCGCCGTTAGAGCCGCCGGTCGAACCGCCAAAATCCCCCGAGCCCGCCAAAGTTTCCGCCGCCGCCGAGGCCTCGTTACGGGCTTTTCTCGATGCCCCGGACTGGGCCACCCGCAGCGCCCACGTGCTCTTCCCGGAAAAAGTGAGGACGCTGATGGAAGCTTACTCGCACGAGGCTCCGGATGGTCCCACCGACTTCCAGTCGATCTCCGTCAAACAGAGCCACCTCGATGAAAAATCCGGCACCACCCTATACATTTTCTACGTCGTTACAGAAAAATATCCCGATGGCATTCCCGTCGCCATCAAGGAAACGCCCACTGGCTGGCTCGTCGATTGGCAGTCCTTCGTGGAGTTCCGCGACAATCTCTTCCACAAGTTCGTTATCGGCCCCGTCGATCTAACCGGCCGCTTCCATCTCGTCGTCACCGCGCCACCCCCGGCACGCGCCGCGAATACGGAAAATGAAAAATTCTCCTCTTTTCTCCTCCAGTCGCCCCTCGCCGATAAGCAGCAGATCGCCTTCGTCAAAAAGCCCTCGAAAATTTTTGACGCCTTCCAAACCGCCACCGCCAATGGGGCGATTTTCACCCCGGTCCTCGAAGTGGTGAAACACAAAACCACCGCCGACCAAAGCTACTTCGAGGTGCTTGAAATCATCGCCACCGATTGGCTTCCTAAGGGGAATTGAATCAAGACCCGCAACGTCGGCTGATAGAAAAAAAGGCTAACAGTATCGCGAACGAGCCGTTGGGTGGTATTCGATTTAACCAGCCGCACAGGACATCCGCCTCGGCTCCGGCTTCTAAATTAAATTTCATTGTGGAAGTCTAGGAGAGTTGCTTTGATTTTCCTCGGCAAATAATAGGCGTGATAGGCGTGAAATAACGTTATAACAACCCGTTGAATATGAACAAAATCCTGCAAGCATTTTTAGCGTTACCGCTGTTGTTCCTGATTGCGCCGGCTGAGGCGCAAAAGCCAACGGTAAAGCCAACCGTCATTGGTGACCATGGTGATCATGGCAAGGAGGTTTCCATCGACCCCTTGTTCGAACCTTGCAAACTCTGGTCTTCTACCGACGCCACTGTGGAGGAAGCGTGGAAGAAAAAGGGCTTCAAATGGAATTCTGAAATTTCCAAAGACCGCGGTATCCTCCGGCGGGAAAACTGGGGTTTCGGACATCTCAAGATCACGGCATTCGCAGGCGGCCGAAATGTCGAAGAGGTTTCGTTCGGTTTCAAAGCCGGCAAGCTGTCTGAAGTGGACATTGCCATTTGGAACAAGGGTGATTCCCAGAACTCTGACATGTCCGAAAAAGACTTCAACGACCTCGTCAATGCCTGGTCCACCGAACTCAATCGGCTGGTAGCTCCGAAATACGAGGACCGTGGACGTGACACGGCGAGTGCTGCCAGGGCTGAGCGCCGCATGTGGGTCGGTGCCGAATCACTCGCACAACTGGAATTCAGTGGCGGGAAGGAAAAAATCCGTGATCCCTATTCAGGGCGTGAAAAGACCGGCAAGAACTTTCAGGGTGAGTTCATCCGGCTGCGCCTCATGCCCAAACCTTCCAGCACGATTGGGCTAAACACCACAACCGGGGGAGCGGCAACAGTCAGGCGTGCGGATCTCGCCAAGTCAGTCAGGCATGAGACATCCGGCGATGTTTTTATCCCGAACGTTCCGATGGTTGACCAGGGTGACAAGGGCTACTGCGCTGTCGCCACCGCCGCCCGCCTCCTCAACTACTACGGCGTGCCTGCCGATCAGCACGAGATGGCCCAAATCGCCGGCACACAGGCAGGCGGCGGCGGCACCAATCCAGAAGAAATGGAAGCAGCGATGAAGAAAATTTCCGGTAAATACAAGACGAGCTTCCTAACAGAACTTGATCTCGACTACTCAAGCCGGAAATACCAGAGTTTCATGCGGAAATATAACAGTGCCGCCAAAAAGCTCGGCAAGAAAATCCTGGATACGAACAATTTCATCTACTTCATCGGCGGACTCGACTCCGATGTCCTACGCGAGGTCAATGGCAAGGGCCCAGCCCTCGACAAGTTTATGAGCGTCGTTCGTCTGAATATCGACAAGGGCATCCCAGTTATGTGGGCATTGCAACTCGGCAAATACCCGGAAAATGGCGAACCGGCCAAACAGGCGGGTGGCGGGCATGTGCGGCTCATCATAGGTTACAACACCACAAAAGGCGAAATCATCTTCAGTGACTCCTGGGGGGCGGGACACGAAAAAAAACGCATGGTCGCTGCCGACGCTTCCGCCTGCACCATGGGCCTCTACCTCCTCCAGCCTGCTATCTGAAATTGCCAGGACACACGACACGATGCCGATACTGCGCCACCCGACTTATGCACTTCTAGGCGTGACCCTAGCGTTGGCGGCGTGCGCCCCACCCAAGGCGATCGTGGTAGTGCTGCCGGTGAAATCGGGCGAAAAAAAAGCGCCGGAAGCGGTCGTTGCCGAAGCGCCGCTGCCGGGACTGCCGAACGATGGCATACGGGTGCCGGACCTGCTGAACATGCCGGGCGACGGGGATTTCCGAGCGACCAACCCGACCGCGCCCAAATCCGGGACGGACGCTGGCACGGTCATTTCCCGGCCGCCGACGGACCCACCAGCTAGGGTCAAGCCGAAGACTCCTGATCCCGAGTGATCGCTCAACGCTGGTTGAAGCGCGACATCTCGCGTTGGGCCTCGCGGAGTTCGACTTTTTCCTTCAAATCTTGGCGCTGGTCCGAATGGGTTTTCCCCTTGCCGACGCCGATTTCCACCTTCACGCGGCGGTTTGTCCAATAGATTCGCAGCAAGGGCAGCGAGCAGCCTTTGACGGCGGTGGCGTTGGCGAGTTTGAGAATTTCCCGCTTGTGGAGCAGCAGGCGGCGCGGGCGTTTCGCGGTGTGATTGAACCACTCGCCGGCGGTTTGCCACGGCTGGATGTCGCAGCCGTAGAGGAAAACCTGATTGTTTTCGACGCGGGCAAAGGCGTCCGAAACATTAATTTTCCCGGCCCGGATCGACTTGACCTCGGTGCCTTTCAGTTCAAGCCCAGCCTCGAATTTTTCCAGGATATGGAAATCCCGCCCGGCTTTCCGGTTGGTGGCGATTTCCGCACTCATGGCTGGGGCGCAGGCTCACTGCGGCACTCACTCAGGGAGCTTCCCGATGGATGAGTTTGATTTTGCCCTCGATGATTTCGGTGAGGGCGATGTCCGCCACGCCCATGCTCGGACGGGTGGGGATCAGTGGCGAACGGCCGCTGTTCAATTGGCGGACGCGCTGGGAGACGAGATTGACCAGAACAAGCGGGTCGGTGACAATTTCAGAGGCCTTATCGAGGAGATCGCTTTTCATAGGAGAACCGGGAAATCGCGAAATCGGCTTTGCCTTCTCAAACGGGATTACGTTTTCGGGAGGCGCGGCCGGTTTTTTTTCGCTCAAAACAAAGTGGATTGGACAGAATCCCGGAAGTAGCGCCGGGCCGATGGTCAAACCAGAGATTCCACGATTTGACAAGCCTTATCTGCTTGGTTAGGGACGATTTTTTAAAAAACCACCGATTCATTTCGGCATCAGGTCGATTCCGCACCGACGGAGCACCAGCACGGTGAGCCAGAACAGCGCCACGGTGATCAGGCAATTCGCGGCGAGGGCCACCCAGAAATTCCAGCCATGGCGCAACATCCAAGGGAGAATAAGGAACATCGGCAAGGTGGGCAGGACGAACCAGAACGTGCCCTCGGCATGGTTGGCAAGGCGCTCCGGGGATTGTTTTTCATGGTGCATCCAGAGCATCGCCATCAATGAGGTGAGTGGCAGGGCGATGAGCAGGGCGGACAGGCGGTCGTTGACGAGCTGGATTTTCGTCACGAATAGGATCACTGCCGCGGTGAGCAGCAGTTTCACCAGATCGAATGGGGTGAAAGTGAGGATCTTATCCCAGGGAATGCGGTTCATGAGCTTGCGGTTGGTGGGATTCTACGTGTAGCATGGCGTCATGCAAGCCGCCCGTTTTGTTGGATTTCTCGCCATATTGCTCACCGCCTGCGCTCCGGCGGCCCCGCCTGCGGGCAATCTGAGCGCGGGGCAAAAAACGGCGATCGGCAAGAAAATCTGGCAGAACGAATGCGCGGGAAGCGTCGCCGGACTGACGAGCTGGAATGGGGGTGAGGAATTTCCCTCGCTGGGCATCGGGCATTTCATTTGGTATCCGGCGGACTTCAAGGGCCGGTTTGAAGAGAGTTGGCCGCAATTTATCAAGTTCGCCCGCGAGCGCGGCGTGGAAATCCCGGCGGTGGCGGCGCAGGCCCACAGTCCATGGAAATCGAAGGCGGAATTTCAACAGGATTTCAACGGCCCGCGCCTAACCAGCCTGCGGCAATGGCTGGCGGCGACAGTGGGCCTGCAAACGGACTACATCATCGCCCGCTCGCACGAGGCTTTGCCGAAAATTCGGGCTGCGGCTGCCGCCAGTGAGAGGGCCCGGATCGAGGCGAATTACCGAAAAGTCGCAACCACCTCGCAGGGGATCTACGCCTTGATCGACTATGTGAATTTCAAGGGCGAAGGAACCGTGGTTTCCGAGCGCTACAAAGGTCACGGCTGGGGCTTGCTCCAGGTCCTCGGTGAAATGAAGGACTCCCCTTCCGGTGCATCCGCCGCCACAGAATTCGCCGCCGCCGCGAAACGCGTGCTGTCCCGCCGTATCGCGAACTCGCCGCCCGAGCGCGGTGAAAAGCGCTGGAAAGAGGGCTGGCATAACCGTTGTGAAACATACGCAAAGCCGCTCTAGCAATCCGTCGCTCCCTTTCATTCCTTGAAAATACAACTCATCCACCGCGCGCTCGCCCCGGCATCCGATCTGCCTGCGGAAAATCAAATCATTCTGCACGCCGAGCGCCGCCAGTTCCTCAAGCGCCGGTGGCGCGGAATCGCGGCGGATGGCACCGAGTTTGGCTTCGATCTGGAAAGCCGACTCACTGACGGGGATGTGATTTTCCACCAGAATGGCCATGACTACATCGTCCGCCAACTCACGGAAACCGTCTATCAGATCACCTGTGAAACCCCCGCCCAGGCCGCGCTCGTCGGGTGGAAGGTCGGCAATCTCCATCTTCCCGCGCAGATCCTTGAGAATGCGGTTCTCGTCCTGCACGACGAGGCCATGGCCCAACTGCTCGCACGGGAAGGCTGGGCATTTTCGGAACCGGTGCTTAGATTCGAGCCTCTGAACGCCATTACCCACTCCTGATATGAAAAAAACATTTCTCCTAACCCATTCTAACCACCAGCCACCGCGCGTCATCGAACAGATCAAGAGCGATGTGCGGAAATACCTGAAACGCGAGCGGAAAAAGCCACTGCCGGATGGAGTGGATTTCTGGGACTTCAACTGCAAGGTCGGCCTAGGCGAAGCCGCACCGGAGTCCCGCCACGTCGAGGAAATCACCGCCGCGATCGACCAGGCGGCGACCACCGGATGTCCCTCGGTTTATATCGAAATCCTCGCGAAACCTGCTCAGCGGAAGGCGCGAAAGGACGCTTGATCCCGCAGCTCGTGCCTACCGAATCATCATGCTTCGTTCCACCAAGCGCACCAGTTCCTCCACGCCACTTGCGGGCGGTTGCTTGGCCCTTTTCGGCCTGCCTTTTCTGGGCTTCGGCCTGCTCATTTCCGGCCTCTATTTTTCCGGTTTTGTGGAGTGGTGCAAATGCCAACGCTGGGTCGAAGTCCCCTGCCAGATCGAGACGGTGGAATCGAAAAGTAGCGGCAAGGGTTCTCGCGAAACGAAAGCCGCTTACCGCTACCGCAATCAGGGCCAGGACTACCACGGCAACCGCGTCTCCTTGGGCTCGGGCGGGGATAATATCGGCAGTTTCCAACGCGACTCCTTCCGCGAGCTGTCGGCCTATCAGAAAAAAAAGCAGCCCTTTCACTGTTATATCGATCCCGCACAACCGGCCAAATCCGTGCTCTATCGGACACTGCGCTGGCCGCTCCATGCTTTCATGTCGATCTTTGTGTTGACCTTTCCCGCCGTGGGTGCCGGCTTGGTGGTGGGTGGTTTGTTAGCCGTCCGCGATACGAAAAAACAAGCCCTCCTCCGGATGCAATATCCCGGCGAGCCGTGGAACTGGAAACCAGGCTGGGCCGCCTTGGCCATCGCCGAAGACGCCAGCCAATGGCGCACCGCACTGCTGGCCTACACTGCTTGGTCTGCACTGGTGATTTCCCCATTGTTTCTATCAATGCTGGTCAGCCATTCGTTCGCCGAGCCGATGGCCTTCGCAGTGTTGATTTTGCCGGCCTTGTGGTGTATCCCGGCGTGGTTTTCACTGCGGCACATCCGCCAGTTTCTAGCAGTCGGCCGCGTCCGCTTCATGCCCAAGGCGAGTCCGACCGCCCCCGGAGGCGTGCTTCGTGGCGACGTGGTGTTCACACGCCCGCTGCCGTCCCGCGCGACCGTCACGCTCGATATTTTCTGCGAGAAATTCACCACCACCAAGGGCTCCGACGGCAGCTCGACGGTCACCGAAAAACTCTGGAGCCACCGCGAAACGATTTCCTCGGACCGCATGACACCCGATCTAACCGGCTACCGTCTGCCGGTGCAATTCACCATCCCCGCCGATGCGCCGGAGAGTAGTTCCGTGTCCACCGACACGCCGAAATTTGCATGGAAAATCCGCCTCCAAGTCCCGACAACCGCCATCAGCTCCAGCTTCGAGATACCCGTCTTCCGCACCGGTGCGCCGGGTGAGGCACCCATCGTCGCTACGGCGGCTCCGATGATCGAGCAAATCTCTAACAGCGAGCTTAGCCCACTGCTTGCCGCCCAACACATCACCGCCACTTTCAACTCTGCTGGCCACCCAGAATCCATCATTTGCACTCCGCGCCGGTATCTCGGGGTCACTGTGTTTCTGGTCATTTTCAGCGCGATCTGGAGCGGGGTTTGCGTCTTCATCATTCATCAACACGCGCCACTGATCTTCCGTTTGGTCTTCCCCGGTATGGGAATCCTCTGCTGGGTCATCGCCCTTCGTATGGCCTTGTTCAAACGCACCGTCACACGGCTGGAAGCATGGAAAAATCCGGAGCATTCACCGGTGCTCAAAAACCGCTAGAACCTCATGAACAGCGAGTCCACATTGAGTCCGATTTCCCGCCGGTGGCTGCCGTTTCTTGGGATCATCGCCGCCAGCGCTGCCGCCCATCTCTGGTGCCTTGGCTCGCAGTTCTACATGGATGACATGGTGCAGATCCGGGATAATAGCATGTTGTTAGACGGCCATTTAGCGGGTCACGGGCTGAGTTCATGGAGCTACTTTTGCTATTTCCTCCAAGCCCGCTTGTTTGGCATGTCACCCGTCGGCTTCCATGCGCTGAACTGGCTGTTGCACACCTCGGTCGCCTGCGTGCTGTTCGCGTTCGGTCGGGATTTTGTGCGGGAAAAATGGCCGGCGGGAGTCGCTTGGTTCGCGGCTTTGTTGTTCGTGGTGCATCCGTTAGGCAGTGAAATTCCGAACTACGCGCGCACCCAGGACCTCGCATGGGCCACCTTGTTTTCCCTGCTTGCCGCTTGGTTCATGCTGCGTTTCCTGCGCGACGGCGGCGCGTGGAAACTCGCTGGCTGCGGGCTTTTTATCCTCGGCGCGACGTTTTCCAAAGGCCCCGGCCTTATCCACGCGCTGATGATGACCAGCGTGGTCGGATTGGTCTGTCTGTCGCCGCAATCACGGAATTTCCTACGCCGGAGGGCCTGGATGTTTGGCGCGGGGGCCGTCCTGCTCATCGCCGCTCTGTGGCTAATGGACTCATTGCAGTTTTGGCTCCACAACATCCCCCGTTGGTCGGAGCCGCGCTTCATCGGCCACGGCTATACCCTGTCGCGAGTGTTCTGGGAATTCGCCTGGCGCAGCGTGATCCCGGTGGCGCTCAGCTCGGACCATCTCATCGCCGAGACGCTCGTCCCGCCCGGCACCTCGTGGTGGAACATTCCCGACCACGGTGCGATGCTGGCGATGGCTGGCCTGCTCGCGCTCGCGGGCTTTAGTATTTTCCTCGTCTGGCGGAAACCGACACGCCTGTTCGGCACCTGCCTGTTCCTCTACGTCGCGACGATCTTGTTCCGGGTGCTCTATCTGATTCCCGAGTTCATGCCCGAATATCGGATTTATCCCGGCCTGCCGTGGTTCTGCCTAGGCGCGGCCATCATCCTAGCAACTATCTGGAACCGGCTGTTCGCTGGCGTTTCCCCGCGGGGTCCGGCGCTGGTGCTGTTAGCGACAGGCTGTCTGTTATCGGCCAAGCGGTCATTTCTCTGGCATGATCTCGACCGCCTGACTGCGGATGTCCTCAAGCAATACCCGGCCCGCGCCCGTTCGCTGTGGGAACTCAATGAGCGCGACGCGGCGGCGGGAAATTGGCAGGCCATCATCGCCCGCCAGCGCGATGTTTGGCCGGACGTGGAGCGGCATTTCGTTCAGGGAAACCAGCGCCTCGCCCCGCTCCGCGAAATTCCTAGCGGAGATTTCGTCCGGGCCATGGTCGCCATCTTCGGCCGCTACGCCCTCGCCCTCGCCCACACCGAGAATCCGGCGGCGGGACTGCGGGTGATGGACCTTCTGGAGGCCCACATGAACCTGATGAAAATGGACCCCGAGGTCCACGCCGCCGATTGGGCGATTTTCTATCACGACAAGGGCCTGATCCTCGAAACTGCCGGAAATTTCCCAGCCGCCGCTGCCTTTCTCGGGCGCGAGGGAGTGGCGGTGGCTTGGCCTGCGGACCTGCGGCGGGTCCAAGATAAGATATCTAGCGGGAAATGATTCGGCCCTGCGGACTCACGCCAGATTCGTGAATACCGCCTGCACGTCGTCGTCGTCCTCAATCTTGTCGAGAATGGCCTCCACTTCCTCCATCTGCGCTTCGGTCAGCTCGATGGGCTGCGTCGGCAGCCGTTGCAGGCTCGATTTCGTCGGCACGATGCCCGCAGCTTCCACCGCCTGAGTGAGTTTGGCGAAGGCCCCATACTCGCCGATGACCGATACAAAACCCTCATCCACCGCCAGCTCCTCCAGTCCGGCATCGATGAGTTCCAGCTCCAACTCCTCCATATCCCGGCCCGCAGGCACCGGAAACTCGATCACCGACTTCCGGTTGAACATGAAATCGAGCTGCCCGGCATTCACCATCTGGCCGCCGTTTTTGTTAAAGATAATTTTCAGGTTCCCCACCGTGCGGTTAGAATTGTCCGTCGCGCACTCGACGATGAACAAGGAACCATGCGGGCCTTTGCCTTCGTAGGTGATCTCGGAAATATCCGCGGCGTCCTTGCCGGCGGCGCGTTTGATGGCGTTCTCGATGTTATCCTTCGACAGATTCTGCGCCTTAGCGTTATTGATCGCCACCCGCAGCGGCGCATTGGATTCCGGGTCCGGGCCGCCGTTCTTTGCGGCCATCGTGATCGATTTAGCGAGCTTCGGAAACACCTTAGACATCGTGGCCCATCGCGATTCCTTCGCCCGGCGGCGGCATTCAAAATGTCTTCCCATGTTGTTTGAAATTTCAGGTTACCGGCGCAGCACCGGGGCGGAGATCTAAACAGGCTCGCCACGGGATGCAAGCGATGCGGTCGAGGTATTCCGCCGCCGATAGGCGAAGACCGCCGCCACCGCGGTGGCCAGACCAATGAGTTGGTATCCGGACAGCCCGAGAAATGGCTTGGGCGTAGCACGCAGGAATTCATGGCCGTAGCGGAACAAGCCATAGGCGATCAGATAGAGATGAAAATGCTGGCCCGCTTGCAGGTTTTGCCGCCGCATCCACCCCAGTAAAACCAGCGCCACCACTTGAAACCCGATCTCCACGCCCACCGCCGGCCAAGTCCCGAACGCGCAAATAATCCCGCCACAACACCCCGCATACAAACAGCCGATCCGCCCAAGGATCAGCGGCACCGGCAGCAACATCGCGAACCGATCCCCCGTCGTTTCCCGGTAGCCCAGCGCTTTCTTGGCGATCTCCACCCCCATCCACCCGCCCGGCAGCGCGCCCATGATAGATTTCCCAGACAGCCAAATCAGCCAGCGGTCTGGATCATGAAAATGCAGCCACCCTTCCGCAAACAAGAACGCCAGCTTCGCCCCCGCAAAGGCACCCGCCAGCCCCGCCGCATAAATCAAAGCCACCCGCCCATCCCGCTTCGACTCGCGAAACCAATACACCGCCCCCCACGCGATGCCGATGAGCAGCATCAGCGCGTAAACCGGTGAGCCGGAGGGGGTGAGGGGGAGGTTCACTGCGGGATCAATTTGAGAGAACTGAAGACATGATGACTAGTTTTAATCAAATTCTAGGGTCAATGTCTGCATTTTGAACTGCCCCCGAAGTCTGCCCCCGAAGTATTTTCTGAGCATGTCGCTTTTTTAGAAAGGCGCAAATCGCACCGCCCCCCACTGCGGCGATGGCCAGACACAAGTAATACATCCAACGAGATTGGGCGACCACATGACTTACCCGGCCCTCTCCAGGCGAAGGATCTTCTTTCCGTGGGGGGGCTGGATTTGTTGCGGTGAATGCCCTTTCTTCCGGCTTTAATCTGGGCTTTAGCGGCCTTTCCCTTGTGGCACTGGAATCAAGCTTGATAGCGGCTTCAAGATCATTTGCCAGTTTCTCACGGGCAGCAGCGGTAGCCAAAAGATTGGGTCCCGGCGGAATGCCGGGGAGACGCTTTTTGACGACGCTAAAATACGGCTCCTGTATCGGATCAATCACTCCGGTTGAAGCCCAGGAATTATCAGATCCCCATCCAGATCTCGCCCGAAGAGTGCGGATGACGACTTGTTCTTTGAATTCACTGTCCGGACTCTTCCTCAGTTCATCAAATAAATAAGAGAGCGCATCCCGATTGGACTTGAGGAAGAAATCCACCAAATCAAGCCTCTCGCCTTTTAATGCGGCGACGGCGATTTCGTAGGGTCTTTCCCCTCCTTGGCCAGATTTTATGTATGACTCGGCGTCGGCTACCGAAATTTTCTCGGATACCGTATTCGCTGGCTCATCGGCATAAGCCTGCGTGATTGCCAAAACGCCAACGATTAATAGGTGCAGTGTTTTCATGCTTCATTTTGTCTTGGAACCTGTACTAACCGCTAAACCGCAGTGGAAAAAATCACTTGCGTTTCTTGAGCGCCAGCCAAACAAAAACGCTCCCAGCCATAACCGCAACTGACCAAACAAGCCACAAAATTGATTTATCAATCTTTCGTTGCGGTGGTTTGCTTGGGATCGGTTGTGCATCTTGTTGCACGGCTGGAATATCCACAGACTTTTCAACAGGTTGTAAATGGGGTCTTCGCGGATTCAAACGTTCTGTTATTTTGCATGTTTTATTTGTTTTCGGTCAATAGCTGTTCCAGTTCGCTTCTCCTAACTGACAGATTCCCATCCTCTCGTCCAGCGGAAATCAAACGGCTGACTGATCCCGGATGTACCATCGCCAATCGAGCGGCGATCCAATCGTTGGAGACCACAGTTTTCTCCCGAAAAAGTGCCGCCAGAAGGACTTTCCGAACATTGCTTTTGGGCAAGGCTGCCAATCCGGCAGGCCAGCAGGAAATT
>JAYVNM010000095.1:0-14778 GCA_043758445.1 Akkermansiaceae bacterium | reverse complement strand
GCAGCTATATCTCGACGGTTCGCAAGAAAGGGCTGGATCTTATGGCCTCGATCAAAGCCGCCTTCACCGATGCCCCGCTGGAGTGCTGAATAGTTACGCCCAATCGCCGTATTCGGCAAATTCAAGACATATCCCAAGGGAGATCGAGCCAATGTGTCCACCCCTTTGGCCAAACCTGAAATAATGGCCTTGCTAGCCCCCCCCGCCTCCGCATTCAGCAAATGCTGAAACGCCGCTGTATATGCGCCATTTGCGAATTTACCGCCTCCAAGAGCTGACGCTGTCCCGCCTACGATTCCCGCAACCACCGTCCTTGCCGCGACCGACCCTGCTTCAGCTCCACTGAATGCACTGTAAGCACCAAAGTCCGCTGCTCCCGCGCTGGCTGCGGCAGAAAGAAAGCCATCTTGGAATTTTCCACCCATTGCGACATTTGCAGCTCCACCAACTACTCCGTGGCCGGAGATGTGAAGAGCTGTCTGGCCGTTGAATCCGGCGTCGTAACCGGCAACCTCGGGTGACAAGCCATGCAGAACTCCAGCCGTGATTGCTCCTTGAACTGCCCCGACTGCGGCTCCACGCAGAACATCCCCTAGGTTTCCTCCCGCCAGCGCGGTATTGAGACCTCCGGCAACAGCTCCTAAATATGCTCCCGCAAACACACTGCCAGCATAGCTTGCTGCGGCGGCCGCAGCCGTGCCCGCTGCTGCTCCTGTTGTGCCAGCAGCCGCCGCATACAGACTTGCTCCGTATCCGCTCGCAGCTCCGTAGGTGCATATCGTCAACACCACTATGACGACGATTACCACCACCGTCCGCCAGTTCTGGCTGAGCCAGCTCCCCAGCTTATGAAACACATTCCCCAACCAAGAAAATCCAGTCGGGTCTGTCATGTTCAGTGGGTTGTTCATGACATAGCTGTAGCGATTGAAGTTTTGTGAAAACTCCGGCACTTGCACCATCGGGTCGGGGCTTAACATGCGACCGAGTTCGGGGTCGTAGAGGCGGCCGTTCATGTGGATCAGGCCGCTGTCGTCGAGCTGCTCGTGGCCGGTGTAGCCGCAATTGGCATCGGTGGCGCTGGTGCGGAAGGCATCGGTGCCGGTGTTGCGGAAATTCTGCCAGGTGGTCGCATTGCGCCGTTCGCCCCAGGGATCGAAGGATTGGTATTCCTTGACGGGAGTAACGAAGTCACTGCTGCTGGCACTCTAGGTGCCGGTGTAGAGTAGATCTGTGGAGCCGAGGTGGTCTTTGAGGAGAGTGGTGAGTTTAATTTCGCTGCCGCTGGTGCTATCGGCCCGAGTGTAAATGCCGAGGCCACCGAGAGTGTGGCGATGGACGATTTTCGTGACCCGTGGAGTGGAATGGCCGGTGGCCTGGGTCATCCGGATTTCGCATTCGTAGCTGCCGAGGTAGAGGGTTTCTTCTAACTGGCGGCTGTCATCAGCAGCGATACGGGTCTTGAGCTGCTTGGCGCGGTTGCCCCCGGCATCGAAGGAAAAATCCGTCTGTACGCGGGCGGCGGCGTAGATGAGCGTGCCAGCGAGGGATTGCAAGACCGGGGCGCTGAGGTAATCCAAGGCAGCGAGTTGGCCGAAGGAGGTCCAGGCGTAGGTGCGCTTGCTGTCGCTGGTGATGTAGCCGGCAGCATCATAGGTGTAGGTGCGCTGCTGGCCCTTGACGGTGGCGGAGCTGACGGCGTGGGGCCGGGCACCGCCGTAAGTGAGGGTGGCTCCGGCCTTGGTGCGGAGGTTGCCGTTAGGATCGTAAGTGTAAGCTTGCGGCGGCGGTAGGGTAGTATTGGTCGCGCCATCGGCGAGGGAGGTGTTGGCACCGGTGACGCGGTTGAGGCCGTCGTAACCGAAAGATTCCACGCGCTTGGCAACGAAATCTGCACGGGCGGATAAATTTCCCAGCGGGTCCCAAATGTAGGACTTGTTTTGAAGGACCGCATTGGTGGCGGCGCTCGCGCTGGCTTGATTGACGAGGCCGGTTGAGGCAAAGTAGGAGGCGCTCTGCGTAACGCCTTGCGCGAGTGTCTGAGTGAGCGCATGGCCTTGCGAATCATAGGTTCCCGCGTGCCAAAGAACGGTGCCTGCGCCGATGACTCCGGGTCCGATGCGGAGACCGATGGGGACGGAGTATTGCGAATCGTATTCATGGATGACGGTTAGACCTCCGGCGTTCGTCTCACTGTAAGGTCGGCCCAACGCATCGTAAGTGTTTGCGGTGTAGAATGTCTCGCCGAACTGGGTTTTTCGACTGCTGACCGGGCGACCGTAGGTGTCGTAGGAAATTTCCTCCTGATAGCCATCCGGGCCGTAGGTTTTCCATGGCTTGCCCAGACCATTTCCCACCGCGCCGTCGTAACGGGTGGTGTAGGTGCCTTCCTGTTTGGCGATGGTGGTCGGCCGGCCTAACACATCGTGGTCGAAGGTGGTGGTCTGGCCCTTGGCATTGGTGCTGGAAACGACCTCGCCAAAGCCGTTGTAGCTGGAGGTGGAGGTGCCGGAATTCGCCTCTGTCACACTCTTCTTGTTGCCGAAGAGGTCGAAGGTGTTAGTCAACAATGTCTGGCCGTTGATCGCCACGGCGAGCAAGCGGCCTTCCGAATCGTAGTTGAAAACGGTGGTTTGGCCGGAAGCGTCACGGGATTGGACGAGTCGGCCATGTTGGTCTTCCCAGCGTTCGAGCGCTTGATTCAAGCGGTTCCGCGATTTGGAGTAGGTGACGGGTTGGCCATTGAGGGGGCGCGCATCGAAGATTTCCACGTAGTCCATGGTGCCATCCGGTTGGGTGGTATTGATGGCCCGGTTAAGGAAGTCGTATTCGATCTGCGTGAAGCGGACGGTTTCACCGGAGGCGAAGGGATTTGAGCCGGCGGTCTTGCGATTGCGCCAATCATAGGTGGTGACGGTATAGACTGGGGCATAACTGGAAGCACTGGCGTCCCGCAAAGCGAGCGTTTCTGTGACTAATTCGCGGCCCATGGCATCCAGATAGACCTTAGCGACGGGCATCCCAGAACTCTGCTTGGCGCGGAAATATTTGATGGTTCGGTTGAGTTTATTCGCGACGGCGGCAGGGACACTCGCGTTGGTCGCCCAACCGGTGATCTCGCCGGTTTCCGTGCCATCCGGGTGGAGGGTGCGGATGAGAGTGCCGTAAGTATCGTAGAAGAAGGCGGTGGTGAGGTCGGCGGCAGTGGTGGAGATTAGAAGCGCGCTGCTGCCATCATACAAATAGCTGACCGTATGGCCGAGTTGGTTTGACTCGCTAGTGACGAAGCGGCCTTTTGAATCATAGGTGCTGCTGGCTGTGTGGCTCTCGCCCGAGGCGGTGACGCTGGTGCCGATTACATTGCCATAACTGTCACGAGTGTAGATCTTGGTAACAGATAAAGCGTTTCCGGGTTCGATCGTTTCGGAAGCCAGCATTCCGGTGCTGATGGAGTCGTAACTGAAAGTGGATTTCTTGGTAATCGTCGCCATCCCACCGCCGGACTTGGTGACGGTGGAACTGGTAAGCCGTCCAAGCTGCCACCGCGCGGCATCGACATACTGGGTGTAGCTGTTGACTGTGGAGACTTGGCTGCCATTCAGTGCGGCAACCGTGGACGCGAGAACAAATCCGTCACTGTTGAAATCTCCGACATTCTGGGTCGTTTGGGTTTGTGCTTTGAGCGAGCCATCTAAATCAAAGGTCTTCTTGATGGAACTGGTTTGGACGGGCCGCCGGATGGTGCCGCCGATGCCTGATTGGCTGGGGAGTTCGTCATAGGTGGCGGTTTCGGTGGACAAACATTTCATCCCCACCGTGACGCCGGGCAGTCTCGGGTTGAGATCGTCCGTGTTCACCATCACGCTAGTGGTGGTGAGCTTGGGACTGCCGCCGAAAGGAAATTCACGGTAGGTCTCCGTATGACTGATCTGGCCGGTGAGTTCGTCCATGGCATCAATGGAGCCGAAGCCGAGTGAGGCTTCGTTGAAACGATCATAACGGAGATCCGCATAGCGCTGGGCTTTGTAATTCGTGCCACCCTTGCCGTCTGGCTCGGTGTAGCGAGAGACAACCAAACGGGAGTCGATGATCGCAGCTTGGCCCGCAGGCAGCGCATCAACGCACTTTTCATAGACGCGGCTGTTGAAACCGGCGATGGGCGATGGATCATTAAGCCGTCGATAGCTAACCGTGAGTTCAGTCCCGAAGCCATCTATGACAGAAACGAGCACCTCTGCCTTGCATTGGTTATACCAGACCTTGGGCGTTTCTCCGAGCAGCCCAGTGATGAGATCCGGGAAGCCGTCGCCGTTGATGTCTTGAAGCCTAGCGTCGCGTTTACCAGCAAGGCGGTCGGCTTGAGACGAGTCGGCATTGAAAAACCGGTTGGTGCTGGGGAGGCCCCAGGTATCGCGTGGTTTCCAGCCGTTTCCGTTATTAAGAAAGGCAAGGTTGCTGGAACCTGAATGATCGGAATTCGGCGGTATGACATGATCGCTGTCCGAATATAAAACATCCACCAAGCCATCACCATTGAGGTCCGCCAGCACGGACTCCGAGGAGTTGTTACTGGAAAGCAGCAGACCCACCGGGAGGTTGTAATAAGCAAGCGGCCCCGTTCCATCATCACTCGGTGGACTCCAGCGTGGGTTTCCCGACTTATTGAGAGAGTAGGTGCGTTGATACAAGCCATTGCCACCGATGTATCGCGATTGCGCGATTTCCGGAATACCATCCCCGTTCAAATCCAGAATCCTGCGCCCCTGATCCTGTCCATCCTGCATGAGCGGGACTGGCAGAGCGTAGGAGTTGTCCTGAATCCAGCCAGGACCAGCTCTGCCTTTATTTAGAAAAGCGAAGGTGATGGAACAATAGGGCACGCTTACCGGGGAAAGGCTGCCGGTGTAGTCGATTTTAGAAACTCGTTGGTTCACAAAATCGAAGTCCGCAGTGCTGGCATCCCGGATATAAGTAATTTTATAGTAATTCCCCGCAGTGTCCTCCACTTGATTCACCGCCCATGACAAGGTTCCGGCGGTTACACTGATTTTAGAATCCGCAGTCTGTCCCAGATAGACAATGAGTCCGGCCTTGGTTTCCACTTTCCAGTATGCCGGACCTGCGATGCTGGTTCCCATAGCAGTAATCCTCGCGTAGGAATCCATCTCCGTTCGATAGATTGACCCGGCAGCGCCGTAGTGCCCTGAGATGCAAATGAGGCGCTCGCCATCAAGGAAAAATCGGTCTTTGGTGTCACCATTTGGCTGAACATCAAAATCCATCGGATCAAACGCACCATCCTTGGCTGCGGATGAAGGTCCACGGGTAATCGTCTGAAGTCCCGAAAGATTCCATCCGACTCCCGTAATTCCGTTGCCAGCATTGCTGGAATAACCCAAACTGAGCTTTGGTTCCATGCCTGCGGTGCCTTTTGGAATATCAATCGGGACGGCATAATTCGCTGTCCCGTCGCCGCCGACGGAGAGTGATCCTTTCAGCGCGCCAACCGACTGGTGCTGGTCAAGAATAGTAAGTGGGGGAATCGTAACGAATGGGACCACAATCGGATTGGCATTGATTGGGGTTCCCTGTGGCCAAAGTGAATCAAGATATGAATCCAAAAAAGACCGCCCGGTCAGTGGGTTAATTGCATCCCGGTCATATAGGAGAGGGTTGGAACCATGAGCTGACTCCCATGCATCCGGCAGGCCGTCTTTGTCCGTATCAGTGAAAAGCATGTTGCCCGTCTGGACTGATAGATCATCAATAAAAGTATCTCCAACTTTGCTGCCGTAAAAGTCCAACTCCTCCAGATTTGCTCCCCGATTATCAAAGGCGAGGTTCGCCGCAATCATTTTTCCGTCGATGAAAAGATCCCAAACATTCCGCAGATAGTCGTGCCGTAAGGTTACACGTAGGTAACTGGCGGCTACCGTACCGTTCACATCAAACGTGCCGACCGACTTTATCCATTGGCCAGGATTTGTGTTCGGTGCGGCCAAGGTATCGCCACCATTATAAACCCAAATTTCACCTGTGTTAGAGCCTGGTGGCACTTGAAACGCCAGTCGGGTTCCATTCACCAGAAAGGTGGATGCATTGCCACTGGGATCGGCTGCCGGTTTGAGCCTAAAATCAATGAATGCTGTTTTTTGCGTCACGTCCCATGAAACGGTTCTGCTGATTTTGGCTTCCTGCTGCGGATTGACCGGAAGCTTGAGAGCTTTTCCGCCATTGAATCCCATACCAGCAGATGACACAGAAGCATTTCCCGAAAAAAGCTGCCAACCGGGAGTCGAGCCATCACCGACCGCTTGATAAGGCGCCCATTCTGCGGAATCGAAAGTAATTGGGGGCAGATCGGCAAGAAGTTGATTAGCAAAAAACGCCAAATTCAGGAAAATCGCGAGCGTTTGCTTAATGAAATCTCTCATCTAACTAAGAGCTATCCTGCCACTGGCCTTGGCGTCAACCCAAATTTACGTCGCCGCTTGAGTGTCAGCTTCGACGTATGTTAGATCGCTTTCATAACAGCCTGATAACTATAGATTCCAGTTTCTTATCGCCGATTTTTGGACTTCGGTTTTTCTGGCGATTTTTTTTATTCTGTGACAATTTCATCGTGATCTGAGAGGGTTGAATGTTGGTGACTTGATCCGCCAGACAAAAAAACCACCCAACGACTTCGAGCAAACCTGGTGGGGCGACGGTGTGAAACCGGGGCCAAGGTGAGCGACGGCTTGTACAAAGTAGTTAAAAATCCACAAAACCTGATACGGGTCTGGATCTATCTCCCCGCCTTATTTCCAAGCTTCATCGAAAAACCCGGCGGCCTCGATCTTGCCGGGCCAGCGATCGCCGGGAGGAACGGTTAGATCAACGATGGCCCAGTCGGGGAGTTTCGGGGTTTGGAGGGCGTTGTTGCCGTAGCCGTCGGCGCGGAAGTCGAGGCCGCTGTTGATGACGATGTAGTGGCGCGGGTTGAGCGGATTGGGGAAAATGAGGATGGGCGCGTGGTCGGCGGCGGAGTAAATCTGGCCACGGAAAGTTAGATTTTTCACGTCCCATTGGAGCGGGAGCTTGGGCAGGATTTTGGCGAGAACGCGGTTGGAGGATGGATCTCCCCAGAGGATGAGGTTTTTGTTAGCGATGTCGGCGGCGGAGATGGCGGTGTCGTCGATGACGGAAAGGTCGCCACGGAAAACGTCATGCCAGAGCTGGCGGGCGGCGGCGAGTTCGCCGTTCACCCAGGCACCAAGCGCGGGGTTGAGTGGCGGTCCGGTGGGGCGAACAAAAACGAAGGTGTCCATGAAGGCGTCATCGACCGGGCCGGTGAGACCGGGGCGCTTGGCGATGGCTGCGGGGTGGTTGCCGATGGCCCATTTTCCGGCGGATTTTTCTAGCAAGAGGACGGGTTTATCATAACCGGGGACCACGAGTGGCTGGTCGTCGAGGGTGAGATGAGTGGGAAGCGGGCGCGCGGACTTGAGCTGCAAGAGGGCCAAGAAATCGAAGTGGAGAGCGGTGACGTTTTTCGTTTCGACGGTGAGGGTGTTATCATCGTTGAGCTTGGCGTGGACATCGGCGCGCTCCCAATGGGTAACGAGGCCCTCGATACGAACCCAGGCGGACTCGGCGTAGCGCAGGGTGTAGGTGGAAAAGCGGATTTCCTGGGGCATAGCAGGCCGGCCAGCGGCGATGAGGGCCTCGAGTCGGGCAGTGAGCTTGGCTTTCGCCTCGGGTTCGTATTTGTGGGCGGTAGCGGGCCCAATGAAACGTTCGAGCGTCAGTCCTTGCTTGGCCATCGCCGCCGCCATCAGATCCGAGGCTTCCTTTTGTGGGTCGATTTCCCCGGCATAAGCCAGGGTGGGCACATTGAAGAGATTGGCACAAATGCCGGTGGCCTCGTATTGCCGCCAGAGAGTCTGCTCCCAAGCGGGGCGGGGTTCCTTGCCGGGGGCGTCGGCCTTGGTGAAAATGGGAGTTTCCGCGAAGCCGGCACCGGGCGAGGCGGCACACCAGAGGCCCGGAAAATGGGTGGCGAGATGCCAAACGCTGCCACCGCCCATCGAGAAACCGGCAACGGCGATGCGCCGTGAGTCGATGGGATAGAGGGCGCGGGTGGCGGCGAGGGCTTCCATGACGTCGGTTTCCCCGGCGAATTTGGTGGCATTGCAAAAGCGACCATAGGGGATGAGGTAGATGGTATTTTTCGGAGTGAGTTGGGGTGGTGCCGCCTCGCGCTCGGCGAGGAAGGCGAGTTCGGTGCGTTTTTCCCCACGCCCGAGAAGCCAAACCATCAGTGGCACGGGCTTGGTGAGATCGAGATCGGCAGGGACAAGCAGGCCGTAGGGTTGCATGGAGTTGTCGAGCTTCGAGCGGTATCCGCGAACGATCAGACCGGTGGCCTTGAGCCATGGTGCATGGCGCTGCGCGAGCTGTTTGGCGCGATCATGGCCCTCGGCGAGGAGGTGCTTGGCAGTGGCGATTTCCTGCGGCGAATACAGGGTGTTGTCGGCTAGAGACCAAGAGACGGCCTTGCGGAAAATTTCCACGTCGGGCAGAAGGGCGAGGAGGTGGGGTTCCTTGGCGAGCTTGCTGGAAAGGGCTTGTATCTCAGTGCCAAGGGCGGCGGCGGCGGTGGTGAGTTCCGCATGGTCGGCTGCGGAGATGGCGATGCCGGGGGGCGGGATTTTCTTAGGCGGGTTTTGAGCGTGAGCACTGACGGAGAGAGCGAAGGCGATGATGGCGGATGAAAGGCGCATGGGAATGGGAGTTTACTGGCGGCTCAAGCGGAGGCTATCATGGGGGAATCGCGGATTTTCTTTTGGCCTCCCGGCGGAATCGGGGCATGCTACTCGGGCTCTGGGCAATGTAGTCGTGGACTTCGGTCCGCTCTTCGCGGTGAAGAGCGGCCTAGGCAAAGCCGTTAGCGAATTCAGTCGGTTCTTGCTCCTGACGAGCGGACTGAGTCCACGACTACTTTTTGAGGCATGCCACTGCGGAAAAAATTTCCCCTTTTTCGGATTGCCACCGGTCCCACGTCTCCCTAGCTTCCGCCTCCCCACGATTTTTTAACCTCATTCCGAGATGTCCAAGCACAACAGCCTCAAGTCCAGCGCCACCGTCGGCGGCAAGCGTTCCGTCCTCAAGCGCTTCGAGCGCGTCAAGCTCCTGAAAGAGCGGGGCGAATGGAAAGACGGCAAGTCCCCAGTGGGCCTGCCCAAGACCAAGCACGAGGGTTGATTCCCCCGGTTGGTCCCGACCTTCTGAAACGCGCGGATCCCACCGGGTTTCGCGCCTTTTGCATTTCCTCCCATGGCTACTAACGACGGCACCCGCCTCAATAAATACCTCGCGTCCTGCGCTGTGGGTTCCCGTCGCGCCTGTGACGAACTCATCAAATCCGGGCGCGTGGAGGTGAATGGCCACCCCTGCGTGAACATGGGCACGCGCATCACGCCGGGCGATCACGTGAAAGTGGATGGCAAACGAGTGGCCCCGCGCGAGGTGATGATCGTCGCCTTTCACAAGCCACGCGGCTATGTCTGCACCCGCGAGGACGAACTCGGGCGCCACACGATTTACTCGCTCCTGCCCGCCTCATTTCATGCCCTCCACCACGTCGGGCGCCTGGACATGGACTCGGAAGGTCTGCTCATTCTCACCAACGATGGCGATCTTTCGCAACAACTGATGCACCCCTCGAAGTCGATCGAAAAGGAGTATCTCGTCACTTCCAATCAAGCCTTCGAAAACCACCATCTCGACCAATTTCTCGAAGGTGTTTTCACCACCGAAGGCAAACTCAAAGCCAAGGCTATCGAGCGACTCTCGTCCCGCCGGATCAAGATCGTGCTCGACCACGGTGCAAAACGCCAGATCCGCGTGATGTTTGAGACGCTCGGCTATCAAGTGACCAAGTTGCTGCGGGTTCGCATCGGCGCACTGTGGCTGGGCGATCTGGAACCCGGCGACTGGGCGACCCTCAACGCCATGGAAATCCAGATGTTGTTAGGAAATCCCAAGCCCACCAAAAAACGCGAGACATCTGCCGAGCCACCCAGGAAAAGAGCGGACTAACAGATTTCGCGGTCTATACGGCCGCACATCAGGATTTGTGATTAGCCGGGTTCGGCTTGACGCGACAGTGGCGGCGGTTTCCACAAATCCTGACGCGCGTCAGTCTAACTCCTGCCTCAATTTCAGGCCGTGAACACGCACCAGCTTGCTCACTTTTTTACCAGAGCTGCCGCGTAAAATCCATCGTAACCGGTGGCGGCTGGGGAAACGGGATGCTCTTCTAACAGTGTGAAATTGCCCTGAGCAAGGAGGTGATCCACCGCCGCGCGATTTTCCGAAGGCAGGACCGAACAAGTGGCGTAAACGAGGCGACCGCCGGGTTTGAGCATGGCGGCGTAACTTGTTAGAAGATCTTTCTGGATGCCTTGGAGGCGCTCAAGGCCGGCGGGTTTGAGCCGCCATTTGAGATCGGGCTGGCGTTTCAAAGTGCCCATGCCAGAACACGGCGCATCGATGAGCAGGCGGTCCGCGACTTCTGCGAATTCGGTGGCGGTGGTGGGGGTGATGGCCTTGGCCTTGATGCACTTGTTGGCGTTGGCGCGTTTCGCCCGGCGCTCGAGTTCGGCGAGCTTTTTCACATCGACGTCCATGCCGAAAACTCGGCCCTCGTTTTGCATGAGAGCGGCGAGGTGGAGGGATTTTCCACCCGCGCCAGAGCAGGCGTCGATGATGCGCTCGCCGGGTTGAGGATCTAGCAAAGGGGCGATCATTTGAGAACCGGCGTCTTGGATTTCCACGCGTCCATCGAGGCGCAGGGATTTCGGCAGCGACTTGCCAGCAGCTAGGACGAGGGCGTCCGGCAGGCCGGGAACTTCGGTGGCGATGATGTGGAAACCCGCGAGCCACGCGATGACCTCCGCGCGGGTGGATCGCAGCGTATTGACGCGCAGGAAAACGGCGGCGCGCTGGTTGAGCGCGCTGAGTTCGGCATCCCACGCCTCGCCAAGTTCGGCAACTCCGAGCGCGTCCATCCAGTCCGGGATCGACTCGCGGACGGCGCGGGGCTGCGATGAGAGTTCGGCCTCGCGGGTTCTCATTTCCTCGGCGGACCTGCCATTGTAGGCCCACCACTCAGGGATTTCGTAACCCATGCGGACCCACTGGGCGGCGCAGAGGGCGGTGGTTTCCTCGCTATCGACCAGGAAACTCAAAGACCGCCGCCAGCGGGCGACCTCGAACACAGTCTCGGCGATGAAACTGCGGTCGCGCTTGCCCCACTTCGGGTTTTCCTCGAAGGCTGCGGCGAGTGCGTGATCGAGAACCTGATGCTCGCGGAAGACAGACTTGGCGATAGTCGAGGCGGCCTCGGCGAGGATGCGGTGCATTTTCATGAACGCGGAAGCTGCGCTAAAGCGAACCGCGTGGCAAACTTGGTTTGTGGAAAAGAGGTGGAGGCACCGCGAATCCAGCGAATCCCGCGAATCTTTCCAGAATAATCTGGACCGCCTTCGCCGTCTGATTCTCTCGGATTCGCCCGATTCGCCGGATTCGCGGTGCCCTTCTCTTTTGAAATCAATCGACATTTTCCCGCCTCTGCTTCGTATTTCCGCCGTGCCGACTGTCCAACTCAAGTATCAATCCTTCCACCCATCGATCTGGCCCAAGATGATCGGCGAGGTTTCGCGCGACGCACTGCCTGGTTCATTCGTGCTGGTGTTAGGAAAGGAAGGCACGCCCTTCGGTTGGGGGCTGTGGAACCCGAAATCACGGATGCCACTGCGGGTGGTGAGCCACTCGTTAGATGAACTCGAGGACGAGTCGTTTTTTGAAAATGCGATCCGCCGTGCCGCCTCGCTCCGCCGCGAGGTGCTCAAACTGGATGCGGAGACCGATAGCTACCGGGCGATCCACGGCGATGCGGATTTCATGCCGGGCATCGTGGCAGATAAATTCGCGGATGTGCTCTCGGTGGAAATCACGAATCTAGCAGCTTGGCAGCGCTTGCCGAAATGGCTGCCACTGCTTCATGAATGCTTCGATACGAAGCGCGTGGTGGTGAGCGTGGACCAAGATCTCGCGCGGATCGAGGGCATTCCAAGCCGCGGTGGCGTCGAGTCCGACAGCGTGCGCTCGGTGAAAATCCGCGAACACGGCGTGCGCTACGAGATCGATTTTTCCGCTGGCCACAAGACCGGATTTTTCTGCGACCAACGTGACAGCCGGAAAAAATTTGGCGCACTGGCAGCGGGGCGCACCGTGCTGGATCTCTGCTGTTATACAGGTGGCTTTGGGATTTCCGCCGCGCTCGCCGGAGCCGCGGACGTGATCGGCGTGGACCTCGATGAGGCCGCCATCGCGATGGCCAAGCGCAATGCGAATTTAAACAATGCGAGAGTGAAATTCACCCACGCCGACGCCTTCACCTGGGCGCGGACGATGATCGAAAACGGCCGCACTTGGGATCTCGTCATCGCCGATCCGCCGAAATTCATCCATGGCCGCGAAGATGAAATCGGCACCGCGAAATATGCGGACCTGAACAAGCTGGCGCTGCTACTCGTCGCGCCGGAGGGCTTGTTCGTCACCTGCTCGTGCTCGGGGCTGTTAGGCGTTGGGGAGTTTGAACAAATCGTCATTTCCGCCGCCCATCGCAGGAATAAACGGCTTCAAACCTTTGATCGCACAGGAGCCGGCCCGGATCACCCGACCCTCTCGAACTACCCAGAATCCCGCTATCTCAAGGTGCTGTGGTCGCGGGTAATTTGACCAAAATCCTCCACCACGCCCTGACAGAAATTCGTAAGATCAACTGCCGCCGTCGAGTAAGAGCCGCTTGTTGAAACTCGAAAATTGATAATGGTGGCATCGCTAGTGACATGCGTGTTGGGTTCGGTTCATGGCGAAGTGGCCGTTAAAAGTAGGCAGAAAATTGCCTTTCTCGGAGATTCCATCACGGCGCAGGGTGCCCAGCCCAACGGCTATGTGAGGCTCGTGATTTCTGGACTAGATGCGAACGGCGTCCACATGAACCCGCTTGGCAACCAAATGATGGCGACGGGTGTGCTGGAAGCGTTCGGTCTTGATGCAACGCCAATCGCGAAGGCCCGTTAGAGCTGGGTCCAGCCAAAGGCCCTTGCCACGCCGTAAGCGCCTTGTGCATGTTAGACGCGCGGGAGTTGAGCGGGAGTTAGGGCCGCGTGAAATTCTCGGAGTGCTTCGACATGTCGAAGCTTTCCCACTGGCCGACATGTCGGCCAGTGAAAAACAGCCGCGCAGCCCCACCGCCCCCCACCCCATGCGTTCCTTCCCTTGCATTTCCCCGCGCCGCATCCCAGTTTCCCGCCCGCGCTTTTTTTCTGTCACATGCACTACTCCACGCTCATTTCCAAACGCCGCGACCGTTTCTCGGAATTGACGGAAGCCATCAGCGATCCGGAACTTTTTGCCGACCCCAAGCGCGCCACCGAGATCCTCCGCGAACACGGGAAAATCAAGCAAACCCTTGCACTCTGGGATAAAATCGAGTCAACCAAACGTCACCTTGCCGATAATCTGGAACTCGCGAAATCCGACGACCCAGACTTTTCCGCGATGGCCACCGAGGAAATCCCCGGGCTCGAAATCGAGATTGCCCAACTCTCCACCGACCTCCAATACGCCCTGCTGCCCGCCGATCCGAACGAGGATCGTGACGCACTCATCGAAATCCGCGCCGGGGCCGGGGGCGACGAGGCATCGCTCTTTGCCGCGGAACTGATGCGGATGTATCAACGCTATTCCGACCTCCGCGGCTGGAAATGCGAACACCTCGGCAGCAGCCCATCCGAAGTCGGCGGCTTCAAGGAGGTCATCCTCAAAGTCACCGGCCGGGAGGTTTTTCGTTATTTGAAATACGAATCCGGCGTCCACCGTGTCCAGCGCGTCCCGGCCACCGAGACCCAAGGCCGCGTCCACACCTCGACCGTCACCGTCGCGGTTTTACCGGAGGCTGAAGAAGTCGATGTCGAACTGAAACCCGAGGACCTCCGCATCGAAGTCTGCCGCGCCGGTGGTGCCGGTGGCCAACACGTCAACCGCACCGAATCCGCCGTGCAGATTTTCCACCTTCCCACCGGTCTCTATGTCCGCTGCGAGGACGGCCGCTCGCAGATCAAGAACAAGGAAATGGCTCTGCAAATCCTCCGTTCCAAGCTCTACGAACAAAAGCTCCGTGAGCAGCAAGACGCCTACTCCAGCCACCGCCGCTCGCTCATCGGCTCGGGCGACCGTTCGGAAAAAATCCGCACCTACAATTTCCCCCAGTCCCGCATCACCGACCACCGCATCGGTTTCACCTCCCACAATCTAGCAGGTGTGATCGCTGGCGATCTAACTGAGCTCACCCAAGAACTTCAGAAAACCGAGATGGACGAACGCCTAACGGAGGCGGGATTGTGAATCCCGCCGCGTGCTGAAAATCTTTGATTTTCTCCTTGCGCTTGTGAACGATTAGCTGCTAATTGGGCGCATCCGTTTTGATGGATGAGGACTTGAAAATCTTCCGTACAGCGGTTGGCATCGACCGCAATGATGCCGCCAAACCGACCCAAAGGCCGGGGAGGCGGTGGCGTATGTCCAAGCCTTCTGCCTTCGGGGAGTTGACTAAAGGCCATCGCGGTCGTCTGTACGCGGCTTTTCAACTCCCCGTCCACCAGGAAGGACATCAGCCTCCCCATGAAACCTGACCTCCTCACGCTCCTCGCCCTCTTTGCGACT
>JAYVNM010000094.1:0-38625 GCA_043758445.1 Akkermansiaceae bacterium | reverse complement strand
TGCGGGGCGCTGAGGCTGCTAGCCGTATAAGCCGCTGTGACCTCCTGCTTGTATTGGCGGGTGTAACGGGTGCGCCCCGTGCGGTCGGACTTGATGATACTGGTAGTGGGATGGTCGGTATTGGACATGACCGCGCAGACTACGCGAATTGCCCCGGCTATGAATAGAGGGGTTCTGTTGACCGCTTACGCTGTAACTTGGCTGATTTCAGTTCAAGTGAGTAAGGGGGTTTGGGCTTTGATACCGAAAGGGAAGATGAAGAGTGGCGGCGGGACGCCGCTAACACGGCCTGCTGCGAGACGCAGCAGCCACCTTAAAATGCGAGTTATTCAGAAGCTTTACCTCTGACTGACGACTGGCTGGCCAGAGAGTAAGTTGGAGTAATCCACTAGGATGTTCTCGGCCTCATGGAGGATGATGTCATCGGCTGGCATTGCGGTGGCTTCGGCAGGGGCGTCTTCATCATCGGCATCTGGGTCCGGGGTGGGGGCCTTGGGTTTTACTGGCTCGCCGGGGCCGGGCTTGGAGACGGTTTTGAGGGTGACTTCATAGGCGACGGGGGGCTTGGTGCCACGGGCGAGGCGTTCTTTTTTCGCGGCGGCGGTGCGGGCTGCGAGGTCGGTCTTTTCCTGGCGGCGGGTGGCCTCGTTGAGGGAGACGGTTTTGTCGGCGCGCATTTTTTGGAAGCGCTCGATGTCGGATTTCAAGCTGGCGAAGTCTGGGTCTTTGGCGGTGCGTTTGCCGGAGCACTCGCGGAGGGTGGGGAGGCTGGCGGTGACTTTATCCGAGCTGGTGAATTTCGCGGCGGCGATGGTATCCCAAGGGAGGGGATTGCCGAGGTCGGACTCGCCGATTTCCGGAATGTCGGTGAGGGAGGGGATCACGATGTCGGCCTTGACGCCCTCAAGCTGGGTGGACTTGCCGCTGGGGCGGTAGAATTTGCTGATGGTGACTTTCAGCGCACCGGGATCGGAGCCGGGGACGAGGCCCTCGCTCTGCATGACGCGGGAGAGGGGGACGATGGTTTGGACGGTGCCTTTGCCGAAGGTGGAGGTATCGCCGACGATGAGGGCGCGGCCATAATCTTGGAGGGCTCCGGCGAGGATTTCCGAAGCGGAGGCGCTGAGGCGGCTGGTGAGGACGATGAGGGGGCCGTCATAGGCGACCTTGTTGTCGCGGTCCTTGCCGACTTCTAAGCGGCCTTCAAGATTGCGGGTTTGGACGACGGGGCCTGAGGGGATGAAGAGGCCGGTGAGGTCGATGGCTTCTTGGAGGGAGCCACCGCCATTGCGGCGCAGGTCGAGGATGAGGCCGGTGATTTTTTCCTGTTTCAATTTATCAATCAGGCGGGCGACATCGGCAGTGGCGGAAGTGGGGCCGGCTTTGGCGTTGCCCTCGCCGGCATAGAAGGCGGGCAGGTCGATGACGCCGATGCGGCGTGGCTTGTCGGCGGCGGGGAGGTCGATGATTTGGGCCTTGGCTTGTTGGTCCTCGAGTTTGATTTCCTCGCGGACGATGGTGATGGTTTTGCGGGCGCTTTCGTCCGTGGCGGTGGCGGGAATGATGTTGAGGAAGACGGAGGTGCCTTTTTTTCCACGGATGAGTTCCACCGTCTGGGGCAGTGGCAGATCGACGAGGTCGGTGAACTCGACACCCGCTTTCTGCGCGACGCCGACGATGCGGTCGCCGGTCTTGATCAGTCCGCTGCGGGCGGCGGGACCACCGGGGACGAGTTCCATCACCTTGCAGTAGCCGTCCTTGGATTGCAGTGTTGCGCCGATGCCTGTCAGCGACAGGTTCATGGTGATTTCAAAACTCTTGAGCTGCTCCGGGCCCATGTAGTCGGAGTGCGGATCGTAAGTCTGGGCGAGGGCTTCGAGATACATTTCGAGGACCGCCTTGGCATCGAGCTTGCGCATGGTCTCGGCCATGCGCGAGGTGCGACGGCCGAGGGTTTTGGCGATTTCGTCGTCCTTTTTCCCGGCGAGTTTTTCTTGGAGATATTCGTAGCGGAACTGCTGCAACCAGAGCGCCTTGGCTGCCGTGAGATCGGCGGGGTGGGGGGCCTTCTTGCGGTCGTAGGAGAATTTTTCATCGGCGGTGAAGTCAAATTTCCCGGCAGCTAACAGCTCGGAAATATGGGCGGTGCGTTGGTCGAGGCGTTCGAGGAAGCGCTTGAAGATGACATGGGCGAGGGTCGAGTCGCCGTCCTTGCGGGTGGCCGCGGCGAGGGTCGGACGGGAGCGGGCGAATTCCGCGAGGTCACTTTGGAGGAAGATCATGTGGCCGCTGTCGAGGGTGTCGAGATAGCGGTCGAGAAATTTGTTGGCCAGGGCGTCGTCGAGTAATTGGTGGGAAAATTGCGAGTTTTCCAACAGCTTCGAGGTGAGCTGGGTGGTGGCAACATCGGTCGCCTTGGCATCGAGCGGGTCCGCGCCCCGGAAGCCGAACGCGCCGGCGCAAGAAATAAGGGCAGCACTGAGGCAAATAGCGGGAAGGGCGGAAGCGAGCGGATGTTTCATGGGCGTGGGAAATGGATGGGCGGAGGACGCCGTCCGGATTAAACGAAGCAGCGCGGGGAAAGTGTCTCCGATCTTGGTATTTGTCGCGGCCAAATTTCGATCTCGTCGAAGTATCGGTTGCGTCGGCAAAATCCTGCCGCCACAGTCCAGCCAATGCAAAAAATGTCCGTGGGATTCGTCGGCGTCGGGAGAATGGGCGCAAATATGGCCCGCCGCCTCGCGGATCTGGGCTATCCGGTGACTGCGATTTACGATCATCATGAGTCGTTGGCGGCATCGTTGGCGCTGGAACTGGGCTGCCTCGCGGCTACCTCGCTGGCGGAAGTGACGGCGGCGGCGGAGGTGATTTTCACGGTCGTCACGGACGATGCGGCGATGCGGGAAATTTTCTCCGGCACGGAATCCCTGCTCCAGGACGCAGCGGGCAAGGTGTTCATCAACTGCGCCACCGTCAGCCCCGCCGTCCATGAAGCCGTGGCAGAAGCGGCGGAAGCGGCGGGGGCGATGACCCTGGCGGCGAGCATGGCGTCGAGTATCACTCAAGCGCGGCAGGGCACGCTTTATCTAATGGTCGGCGGGGACGCTGTGGTGTTCGAAAAAATGGAGCCGCTCTTGAATGACATTTCCAGCTCACCACGCTACGTCGGCGCGGTGGGAAATGCGGCGAAAATCAAGGCACTCGTCAACATGGTCATGAACATCAACACCGCCGGTCTCGCGGAAGGTCTCGGCCTTGGCGCGGCGCTCGGGCTGGACCTGCCGCTGCTCAAGCAGGTGTTTGCCCAAACCGGCGCGAACTCCCGCGTGCTGGAAACCGATAGCGACGACATGCTCGCCCGGGATCACGATTGCTATTTCTCCGCCGCCCACGCCGCCAAGGATAGCGGCATCGCCAACGCTCTCGCCCAAGCAGCCGGAGTACCGGTCCCGCTGTCCCATGCCACCGAGGCGCAATACCGGAAAATGATCGACCTCGGGCTCGGCGGACTTGATAAATCCGGCATCGCCGAGCTCACCTTCCCCGACCGCGCCGGAGTCTAATATTTCCTCGCCATGATGACCAACAGCACCATCCTCAACCGCACGGGCGAACGGCTCGACCACACCTTCCACCCGTCGTCCCGTGTCGATGTGTTAGTCATCCTTGGCCACGGACTAACGGGCAACAAGGATCGCCCGCAACTGGTCGCCCTCGCGACCGGACTCGCCGCCCTTGGTTGGCCTTGCCTGCGGATTTCCTACGCGGGGAATGGCGAGTCCGAAGGAAATTTCCGGGACTGCTGCATCACCAAGGAAATCGGCGATCTCCAGGCCGTGCTCGATGCCGTCCCCGACAACGTGAGCGTCGCCTACGTGGGTCACAGCATGGGCAGCGCCGTGGGCGTGCTCACTGCTGCTAGAGATCTGCGCATCCGCGTGCTCGTTTCACTGGCGGGCATGACCCACACGTCCGCCTTCGTCCAGCGCGAGTTTTCCGCCAGCACCCCGGATGCCGACTGCATGTGGGAAGATGAAAATTTCCCGCTCAGCCGCCACTTCATCGACGATCTAACATTGCTCGGCGACACCCTCGCCGCCGCCGCCGCCGTGAGCCAGCCATGGCTGCTGATCCATGGCGAGGCCGACGATCTCGTGCCCGTCGCCGACAGTCGTGATGCTTACGAGGCCGCTACTTGTGAGAAGCGCCTGTTGGAAATCCCCGGTGCTGGCCACTCCTTCGAGGAGGCGTCCTATCCGCTGCTCGTCACCGCGACGGACGCATGGCTGAAGGCGGCGTTTGAGTGAGGTGCTCGAGGCATACAAAATGCTGTTGCGCTGGTGGAGTGAGTTTCCTAGCTTGCGGGCGACTCTATTTCCCACCGCCGTATGAAATCCAGATTCCTCCTGCTCCCCGCCGTTTCCGCCCTCGCCATCGCCTTCTCCGGTTGCAAATCCGGGGGGGGAGATACCATCAAAGTCGGCGAATTCGCCTCAATCACCGGCAAGGAAGCGACCTTTGGCATCTCGTCGCATGAAGGCACCTTGCTAGCGATCGAGGAACTCAATGCGAAGGGCGGATTGCTTGGGAAAAAATTAGAACTACTCACGGAAGACGATCAAACGAAGGCCGGTGAGCCTGCGAATGCCGTCACCAAGCTGATCTCCAAGGACGGAGTGATCGCCATCCTCGGCGAAGTGGCCTCAAGTCGCTCCCTCGAAGCCGCGCCGATCTGCCAGCGGAACAAGATCCCGATGATTTCACCATCCTCGACAAATCCGACCGTGACGCAGGCGGGTGACTACATTTTCCGCGTTTGCTTCACGGATATTTTCCAAGGTGCGGCACTGGCAAATTTCGCCACCGGAACTCTGAAGGCTAACCGCATTGCTATCCTAACCGATGTGAAGAGCGACTATAGCAAAGGGCTTGCGAAATACTTTAAGCAAAAGCTCACCAGCAATGGCGGCAAGGTCGCCGTGGAACTCGACTACAATGGCGGCGAAAAGGATTTCAAAACCCAGCTCACCACCATCAAGGCCGACTCACCGGATGCGATTTTCCTCCCCGGCTATTATAACGATGTCGCGCTCATCTGCATCCAAGCCAAACAACTTGGCATGGACATCCCAATCTTCGGCGGCGACGGCTGGGAAAGTGATAGTCTCATCACCGTGGGCAAGGAGTCTGTGGAAGGAACTTATTTCTCCACCCATTGCTCACCAGAAGAAGGCACCCCGGAAATGGTCGCATTCGTGGCCTCCTACAAGAAGCGCTTCAATGGCAAGATCCCCGACGCCATGGCTGTGCTCGGTTACGATTCCGCCATGGTTCTAGGCGATTCGATCAAGCGGGCGGGCACCACCGAATCCGTCGCCCTGCGTGCCGCCATCGCCACCACCAAGGACTTTGCGGGGGCCGGTGGTAAGTTCTCTATCAATGCCAATCGCGATGCCGACAAGCCGCTTGTTTTTATTCAAATCAAAGGCGGTAAATTCACCTACAAGGCCACAGTGAATCCCTAGTATTGAAGATGTTTGTTTGATACAAATTTCCAATCGGGTTTGCATACCATCCACGATCAATCCTAGACCACCAACCTTCAAGTGGATTGGCTATTCCAGCAAACTATCAACGGGCTAGGGCTGGGAGCCATCTACGCGCTCATCGCCCTTGGCTATACGATGGTCTATGGCGTGTTGCGGTTCATCAATTTCGCCCACAGTGATGTCCTGATGTTGGGCGCGTTCAGTGCATATTACATTGCCCCGAAGATCGAGAAAATCTGCGGTAACCAATCGGTAATCGGCTGCATCATGGTCTTTATAGTGGTAGCAGCGATCTGCGCATGCATCGGCATGACCATCGAACGCCTGGCCTACCGCCCGCTGCGCAATCGGCCGAAAATAACAGTTCTAATCACCGCTATCGGCGTCTCATTGCTGATCCAATACACTGCGCAAAATGAAAGAGTGATCGGTGCTACGCAGTTGCCATTTCCCCAATTGCTACCGGAGAAGGCCTTTCAATTTGGTAAAGTTGTGATTTCTAGCAATGATGTGCTGACCATCTGCGTCACGATCATCCTGCTGATCATCATGTGGTTCATCGTTCAGAAAACCCGGGTGGGCACCGCGATGCGTGCGGTTTCATTCAATCAGCAGGCTGCCTTGCTCATGGGCGTGCCGGTCAACCGCATCATCTCATTCACCTTTGGTCTCGGCTCCGCGCTTGCCGCCATCGCCGGGATTCTTTACGCCATGAAATCCCCCAGCATCGAACCACTGATGGGGACCCAGCCTGGGTTAAAAGCCTTCATCGCGGCGGTGCTTGGCGGGATTGGAAATTTGCCGGGAGCCGTGCTCGGTGGTGTCTTGTTAGGGATGTTGGATGCCTTCGCTGGCGGTATTCCTGGCCTGTCGAGCTACCGTGATGCCATCGCATTTGGCATTCTCATCCTGATCCTCCTTTTCAAACCTGCGGGTCTGCTCGGCCGCTCTACCATTGAGAAAGTCTGATGCCATTACCCGGAGCAAAACGCTGGTTGATCTTAGGAATCGCACTCGCGGTTCTAGCTTCCTATTTCAGTACATTGACTCACATGCTCGGTGTGGGGTTGGCTGCTCGCGAAGTAACTTATTTTAACGCATACTACCTCGGTGTCGCCATCGACGTCGGCATCGCGGTCATCCTCGCCACCAGCTTGAACCTGATCAATGGCCACACCGGCCAGTTCAGCCTTGGCCATGCGGGATTCATGGCCGTGGGCGGATATTTTTCCGCGTGGATCTCACTAAGCATCGGCGCAACGGCGAACGCCTTCTGGTATTTCCCCCTCGCACTCATTGCGGGGGGGCTGCTGGCCGCGTTCGCAGGATTGTTAGTGGGCGTGCCATCACTGCGCCTTCGTGGCGATTACTTAGCAATCGTGACCCTCGGTTTCGGTGAAATCATCCGTGTTTTCGCCCAGAATACCGAAGCCATCGGAGCGGCCAGCGGACTCAAGGGAATCCCGAAACTCACCAATCTCGGATGGACCTTTGGATTTGCCGCCGTCACGATCTATGCTATCTCGGCGCTGGTGAATTCCACCTACGGCCGCGCCTTTATCGCCGTCCATGATGATGAAATCGCGGCGGAATCTAACGGTGTCGATACCACGCGGACGAAAGTCATCGCCTTCGTCACCGGCGCCTTTTTCTCAGGGATCGCGGGTGGTCTTTATGCTCATCATAAACAATTTCTATCTCCCACCGGTTTCGACTGGGTAAAATCCATCGACATCGTCGTCATGGTCATCCTCGGTGGCATGGGTCGCACCGTCGGTGTGATTGTGGCAGCCGTACTGCTTACCTTAATGCCGGAATTTCTGCGCGAGTTTTCAGAATACCGCATGATAGTTTACTCACTTCTCATCATTCTGCTGATGCTATGGTGTCCCGCCGGACTGTTTTCGCTCATTCCCAAACGCCGTAAATCACGATGAGCACGCCCTTGCTGGAACTCGACAAGGCCACCATAAAATTCGGTGGTCTCACCGCCGTCGCGGAGTTTTCCCTGAGCGTCGGGGTAGGGGAGTTGGTCGGGCTCATTGGCCCTAACGGCGCAGGAAAAACCACGGCTTTCAACATGATCACCGGTGTTTATCGGCCCACCAGCGGCCAAATCCGCTTCGCCGGAACAGACACGCTCGGCATCAAGCCGAACCGCCTTGCCGCGCATGGCATTGCCCGCACGTTTCAAAATATTCGGCTCTTCGCCTCACTCAGTGTGCTCGATAACATCCGCGTCGCCGCCAGGTTGCACAATGGCGAGGGCTACTTCAGCGCACTCTGGCGCGGCAAAAAATTTACTAAGGCCGAAGCGGAAACCGAGAAAAACGCCCTCGAACTCCTCGAAATCTTCGACCTCTCCGAACAGCGCGACGAACTCGCGATCTCACTTCCCTATGGTGACCAACGTCGCCTCGAAATCGTCCGGGCCCTGGCCACCCGTCCGAAACTCCTGCTGTTGGATGAACCCGCCGCTGGCATGAATCCCTCCGAGAAGGAAGATCTCATGCGCCTCATCCGCTTCGTCAAGGAGCGCTACAAATTATCCGTCCTGTTGGTCGAACATGACATGAAAGTCGTTATGGGTATCTGCGAACGCATCGCCGTGTTGGAGTATGGCATCAAAATCGCCGAGGGCACGCCTAAGGAAATCCAATGTCACCCGAAAGTCATTGAAGCCTATCTCGGAGCAGCGGCGGTTTGAAGAAAAAAGGCACCGCGAATCTGGCGAATCGAGCGAATTTTTAAGAATGGAAGACATGGAAAAACTAAAACCAAGAACCGAAAAATGAACCGCAGATGAACTCGGATAGAAGCAGATTATGAATGACCCTTGAAATTTGTGTATTCGCCGTTTCAAAACCTCCACCTTCTCTTCAAAGATTAGCTCAATTCGCAAGATTCGCGGTGCCTCAATTTTAAATCCTATAAGCAAAAAACTTGATTCATGAACTTGATTTATCGAGAGGAAGTATATGCCATAATTGGTGCCTGTTTCGAGGTCTATAACGAAATGGGTTCAGGCTTCTTGGAGGATGTTTATCAAGAATCCTTGGAGCGGGAACTCGAGTCCAAGAATATCCCTTTCGAAGCCAAGTCTAAATTGCCAATTTATTTCAAGGGCAAGCTCCTCACCAAAAAATACGAACCAGATTTTATACTCTATGCAAAGATCATCATGGAAATCAAAGCCGTCAAAGCAATCAACGACGAGCACCGTGCGCAACTTCAAAACTATCTCAAAGCTTCCAAGTTTCAGGTAGGACTACTCGTGAATTTCGGCAATCCAGGTAATCTCGAATACGAGCGAATCGTCCGGACTGATAACTCTTCAACAAAATCGCTAGATTCGTAAAATTCGCGATGTCTTAACTCTTCCATTCCATGCTCAAAGTCGAAAATCTTTACGTTACCTACGGTGCTATCAAAGCGCTCCACGGCATTTCCCTCAAAGTGCCTCAGGGGAGTATTGTCACGTTGATTGGTGCCAACGGCGCGGGGAAATCGACGACGTTGCGGGCCTTGTCTGGGTTGGTAAAATCCACCGGCACGATCATCTACAACGGCCAGAATATTTCCAAACTCGCGGCTGACAAAATCGTTGCTCAAGGGCTATGCCATGTCCCTGAGGGCCGCATGGTTTTTGCCAATCTAACGGTGCATGAGAACCTAAAAATGGGAGCCTATCTCCTACGCGACCGCAAGTGGATCGCCTCGCAGACGGAGTATGTATTTACCCTGTTTCCTCGGCTCAAAGAACGTGAAAGCCAGGCCGCCGGGACGCTCTCCGGTGGTGAACAACAGATGCTGGCTATCGGTCGGGCACTATTAGGAAATCCCAAGTTTCTCATGCTCGACGAGCCATCGCTCGGCATTGCCCCCTTGCTGGTAAAATCCATCTTCGAGCGCATCGTGGCAATCAACCGCGAGCAGGGACTTACAATTTTATTAGTGGAACAGAATGCGAATCTCGCGCTCGATATTTCCTCTTATGCTTATGTGCTGGAATCGGGCAGGATATTGCTCGAAGGTCCGTCCGCCGAACTCAAGGCGAACCCGAAAGTCCAGGCCGCTTATCTGGGTGCTTAAGATCAGCGTTGTGGGCTTCCTGTAATAAGATGGTTCCGCAACTATTCCGGCGGGTCCAGATAAAGCCAGCGGGGGCTGAGGAGTTTTTCGATGACCACGCCGGTTCGGGACTGGAGTCCGGCGGGGACGTTGACGCGCAGGATCACGGAGGCCTTTTGACCGTGGTTCTGATTGATGAGCGCGGTGATTTGGGCGAAGGCCTCGCCACCGATAGGGGCATAGCCGAAGAGGGTTTCATCGCTATCCAAGGCGGTCAGGCGGAAGCAGAACCAGCGCTGGGAGTCGGTGAATTCGTGACTGAAAAAATTGTCGGGTTCGATGTAAAGGCGGAAGTCGTAGGAGGTGCCGGTCGGGCGTTGGATCGCGAAGGTGTCCCATTTCATCGGCTGATAGCAAACGAAGGTCTCCCAGTCGATCCGGGCCTCGCCGTTAGGTAGAATTTCGATGACGAGGTTATGGCTTTTGTGATCGGCGAGTTCGACGGTGGTTACCCATAGGTCCGCCCGGTTGGCGATGGTAATGGGTTGAAGCAGTTTGGTCTTGAGATGAGGATTTGCGATGAGCGGGACGGTGGCATAATAGCGTTCCATCAGCGGACGCACGCGCTCCGGTTGACGCACGTAGCGGGCGAGGTCGGTAATGGTGGAGGCTTCAAAAAAACATTTGGTAGTGGCGTCGATGCGATCGATGAGGTTGCCGGCTTCCTGATTGGCCTGCGCGTCGCTGCCGATCACAGACTCGGTGGTGGTGCGTATTTCTGCGGCCCTGGCGTCGGCGGTTTTCACCCGGGTCAGCGACCAGATGACGGCTCCGGCTAGGATTGACCCAACGAGAGCGAACCAGCCCCAGGCGATTCGTTTGGTGTCGGTGGCTGGCTTGCCCCAGGCTTCCTCAAGCACCTCGGGAACGGGGGTGGCGACTTCGACGATGGCTTCGATTCCCGGTTGATGGGTGCGAATCTCAAAGTCCTCGCGGTTGGGAATTTCCAAACGGTGGCTCACTTTGCCTACTTCCAACGCCGCCCCGAGGCGGACGGATTTCTCCCGCGATCCGGTCGCGTCGTTTTCGAGCCGGATGACTGGGGTCTTTAACTCGACGGCATCCTCATCCACCGTTCTCAGTTCAATGCGTTTTTCTTCGCGAGCCATCTATGCGGGAACAAAAGCTGCAAAACTCCATCGACGCAACGCAACTCTCACTCTAAATCTGCGGCGGAAACCGTCATGCCCGCCGAACCGCGCATCCTCATCGTCACCGCCGCTTTTGGCGAAGGGCACAACAGTGCTGCACGGAATCTCGCGCTGGCGCTCGGTGCCGAGGGGATGGTGACCCAGGTGAGCGACCCCTGCCTGCTTGGCGTCCCGCGCGTCACCGCGCTGGTGAATTACGGCTATCGCTATGTGACGACCAATTTTCCGCGCCTCTGGGCGAGAATTTATCGCTCCACGGACCGCTATGATTTCAACCGCCAGAGTTCGCCGATCTTGCGCATGATCGAGGCAGCGCTGGCGAAACTGATCGTGGAATTCCAACCGACCGCAATTGTCAGCACCTATCCGCTCTATCCGTATTTCCTGAGCCGGATTTTGGTGGCTTCTGGGGAAAAAACGCCGGTATTCATCGTGGTGACAGACTCCATTGAGATCAATGCTGCTTGGCTTCGCGCCACTTGTGGGAGCTGGCTAGTCACCGATCCAACGACCCGGGAGACGATGATCCGTACGGGCTTGCCCAGTGAGAAAATCGTGGATACTGGCTTCCCCGTGCATCCGGATTTCGCGAAATTGCAGCCCATCGCGGCGGACGACGTCTGCGAGCCATTCCGGATTCTCTATTTCCCTACGGCAAAACTGCCCTACGTCCGCCGCCACAGCCGGGCCTTGTTGGATGCCTCGCCGTCGGTCCAGCTCACGATCATCCTTGGTCGCAACATGCGCGCACTTTACTCGCGGGCACTGGAAATTCAGCTTGCCTATCCGGGCCGTGTCCGGCTCATCGGCTGGACCCGGCGGGTGCCGAAATTTCTCAACAACCATCACCTCGTCGTTGGCAAGGCCGGTGGGGCCACCGTCCACGAAGCCATCGCCGCCTGCTGCCCGATGCTCATCCACCACCTTGTCCCCGGTCAGGAAGAGGGTAATCTTCGGCTTCTGGAAATCATCGGTGGCGGCCATCTCGCGGAAACCCCAGAAGCCCTCACCCGCAACGTCACCGACCTCCTCGCGGATCATGCCGCCGCCTGGCGAACAATGAAACTCGCCCTCGCTCGCCATGGCCGCAACTCTGGAGCCATCACCGCAGCAAAGCATATTCTGGTCGAGTTGGGGAAGGGGAGCACCGCTGGTTAATTGGTCATCAATCATCAACTCTAACCTCTCCAATGACTTTGCTCTTTGACATCGGCCGCGTGCTGCTGGACTTCGATTTCGAGACTTCGATTTCCCGGCTACTGCCTGCCGGGATTCCCGATGCATCCTTGCGGCTGAATCGTCTGCTAGAGCGAAAGGATGAGTTTGAAACGGGGGCGATCCAGAAGGATTCTTATATTTCCTGGGCGCTCGAAGTGCTCGGCAGCACGGCCACGCCGAGCGAATTCGAACATGCGTGGCGGCACATATTCACGCCCAACGAACCGATGTGGGATTGTGTTAGGGAGCTGGCCGCCGCTGGCCACCGGCTGATCCTGTTCTCCAACATCAACAGTATCCACTGGCCGTGGTTGGCGGGAAATTTCCCGGAGTTCATCCTGTTTCACGCTGCCGTCGCCTCCTTCGAAACCGGCTTCATCAAGCCTCAGCCGGAAATCTACCAATACGCCATCGCCGCCCACGGTCTCGATCCTGCCGCCACTCTCTACATCGACGACCTGCCGCAAAACATCGCCACTGGCCGTGATCTCGGCTTCCGGTGTTGGCAATACGACCTCAAGGATCACCCCGCCTTCGAGGCCTGGCTGGCAGCCAATCTTAAATCCGCAATCTGATATTCCATACTCTTAACTCTCAACCATCCACTCTCAACTTCTTCAATGTCCAACCTCACCATCGCCGGCCGCGAGTTCAGTTCACGGTTGTTTCTCGGCACCGGCAAGTTTCCTTCTAACGAGTCGATGCGCGCTGCCCTAGCCGCCAGCGGCACCCAGATTGTCACCGTCGCTCTCCGCCGCGCCGACCTCAGCGGCCAGCGTGATCCCTACGCCAATATCCTCGAATTCATCGACCCTGAGAAATACCTGATCCTGCCTAACACCAGCGGTGCGATGAATGCGGAGGAAGCCGTTCGACTCGCCCGCCTCGCCGCCGCGGCGGGCTTGCCGAAGTGGGTGAAACTCGAAATTCACCCCGATCCGACCTACCTCTTGCCCGACCCGATTGAGACGCTAAAGGCGGCGGAAATTCTCGTCAAAGAGGGTTTCACCGTCCTGCCCTACATCAACGCCGATCCGGTTCTCGCCAAGCGACTGCAGGAAGTCGGCACTGCCACCGTCATGCCGTTAGGTGCGCCCATCGGCTCAAATCGCGGCCTCGCCACCCGTGACCAAATCCGCATCATCATCGCACAGGCCATCGTCCCAGTCATCGTGGATGCTGGCCTCGGCGTCCCAAGTCATGCCGCCGAAGCCATGGAACTCGGGGCCGATGCGGTGCTCGTCAACACCGCCATCGCCATCGCCAGCGATCCTGTCCGCATGGCGATTGCTTTTAAAATGGCCGTCGAGGCTGGTCGCGAGGCTTACGAACTCGGTCTGCCCGAAGTCCTCGACCACGCCAGCGCCACCAGTCCGCTCACGGGATTTCTCGGGTAATTCATTGCACAGGAAGGCGTATAATCTCCGTATCAGGTAAACCACTTTTCACCATGTCGCAAGAATCTCATTCCAGCCAAACCCGTCCTGCCGAGCACAACCGAATCGAACGCCGTGATTTTATGCGAACCTTCGGCCTTGGCACGCTGGCCTTCGCCGGACTGCGATTGCCTGCGATGGCCGGGCCTTTTGACCATGCGGATTTCAATCATCTGGTGCCGTCGGATAAAAAACTAACAGACGCATGGGTGAAGTCGTTGTTTGCCCGCGGCGAGCGCCAAGTGCTGCGGAGCGAGGAGCTGAAATATGTCGGGATGCCAATCGGCGGCATCGGTGCGGGCCAGTTATATCTTGGCGGCGATGGCGGACTCTGGCACTGGGATATTTTCAATCGTGGCGGAAGTAGTGGCAGCAGCGGACCGCATTATGCGAAGCCACTCACGCAATCATCTCCCTTGGCGCAAAAGTTCATGGTCAAAGTGGGTGATGACGTCCGCTCGTTAGATCGTGAAGGATTTGTTGACATCACGTTTCGCGGTGAATACCCGCTGGGCATTGTGGAATACGCCGATACCAAACTGCCGCTGGCGGTAAAACTGGAAGCCTTCTCGCCATTCATTCCGCTGAATACCGACGACTCCAGCCTGCCGGCGACGATTTTACAGTTCACTTTGCATAACACTTCCGCCGTGGCCGTCGAGGCCAGCATTTCCGGCGACTTGGAGAACGCCGTCTGTATCAACAACCGCGCGATGGATGGAATTTTGCGCAACCGCATCCTGCGCGAACCGGGTCTAACGACTCTGCTTTGCTCGGCGGAAAAACCGGTGTCACCGCGTTCGTCGCGGGCTGATATCGTATATGAAGATTGGAACCGAGAAACATACGATAATTGGACGGTGGAGGGCACGGCATTCGGCAAAGGGCCGGTAAAGAAATCGGATATCCCGGCCTATCAGGGCGATGTCGGCGGTGATTCGGCTCGCGTGGTGAATTCCCACGCCAGCGCTCCCGGTGATTTGACTGGTCCCAAAGACAACGCCAAAGGCAAACTCACCAGCCGGGAGTTTGTCATCGAACGCAATTTCATCGCGGTCTGGATCGGCGGTGGCAAGGCACGACCCAACTCCAGTTTCGGTCTAACATTGTTGGTGGACGGTCAGCCGGTGCGGACGATTGGCGGACAGGATAACAACGCGATGACGCTGCAACATTTCGATGTGCGCGCCTACGCGGGTAAAAAAGCGCGGCTCGAAATTCTCGATGACGCCATGGGCGCTTGGGGCAACATCGGCGTCGGTAAAATTGTTTTCACGGATCAAACTGGCAAAGGTGAGGCGCTGGAACGACTACCGGATATTGGCACGATGGGACTAGCCTTGTTAGGGGATGCGGCGAGTGAGGCGAGCCCTGATGCCACTGCGTCCTTCACGGAAAAACTATCCGGCTCGCTCAGCCGCAAACTCACGCTCGCCCCCGGCGCATCGGCCACAGTGACATTCATCCTCACATGGCATTTCCCGAATCTCTCACTCAAAGGACCGTTGGCAAATGCAGGCCGCTACTATGCCACCAAGTTTTCCTCCGCCCATGCCGTCGCGCAATATGTCGCGGCACAATTCGACCGCCTCGCCCACGATACCCGGCTGTGGCACGCCACTTGGTATGACTCGACGCTGCCGTTCTGGTTTCTCGACCGCACCATGCTCAACACTTCGATCCTTGCGACCTCGACGTGTTTTCGCTTCGCCGATGGTCGCTTCTACGGCTGGGAAGGCGTCGGCTGTTGTGAAGGAACCTGCGGTCACGTCTATCAATACGCCCATGCGGCGGCGCGCTTGTTTCCAGAACTCGAAAGCATCACCCGCGAGAAAATCGATTTCGGTTTGGCCCTGCAGCCGGACGGCGCGATCTATTTCCGTGGCGAATTTAATGAAATTCCGGCGATCGATGCCCAAGCCGGAACGATCCTCCGTGCCCTGCGCGAACACCAGATGAGCTCCAATGGCGAGTTCCTCAAACGCAACTGGCCGGGGATCAAACGTGCGACCGAATGGCTCATCGCCAAGGACGGCAACGGCGATGGCCTCATCGAAAGCAACCAGCACAACACGCTCGATGCCGACTGGTTCGGCGCGGTGGCTTGGTTGAGCGGGCTGTATCTCGCCGCGCTGTTAGGCTCGGCTGAAATGGCGGACGAAATGGGCGACAAAACATTTGCCGCTGAGTGCCGGAAGATTTTCGACGTGGGTCAGAAAAACTTGGTCTCACAACTTTTCGATGGCGACTACTTCATCAACAAGGTGGATCCAAAACATCTGGATTCTATCAACTCCGGCACGGGCTGCGAGATCGACCAAGTGTTCGGCCAAAGTTGGGCATTCCAAGTCGGCCTGCCGCGCGTGCTGCCGGAAAAAGAAACTCTATCCGCACTCAAATCACTTTGGCGTTACAATTTCTCACCCGATGTCGGAACCTATCGCGAGGCGAACAAACCGGGACGCTGGTATGCCATGCCCGGCGAGGCGGGTTTGCTGATGTGCTCATTCCCACGCACCGACTGGGACTACGCCCGAGCCGCTGGCAAGGGACCAAATTGGGCCGCCGGCTATTTCAACGAGTGCATGAACGGCTTCGAGTATCAAGTCGCCGGCCACATGATCTGGGAGGGCATGGTGATGGAGGGACTCGCGGTGACGCGCGCGGTGCATGACCGCTATCATGCCTCACGCCGGAATCCGTGGAACGAGATCGAGTGCGGCGACCACTATGCCCGCTCGATGGCCAGCTACGGGGTTTTTCTAGCCGCTTGTGGTTTCGAGCATCATGGCCCGCATGGCCATCTCGGTTTCGCGCCGAAGCTTTCTCCAGAAAATTTCCGCGCCCCCTTCACCACCGCAGCAGGGTGGGGGAGCTTCGCCCAACAAACTGATCACGGGAAATTGAGTGCGGAGATCACCCTCGCCTGGGGTTCCCTGCGTCTGAAATCACTCGCCCTCGCCCTGCCCGCTGACGTGAAACCCGCGACCGCCAAGGTATCGATCAATGGTGCGCCCGTCGCCACCACCCAGACGGTGCAAGGCCGTCGCATCGTCATCACTCTCGCCGCCGAGGCGGAAATTTCCGCTAACCAGAAAATCCAAATCATTATCTAATCCAACCACCATTATGAAAACCCGCCACCTACTCGCCATCCTATCCCTCGCCTGTGCCTCGCTGTTGCCCTGCGCCGCCGCAGAAACACCATGGCAAAAACAACTCACCGAAAAACTCCCGCTGTTAGGCCACCGCAACTGGATCGTCATCGTCGATTCCGCCTACCCGTGGCAGGTCAGTCCCGGCGTGGAAACCATTGCCACCGGCGCGGGCCAGACGGAAGTCGTTAAGGCGGTCTTCGCTGCCCTCGCCAAGACCACCCACGTCCGGCCGATCGTCTATACGGATGCCGAACTCCCGCACATTTCTGAGCAGGACGCCAAGGGCATCACCGCCTATCGCACGGAATTGACCGCCATTCTAGCAGATCGGAAGGTGGCATCCCTACCCCACGAGCAGATCATCGCGAAGCTCGACGAGGCCGGGAAAACCTTCCACGTCCTTGTCTTGAAAACCAAACTAACACTCCCCTACACCAGCGTGTTTCTCCAACTCGACTGCGGCTACTGGAATGCAGAGTCTGAGAAAAATCTGCGGGAGTCCCTCAAGTCCGCACCGCCCTCGAACTGACGGATTGTAACTGAAAGTGGTGGACCGTCCAACGGGGAGCACACGCGCCCTCGCGTGTTCCGTAGTGCGCCCTCGCGCTACGGCGGCTGACCGGCCATTCGTTGTTATTTGTTATTCAAGCTTCCAGTCTTGTATCAAAGAGACTTTAAAAAATTCCTTTCACAACCATTCAAACACAAGCCCAGCTCTGCGTCCCTTTGCGATCTCTGCGCCTCTGCGGTTAAAATCTTCTCTCAAACTGCGGATTTAGGATCAAACCGCTCACCAGCAGGCCAGGCGTGGACTCATGCGCACGCCACCGCCCACCATTTTCAGTCGCCCCCCAACTGACGTTTTCGCGTGACCGCCGGGAAATTCCTGTTCAGCTTTGTCTCGAACTCACTCTTCAAATCATGGGAAATTTCACCGCTTTCGAAAACAAAATGACCGCCGCAGGGATGGGCGATGCCGCCATCCGCGCCTTCCGCCGGAACTACGAGGCGCTACTGCGCAACGAAACCGGGATGATCCCGGAAGAATGCATCACCCCGGCACCCGGTCTTGCGTCCGCCGCCACCATCGCCCCGGCGGACGCCTCGGATAACGCGCTGTTAGCTCAAGCCGTCGTCATCAAGCTCAATGGCGGACTTGGCACCGGCATGGGCTTGCAAGGGCCGAAAAGCCTGCTCTCCGTCCGCCCCGGGGTCAATTTCCTCGACCTCATGGTTCGGCAGATTCTCGACCTGCGGAAATCCAGCGGCGCGAACGTTAGACTACTCCTGATGAACAGCTTCAGCACCAGTGCGGAAACGCTGGCGCACTTGGAAAAATACCGGGCGCAAGGACTGGCGGATGCGAACGAGGTGGAACTCATGCAAAACCAGATCCCCAAGATCGACGCCGCGACTCTCGCCCCGGTGGCTTGGTCTGCGGACCCGGATCACGAATGGTGCCCGCCCGGCCATGGCGATCTCTATCCGGCGCTGGTCGGCAGCGGCTGGCTGGACCGCCTCCTCGCGGAGGGCGTGCGCTATGCCTTTGTCTCAAACTCCGACAATCTCGGGGCCATCCTCGATCCCGCCATCCTCCGCCATTTTGCGGATTCCGGTGCGCCATTTCTGATGGAGGTCACCCGCCGCACCGCCGCAGATCGCAAGGGTGGTCACCTCGCTGTTAGGAAAGCCGATGGTCGTCTCCTGCTGCGCGAGGTGGCACAATGTCCAGACGCCGATGTCGAACAATTCCAAGACATCGACCGCCACCGCTATTTCAACACCAACAGCCTGTGGTTGCGCTTGGATCTGCTGAAGGAGCAACTTGCCGCCGACTCCGGCGTCCTGCCCCTGCCGATGATCCGCAACAACAAAACCGTCGATCCCCGCGACAAGCAATCGCCCGCGGTCATCCAGTTAGAAATCGCCATGGGCGCAGCCATTGAGTGCTTCGCGGGAGCCGCCGCGCTGGACGTGCCGCGCAGCCGCTTCGCCCCGGTGAAGACCACCGCAGATCTACTCGCCCTGCGCTCGGACGCCTACGAGGTGCTCGATGACGGCCAGGTCCGCCTCGCCGCATCGCGCAATGGCGTGCCACCTAACATTGTTCTCTCAGACGATTACAAGCTCGTCGATCAACTCGCCCCGCTCGGAGTCCCAAGCCTGCTCGACTGCGAATCGCTGAAAATCTCCGGTCCTATCCATTTCGCGGACCGCGTGGTGCTCGCAGGCACCGTGGAAATCAAAAACCCCGCCACCGAGCGTAAGACCGTAGCCGCCGGAGTTTACAAAGACCAGGTGCTGGAACTCTGAGATTCCCCACGAAGTGAACCCTTCTGAGTGCTCCGACAAATCGTGGCTGCACCCGGATCATCCTCCACGTTCGTGCTCCTGGACGTGGCGCGCTTCGGTCAGGAGCCAGCGGGCGAGCTGTGAGATGATGAGGGTTTGCCGAATGCCATTCGCGTCGGCGAGCCTTGCGGGATCACAGTCGTGGAAATCTATCAGAGTGTGCCAAGCGAGTGTCATGAAATGGATCAGGCGAGAATGGCGCGGGCAGCTTGGTGGCCCCAGTGGCAGGCTTCTTCGAAAAGGGAAAGGCCGCTCATGTCCGAGTGGGCGAAGTGGATTTTTCCCAACGGTCGGCTCATCGCGGCGCGTTCCGCACCATGGATGCGGCCGGGAACGGGAAGCGCCATCGCGTGGCCTCAGAGCCAGACGTCGAGGTGGGTGAGGTTGGTCTGCAAATCCGGATGCGGACCAGATAGATCGGCGAGGATTTCCCGGCACCAAGCGTCGTAGGATTTTGCTAGGGCTTCTTTGCGGGCTGCCGCGGGCGGGAGGTGATCGAGCGGCTGATAGTAGGTGAGCACGGTCGGCCCACTATCTGGTCGCAGGCTCTGATGGGTGGCGACGACGTAGCCGAGCGAACGCGAATCGCGCAGGACGTTGTCCCAAGTTTCGGAGACTGGCTGTGAAATTGTTAGGTTGGCCACCATCCATGGCGCGTAGGCTGGCGCGAAAGCGTTTTCCTGACCGGGAATCAGGCGCTTGGCGATGAACCGGGGTGCCGCGCAGACGATGGTTTCCGCTGTAGCTCACTGCGGGCTTGGCGGCGCTGCGCGGGAGTCTATCATCGCGGCATGTCGAAGTATGCTGGAGAAGAGGTGTTGGTGGTGCCGCGCGCGGTGTTGGATCGCATTGGTTCGTTTGAAGGTATTCGGACGGACGGACTTGATGCCGCAGTCGCCTGCCTGCTAGATCCCGCGAATCACTTTTTCATGGACCGCGCGGCAGCGGAAATGGACCCCTCGCACAAGCAGTTGATACCGTATTGTATTTTCCGCTGCGGCGACAGGATTCTGCATTACACCCGTGGCAAATCCGGCGGGGAAAGCCGTTTGCATGCGAAGATTTCCGTCGGCGTTGGTGGCCATGTGAACCCGGTGGATACCGGCGGCGGACGCATCGGGGCGGACGCCTATCATGCGGCGGTGACGCGTGAAATCGAGGAGGAGCTGGATCTTCCCGAGGAGCATGAGCATCGGATCATCGCCTTGCTCAATGATGAGTCGAATCCCGTCGGCCAAGTCCACCTCGGCATCGTCCATCTGGTGGACTTGAAATCGGAGGCAGTCGCCTCGCGGGAGGATGCGCTAGCGGATCTGGGGTTCACGCCGCTAGCAGATTTAAATGGTGAATGGTTCGACCGCTTGGAAACTTGGTCGCAGCATTGCATCCGGCATCTATCCTTACGCTAAAACTCCTCCGCAGGGTCAGTGCGGAGGAGTGGCGGGTAGGAGTTTCTCAAGATTTTTTCACGTCCACCCATTGCTTTGTTTTGGCGGATTCCAAGACGGCATCGCAGACGTATTGGGTGCCGAGCGCGTGGCGGAAATCGGGGTAGCGCTTTTCGGCGCTTGGATCGTCGAGTGATTTAAAAAACTCGGCCAGCTCGTGGGTGAAGGAATGCTCGTAGCCGAGGCAAAGTCCGGGGACCCACCAGTTCCCCGCATACGGGTGATCGCCGTCGGAACAATGGATGCTGCTCCAGCCGCGACGGTCGCTGGGGACGCCGTGGTCGAAATAGGCGAGCTTGTTGAGATCATGCAGATCCCAAGAGAGGGATTTTTTCTCACCATTGATTTCGAAGGTATAAAGCGCCTTGTGGCCACGGGCATAACGGGTGGACTCGAAGATCGCCAGTGAACCGTTCTCGAAACGGGCGAGGAAAGCGCAGGCGTCGTCGATGGTGACGGGCTGTTTCTCACCGGTCGCAGTGTGGACGCGCTCCTTGATAAAGGTTTCCGTCATGGCACTAACGGAAACGATGTCGCCATTGATCCAGCGGGCGGTGTCGATACAGTGGGCTAATAAATCCCCGGTGACACCGGAGCCAGCGGCGGCGGCATCGAGACGCCAGAGGCCGGCACCGCCTTGCGGGAGTTCCTCGGAAATCGTCCAGTCTTGGAGGAAATTCGCGCGGTAGTGGAAGATGCGGCCCAGTTCCCCGGCATCGACGATGTTCTTCGCGTGGGTGACGGCAGGGAGAAACCGATAGTTATACCAAACGAGATTCGGCAGGCCGGATTTCTCGACAGCGGCGACCATCGCCTCGCCTTCCTCGCCGTTGAGGGCGAGCGGTTTTTCGCAGAGGATCATCTTGCCGTTAGCGATGCAGGCGAGGGCGATCTCGGCATGGGAATTGTTGGGGGTGCAGATGTCGATGGCATCAATGTCCTCGCGTTTTACGAGTTCGCGCCAGTCGGTTTCATAGGATGCATAGCCCCACTTTTCGGCGAAGGCTTTGACTTTTTCCTCGTCGCGACCGCAGACCGCCTGGCGGACTGGGTAATGATCGGTATCGAAGAAATGGGCGAGTTGGGAGTAGGCGTTCGAATGGGTGCGGCCCATAAAGCCGTAACCGATGAGGCCGATGCGGATTGGTTTTTTCATGAATGGAGTAGATAAATGAATGAATAAGGGCGGGATAAATCTCGTGTTCCGTTAGATGGCATCGTCCACGGCGATCATCGCTTGGAGAATGTGTTGCCAGGTGGACGGGGTTTCGAGGACATCGTTGGAGAACATGCAACCGTCCCAACAGATGTGTTTCATGCCACGGGAGGCGGCGTCCTTAAGCCAGTAGGTGGAGGCGCGGGCGATGTCGAGCTTGCCGTTCGGATCGTCGGCGAGGCAGTGGCGACCCGTCTTGTCGTGGGAGCCGGTGCCGTGGACCGAGCCGTCGTTTTGCGCGACATGGAAGTCGATGGTCCATGGGCGGAGTGCGTCGGTCATGGTCTTGTAAGCGGCCCAGAATTCATCCTCACTGTAGCCTTCCTTGAGCAGCGCTGCCTCGGGTGCATTGTAGCCTAGCAGATAGAGATAGGTGTGGGCGAGGTCGGCTTGGAAGCCGACGGTTTTCGGCATTCCAACGGCCTCGAGGGTTTCCAGGATGGCTTTCCATGAGTGCATCCCGCCCCAGCAGATCTCGCCTTCGGCGGCGAGGCGTTCGCCGTATTGCTCGGCGACCTTGCCGGCCTCGCGGAAGGTTTCTACGATTCTTTGTGTGTTACCGGCGGGATCCTTGGCCCAATCCGCCACGGAGCTGGCAGAGTCGATGCGGATGACGCCGTATTCACGCACGCCGTGTTCGTTGAAAATTTTCGCGATGCGGCAGGCTTTTTCGACTGCGAGCACGAATTTCCGCCGTGCTTCCGCGTCGCCCATGGCGGCGTCGCCCACGGTGCCGGGCCAGATCGGGGCAACCAGTGAGCCGACCTTGAGATCATGGCTGGCGATGAGATCGGCGATTTTGCGGATCTCGGATTCCGAGGCGTCGGGATCGGTGTGGGGGTGGAATAGGAAATAGTCCACGCCGTCAAATTTGCGACCGTTCACCTCGGCGGCGGCGGTGAGTTCGAGCATGTGTTCAAGCGAGATTGGCGGATGGTCGGTGCCGGGTTCTTTGCCGACCAGACCGGGCCACATGGCGTTGTGTAGTTTCATAGGGAGTTGATGGTTGGGAGTTGATAGTTGATAGTAAAAGATAGGTCGTAGAGGTTTTATATGACCTATTGGTTCTTGTAGGCTCCCATCGCTGGGGCGTCCGGGTTCACCTCGGGACCGAAGTATCTCAGCGCCACGAGCGGCTCTGTAAGTGAGGTGTTCTTGAAGGTGACGCCTTGTTTTGCTGCGGTTTCGGTGCAGAAGAATTCGTCGTTGGCGAGTTCGTTGAAGCGCAGGAGTTTCGGGCAGTTCAGGCGGAGCTGGTTCGCAAAGCCCTCGCCTTGGACGACGGTGAGTGAGTAAGCGCCGTTGTCCTTGATGGTGGTTGTGGCTCCGGGCGCAATGGTGATTTCCTTGGCGGTGAAAAACTGAAAGCCATCCACTTTTCCATAGACGATCCACTTGTCGTGGTAGCCCTCGCCTTTACTGGCGGTGACGGGTTCCAAATAGTGGTTGTCCTTGAAATTTGGATCGACGTTTTTCTCCCAGTCCAACTGGTCGATGATAAAGTCGATGTCCTGATGCTTGTCGGCGGGCATGTCCTTGACGAGCAGCGACCACGGTACCTCGCGGCCTTCGACCAGATTCTGATACATCCCGAAAACGTCCGAGCCCCACTGCGGTTCGTAGGTGCAGAGCGAACCGGGGGCATGGAGGATGCAGGGGTCGATCAGCCAGCCGGTACCGGGTTTCAGGCGATAGGCTTTGGATAGATCGAGGATACCGTTTTCGCCCTTGTTCCAATTTTCAATGCACTTGCGGACCTGGGCGCGGGTCGTGCCGGGTTCGAAGCCCATGAAGGTGTAGGGGAAATTGTTGCCAACATTGTTGTGTTGCGGTGGGAAATAATAACTCTCTGGTTTGCCTTCCTGGCCGACCAATGCCGCCTGTTCCGCACTTTGGTGCATGTGGTGCGGGATCGGCCCCATGTTATCAAAAAACTTCGAGTAAACTGGCCACTTGCCATATTTATCCCACAGCGTCTTGCCAATGATCGCCGCGCCGGACTCGGCGATGGCGTCGCGTAGGGTGAAACGCTCCCGGCCGACGACAACATACGACAGCCCCTCATCCTCAGCTCGGCCCTCGTTAGCGGTCACGGTTGTCGAGCCGAACCAGCGCTCATCGATGCCGCCGCGGTTCAGGCCGTAGGCGTAGGTGTCGTCCGGGTGCAACTTGATGCGCAGGCCGGGTTGCAGGAACGAGCGGGGAACCCAGGTGGGCGAGAGCCGCAGCAACCCGCCGGTGTCTTCGAGATGCCCGTCGATCAGCGCTTTGAGGTTCGTTGTGGTGGTGTAGAGATCGTTCGTCGTCAGGGGTTGGCTCATAGGGAATTTCGAATTTTCGATTACGTGTTTGGAGTGGAAAAATTACAGCGTGCTATGCAGTTAGATTATAAATCTCCAATCGAGCGGCACCCGGATTTGCGTGCCGGACTCGTCGTGGAGGGTGACTGCATTTTCGCCATCCGGGAGGATCTGGCTGACCGCGCCGAAGCCTGCCGGCACGAGGGCGACGGCTTGGAGTGTGCGCAGGGTGACAGTTTCATCCGGGGAGAAATGCCGAGTGCTGGGGATGTTGTGGGACGCTAACGGATTTAGCCGGGAGAGGGCGACACCGTTATGGAAATGCGAGCAAACCTCCTCAATCCCGATGCGCCCGAGATGCTTGCCGTGCCAGGGCGCGGCGCTGCGGCCACCGTTAGAGAACCACAACAGCGTGGCCGGGAAATCGCTGGGATTTTTGAGGGCAAACCACACATAACCATCGAGGACGGCGGCGGACCAAGCGAAGGGCTGGGCGGGTGTGGCCGGGACGTTCGCCATCATCACGAGGTCATCATAGCCCACGCGGAGGGGATAGCGGGTGAGATCCGTCGTGCCACCAGCGGCGAGCGGCACTTCCCGCAGATCGGTGAAAAGTGTACCCTGCGCGAGTGCCTGAGTTTCGCCCGCAGCGGGATTTGAAAAAACCCCATCGTACACCGAGGCCCATTTGAACGGACTCGTCGTGATCCGCCCGCTGCCTTCTAGCAGGCCCGAGAGATCGAGGATTGGGTGGTTCCCATAGTTGAAATCGCCGTCCAGCTTAGAAATGCGGTACTCGGCATAGATCGCATGGTGGCCGGGCCGGGTGGCGATGGTCTTTTCCACCCGCGCCCCGGAGTCCGCCGCGTCTAGCATGAAACAACCCGCCAGGTCCGTGGCAGAAACCAGCGTCCACTCCGCATTCGCCGGGTCACCGTGAGGGGGACCATCCACTTGTCCGCCGAAGGGCAGGCAGAAGAAATCCCCGCGCAGGACCGAGAGCAGCGGCGGGATGTCAGGAAACTCCGTAGGTTCCCAAGGTGCTAGCGCGTAAGGCGACACGTCGCGTCCTGGCAGATGGAAAACCACCGGTGCGAGGTGGCCGCCACGCGCGGTGATGGCCAGCGCGACCTCGGGGGTCGTCAACTGATAAGACGGTTCGCCGTGGACTAGGGGCATGACAGGTCAGGCTTTGAGAATCCCACGGGCCATCAGATTGTTGAGACGGCGGGCGATGCATTCCAAGCCGTCCGCCGTCGTCTCCGTGTAGCTGCGGCCGTCGCGGGTATCGATGCCATGGCCGGGCTCCAGCTCGCGGAGTTGCGCCAGTGCGGCGTCCTCATGGTCGAAAAGCTCGACAAATACGTGCTGCAGTTCGCCCGTTTTGGCGGCGGCGGCGAGTAGTGCGCCGATCCAGCCGTCGTCTGTGGAGAGGCAGCCGCGGGTCGTTTTCGCCGAGGCGTGGAAAATCCCGAACTCGCCAGCCGCGCCGATGCGGGCGATGAGCGCCTCGTTTTCCGCGAGGGTCAGGCCGGAGTCACCGCAGTGCGCCGCATCTACGAGCAGCTTAAAGAATTTTTTCCCAAGTGCCCTGTTCGCCGCGCTGACGAAGGCCCAGCCCCGCTCAACGTTCGTGAATGTCTTAAACTCGCCGGGCCGGAGAAACTCGATGTGCCAGTGCTCCACGCACGAACCCGCGATCCCGGCTTCCTGATAGGCGCGGAGGTGGACCTTCACGTTCTGCTCGATCGCCGCGTCCAAGTCTGCGCCGTCGCGGCGGGTGTCGCTGCTCATCCACTCCTCGATGGAGGTGGAGGAAACGTGGCGGACGCCATGGGTTATCGCCGCGCGCATACTGGTCACCAGTTGCGCGACCACCGCGTCCTCGTCCGCCGGGTTCATCGGGTTCGCACCGCCGACCATCATGATGAAGTGGATTTCCAAGTCCAGTGCCTTGAGGCCGTCGATCATTTCCGCGACCTCGCCCGCGTCTGCCGAGGCGAAGAACGGGACTTGCACGATGGTCATCCTCACCGGGGATGCCGCACAGAGTTCCCGCATCCCGGTAACGATCCGCAGTTCGCCATTCGCATCGCGGGGGAATTTGCCGTTTTCATCCGGGACCAAGCCGCCGACGAACTTGAGATGGGTAGGCACGACGCCTAACTGGATTTTGGGCTTGAGGGTGATTCGCGCGGACATGCGGCGAGTTAAAAGCCGGATTTCCGCCGGGGGAAGTGTGAAATCAGTTTAATTGGTTTCGCCCGCCTCACTTCACCACTTTACCGCCCAGCGAGAGAATGCGGGCATTGCCTTTGGCTGCTTCGGCTTCGGGGATGTTGCCGTCGCGGACATACATCTGGGAGAGACTAGTCCAAGCTAGCAGGTCGTTGGGCTGAAGGCTAATAGACTGGAGGCCACAGCCGATGGCTTCCTTGAGCTGGCCGGTTTTCAGGAGGGCCATGCCGAGGGCGTGCCAGCCATCGAAAAACGCGGGATCGAGGGCGACGCAGCGCCGATAGAGGGCGATGGCTTCCTCGAACTCACCGACAGCAAGGTGGCCGTTCGCATCGTCAAAGATGGCTATCAGATCGTCGTTTGTGGACATCTTTTGGAACTAAAGATGACGCGGCGCTGGGGGGGGCGCCGCTGCTTTTAGCGCTTGTAGAGTTGCTCGACCTTGGCGGCCTCGGTGCGGGTGGCGAGCCACGAGGTGAAGGCAGTGGTTTCGTTAGTCTTGGAACGGGAGGTAACCTCGGTGTCGATGCGGGCGGCGGCGTTGGCCTCTTTCACCACCTCGCGCTTGGCGACGTGGATGATGAAGGCGCGGTCGGATTCCGTGATGACCTCGGCCATGGCACCGGGATCGACATTGCGGGTGGCCTCGAAAAGATTTTGCGGCTCCTTGGCACCGTCTGGGCGGTAGGCGCTGGTGATGGCGGAAAAGGTCGTCGTCGCTGGGATGCCGATTTCCTTGGCAGCATCCGCGAAGGACTTGCCGGCGGCGAGCAGGGTTTTGAGCTTGGTCACATCCTCGTTGGCGCCGGACTTCATGGCTTCGGCGGCTTTTTCGGCAATGAATTGGGCGCGGGCGTCATCGCGCGCTTCCTCGTATTTTTTGGTCCGGGATTTTTCCTCCCCATCGAGGCGGGCGATGACCCACTGGTTTTCCCCGACAGCGATGGCTCCGGAGATTTTCGAGAAGGGATCGGAGGTTTCCTTGATGGTGAAGAGTTGATCGATCAACTTGCCACCGCGGCTGGAGGCGCGGAGGCTGAGTTCGAGATCCTTGGGCGGTGCGGAGCGAGGGAACAATTCGGAGGTTTTCACTTCCCATGCGTTGGCCTTGGCGAGTTCTTCCAGACCGGCACCTTTTTGTTCTTCGAGTTTGAAAAGGAAGTCATCGACCTTGGCATCGACCTCGAGTTGTTTCGCGCGGCGGTTTTCGGCGGCGACAGCGGCGAGTTTGGCTTTCTCGTCGGCCTTTTTCTTGGCGGCGGCTTTTTTCACGTCGTCGCTGGCGGCGGCATCGGCGATCGACTCGGGAACGTCATCGACTTTCGCTTCCGCAGGCATCACCGGCGTGACGACGAGGTAGCTGAACTTGCGGCGGGGTTCGGTGGTGAAGGAGTCGGAGATCAGCTCCCAGTATTTTTTAATTTCCTCCTCGGTCGGTTGGATTTTGTCCTCGAAGGGGGTGAGGTCGAGCTTGGCAATCTCGCCACTGATCTGTTGGTTTTCCAAGGCTAGGCCGGTGGTGACGGCATCGCGGCTCACGTTGAGGCCGGAGCCAACAATGGAAGTGAGTTTTTTGAAGGCGAGGACATCGGACGCGAGTTCGCGGAGGTCCTTCTCGGTGAGGCCGAGGCGCCCCATGCCCTTGTCGATGAATTCGCGGAATTTTTCCGGGTTGAAGTTCTTGTCCGGTCCCATGAATGGACGCAGGGTGCGGAGGTAGGCGGAAATTTCCTCCTCGCCCGGGTGGATGCCGAATTCATCCTTCGCGTCGCGGAGAATCATGCGACCGATGAAGAATTTTTCCGGGCCTTCCTCGCGGGAAGTCGCGCCGGAAGTGAGCATCCCGAGAAACGGATAGATGCTGTATTCACCCGAGCTGGCGAGCGTGGATGCCAGTTCAAGCGGGCCGCTGCCGAGTGAGTGGTATTCCGTGTCGCTGTAAGTGCGACCGGCGATTTTTAACATCGGCCTGCCGGAACTGTAATTGCCCATGTTACCCCGGCCGAGAAAGAAGAAACTGATGAATAGGATCACGAAGATCACAATCATCAGGCCGGAATATTTGCGAAGGTTTTCAATCATGAAATGGTAGGGGTGCCCTTACAGGTGCGCGGGAGTTAAGTGGGTGAAGCCGACGCCATCAATGGAAATCCTGCGGCGGGGAAGGGGAGTGTCTCCATGAAATCCGGCGTCTCAAGGCGAAATTGCGGCGGATTTGCACTGAGTTTCCAGAATGCCTTGCCAGATCCGGGTCGGAGCAGGCGGGAAATGACCGGGATCGTAGCGTTGTCCGAGTTTCAACCAAGGATCTGTTAGTGCGTCGGTGGTGGCGTTTGCGGGGCCGAAATTCCAGAGAATCAGGGCCTCACCCTCGCCTCGCACGGTGATGGATTGGCCCTCGGGCGTGACCTCGGACTCGAAGGGCAGGACCCAGACGTGGGCCGCGAGGCTGGCGGCGGCAGCGGCGGGCGGCGTGAGGATCAATTGCCGCCGGTTCTCGATGCGGACGCTGGCAGTCACGGGCGCACTAAGGCTTACGCGGAACGATAGCGCGCCCGGTTTGTCCGCGAGGAAATGGATGAGCACGGTGTCGTCCTCTCTGGCGGCGACCACGGTGCGGGTGATGGTGGTTTCCCCGATCCGATAGGTGCTGCGGGCGAGGCCGTGGCCAAAATTGATAGAGCGCTTGAAATTCGCGACCGGGCCATCCGTCGCGAGCCAGTCGATTTTTAGAGCCACTTCCGGGGCGGCGGTTTTGAAAAAATCGCTGACTTGGGCATGAAGCTCATTTTCAGACCTTGCGGAAACCAAGGGCATGGGCGGCATGAAGCCCCGCAACTGGGTTTGCGCCGGGGCATCGAGGACCAAGGCCACACGCTGCTTGTTAGCGACCCCGAGAGCGTTAGCCCACGCAGTCGGGGCGGCGGCGATTTCTAGCCAATCCACGGCCCCCGCCGTGGCGGAACTCATGCCGGCGGCGAGCGCGAGGCAGGCTTTGAGTAAATTTTCCATTAGTTTTTCCCAGTTCATCGGACCTAGCGGCAAATTGCAATATCTCCCCGCAGGCAGTCCGTGAAGAATCCCGCTTGCCCGATCCGCAATTCCGGGTTCCTTTGGCCGTTCATGAACTTTCGTAGGTTGAACGCGGTGCTGTGGGGAAATTCGGTGGCCTTGTCCTGGATGTGGGGGCTGGGGCTGTTTTTCAGCGTGCAGATGACTTTCATGTTCGGCTTGGGTGGTTTGCTGATGTTCGCGATCCCCAACGCGCTGGGGCTGATGTTGTTTGGTTTTCTCACGCAGAAAGTGGCGCTCAGTCATGATGGCGGACAGGAGTCGCTGGCGATTTTTTTCGATAAATTCTCCAGACCGTTCCGCCTAATCCTCTACATCTATCAGATCGTGGCGATCTCACTGACAGTGTTCGCGCTGGTGAAATATCTATTCATGCCGCTGATGTCAGAGACGCTGAACCACGCGCCGTGGGCGCTTTCTGGACTCTATCTGTGCCTGATCGTTTTCGTGATCCTCGCCGCCGGTTGTTTGTTCGGTGAGGAGGCTGGGATTCAGAAAATCAAGGTGAGCCATGCGCTGTTAGGCGGGCTGCTGCTAGCCTGCGTGGCAACTATCATTTTCGGCCTGAAACCGCTGCTGCCCGAGCCGTTCAAATGGACCGCGCCGTTTCCGGATCAATGGACCGGGCCGAGTTTCTATGGCTATGCAATTCCGCTGTTGATCGGACTGTTGGTCGGCCCATGGCTGGATCTGCAACATTGGCAGCGCGCGATCCAGATCCACCGGGAAAAAACTTCGGTCCGGGCGAGCTACTTTTTCGGCGGCTCGATCTTTTTTCTGATGCTGCTGTTCCATGGTTGCCTCGCGTTCTGGGTGATGAGCACGAAGGATTATGGAATAACATCGGTCAAAGGTCTTGATGGTTTCCAATATGCGCATGATCTCGTCACCCAATACTTCAAGAATCATGCGGCAGTCGGTAGTTTGATGCCACTGGGCTACTTTTCGTTCCTGGCCATCTGCGCACTAACAACTCTGGATAGCGGCTACATCGCACTCAAGTGGTTCCTCGGAAAAAATGTGGAGAAAAGCGAGAATATGCTGATCTCACTCATTCCCAAGCAAATCCTCGGTTCGCCGATTCCGACGTTCTTGGTGGTCGGGCTGATCACGCTGATCGGGATTCTGGCGAAACTGGAACTTGAGTATTTTATGGTGTTCTACGCCTCGTTTTTCGTCGGCTACGCAGCCTTGGCAATCGCCCGTTGTTTTGTGCCTAACTCGCAACAACCCTTGCCGCAGATCCGGATGTTTTCGATGGCGAGCATGTGTCTGGTGATATTTGCCTTCGGCTATCTGAACGGCCAGACCTCGCTCTTAATCCTAGGCTCCATCATGCCCTTGGCGTATGTGATTTGGCTGGTTGTCAAAACCGATCTCCTGCGGGTCGTCACCGAGCGGGCAGGAGAGGTGATGGAGGCAGCGTCAGAGATTCCCGCCCTCAAGGCCATCGCGAAAACCGCCACCGTCGCCACCGGCATGGATGTCAGCGCACCGCAGGATCATCATGCTTTGGCAGGGCATTTCGAGGGAAAATGGTTTGTCTATTCAATGATCGCCACCTACGCGGACACGAATTCCGTAGGTAACGTTTACTTCGGCATGTATGGCATGTATGTCGGAAAAACCCGCGAGTTGTTTTTCAACACCGCAATGCCGGATTTTGATCTCAAGACGACGAAGTTTTACATCCTCACCCGCTCGTACGAGCATAAGTTCGTCCGCGAGTCTCGTGAGTTCGACACCATCACGGTGAAAATCAAGGTCGCGGAGTTTAATCGCAAGTTTTGCACGCTGGAGCACCAGATTTTCGGTTCGGATAACGAGCTGCTGGGCAAGGGCAAGCAAAGTCTGTTGTTCGTTTCTTCCAAAGACTACAGCCTGCTGGACATCCCACCCGAGGTCTATACCGCATTCATCAAATATACCTAAAGCATTATTTGACAAAGTAACGACTTGCTGTCATGGCAGGTTCCAACCCAAAGTGAAAATATTGGTAAATAACTGGGAGCGACTGGCTTGTGGTCTGTTGTTATTGCTAACGGTTTCAGGCGACGGGGCCGAGCCGGCCACATCAGTGCCGCCGACGGGTGACGCCCTACGGCTGTTGGTGGAGAAGTCGCTGCATATTCAGGCCGTGCGTGACTCGCGGGACAAGACTTTGGTCGAGGTGATGATCCAAGTCGATCATCCGCCGGTAGCAATGGGGTTTGACGTGTCGATTCGGGCTGGAGATAAGACAATTCCGGTGGGCCCCATGACTTGGGGAAAAAAAATCAGGTGGTGGGCCTATGATGTCGATGTGCCGGTGGACGTAACTATGGCAGACTTCATATTCACCTCCAACCCGCGCGCAGTAGTCCGATCGCGCTGGTTCGATACTTTTCCAGAGGGTGGAATCGACACGATCTGGGATGGCAGAATCGAGATCAAGGGAGTGAAGCTTAGCGAACAACGCCTCAGCGGAATGATTGCCAAATCCCCCCCGAGTCCTGAGTTGCTGCGCCTGATTTTTTCCGAAGAAATGGAAGGCAATGATGAAATTGTCACCCGGTTCCGCAGGGATGGAGAACTCGCTGCCGCCCGGACGGGCCTTGAACCGCTTCTGCAAGCAAATCCGGGTAATGCAACGATCCAGTTGAATCTCGGATGTCTCGCCGCAACAGCGGGTGATTGGCAACGGGCTGTTGAAATCCTGGGACGTCTCCGAGACTCTCAGCCAAACTCGGCTCTCGCTGAAAAGGCCCGGAGACAATTGCGGCGCATCGGCGGCTATCTGATCTATGCTGCGGACCGCGAGGCTGTACCGGCGATGTTCACACTGGGCTTGATGTTTGACAGGGCTTGGGGACCTGCGCGGGACAGGCAAACAGCCAAGCGTTGGTTTCGCAACGCAGCAAATGCCGGAAGTGCCGCTGCAATGACTCGTTTAGGAATATTGTATGCCGAAGATTTGCTAGATCAAAAGGACCCCAAGATCCGGGCATGGTATCAGAAAGAAATGTTGGCGATGTTCAGGCAAGCGGCGGAATTGGGAGATGAGGAGGCAAAATCATGGCAGACCAAACACGATCCACACTGAGACAGATGATGGCAAAAGTTGTCCCATTGTTCCTCGCCTTCACTCTAGCGGTTAGGGCCTCTCCCAACGAGGATCGTAATGCCTACGACGCTTGGGTGTCTGGAAACAAGCCGCGGTCACTCGATGGCGTTGCCCTCGTGGTAACGGTTATTGAGGGCGAATCGGACACCGATCGCCAACAAGGTATCGTGTATAGCTCAACTGTCCTAGCCGACGGCAGGGTCCGGACGGAGACAATTACCATTCGTGCCGTTAGTGGCGGAGGAGGCAACAAAATTGCGGAGCAACCGTTGCTCCAGCTCAAAAGACTCGCCGCCAGCTTGCCCGCCGACACCGGTCGTTTACCCGCTGCCGGGAGGCGACTGCTGATCCAAACTCTGGATAGCACCCGCGTTTATGACCGCGCCAAACTTTCCGATGGGGTTGCTGAACTTCTTCGTCTGAGCGGCTGCGGGTTTGGTTCCTGGGTGCCATCGTTCACCCCGCACAGTGAGATCGACGCAGGTCCGGGTGAACTCAATGGTTTTCTTGCGCTTTCCCCCGATGCCGAGCGACTCCTCTTTGCCTCTGCTAGAACGCTTCAATTTTGGGATTCGACTTCGCTTGAAACACTTGGAGATACGCGCCCGTCCGGATTATCTCTGACCTCAGTTGCCTTCAGTCCGGACGGTAAGTTGTCCGCCATGATCGAATCCGGCACCTGCCAGATTGTTGAAACCCGGCATTGGAAACCTGTTCAAAATCTCAAGCCGACACCCCTCTTCGATCCACACTTCTCACCCGACGGCTTGCATCTGGTTCTGCGCAGCGGTTATTCCACCCTTAGTGTGTTCGATACACGCACCTGGAAAGTAGTTGAGGCACCGCCCGAGATTCCCCAACACGCCACCCAATGGCTCCCTGCGATTTCATGGCAACGAGCCGTGATTCTCACGAAATCAGGTGCCATATCTCTCTGGGACGCCAAACGCAAAGCGGAGATCGAATTGGACAAAAATGTTACCCTAACTGCCGCTGCCTTTTCGCCAGATCAGACACAGGTCGTCGTTGCGACCGCCGACCCGGATGGCTACTCTCATCCTCGGCTCCGGCTCTTCATGACTGACACGGGACAACTCGTCCACGAACTCCGCAATAAGGAAGCCGGATGCGAAAAGTTCGGATTCCCGCAGTGGTCTGGAGACGGCCATTATATCTTGGCGGCGACCAAGTTGCCCTCATTCTTTTCATCTGAAAATATCAGCGTGTGGAACCCCGAGAGCGGTCGTCATCGCGGCAATTTTACGGGCTGCCCCGGCGACGTCTATGGTCTCGTCCAACTTCCCGGAGGCGGGGATCTCGTCGCCGGTTGCGAAGATGGCCACATTCGCTTTTGGGACTTCGCGGGCGCAATGAAACAGATCCAGCTCTTCGAACAATCATTGGCTGCAATGCCTAACACGCCGAAATAATCAACTCATCTACGACAGTAATCTTCAAATCAGGAGCTGGATTCATCAAGCTCCCGTGAGAGTCTCCCGATCAATGCCCCGGAGTTCAAAAATTTTCACCAAGGTCTCTTCAATTAGATTGTTAGGGCATGAGGCCCCCGCCGTGATTCCCACCGTGACCGGACGGTCCTGGGCAAACAACCGTGAGTAATCCGAGGTCTTCTCCTCGCGGTGGTGCAAATCATAATGAACGATTTCCTCCAGCGACTTGATACAACCTGAATCGCGGATGAAAAACGTGGGCAACTCGGACTCCGCGATTTCTACCAAATGGGCGGTGTTGGAACTGTTGTATCCGCCGACCACGAACAGCAAATCCATCGGCTTGCGGAGCATGTCAAACAGCGCGTCCTGACGTTCCTGGGTGGCCCCGCAAATGGTGTCGAACATTTGAAATGATGCATCGTCGCCGTCGCGGTCAATGATGGCCTGTCGGAAGCGGCGTTGGATTTCCTCGGTCTCGCTTTTCAACATCGTCGTTTGATTCGCGATGCCGACCTGCCGCAGATGAAGCTCCGGATCAAAGCCAGGTGAGTATTCACCCTCGAAGCGTTGCATGAAACCATCCCGGTCGCCACCATGCCGAATATAGTCACAGACGAAATCCACATCCGCCAATGTCAGGACAATGAGATATTTACCATCACCGTTCTCGCCGAGCGCCCGCGAGGCGGTGGCGCGAGTTTCTTCATGATTGGATTTGCCGTGGATGATCGAGGTGATGCCGTCTTTCGCATAGCCGCGCACCCGCCGCCAGACTTTCATTACGTCGCCGCAGGTGGTATCGACCACGTAACAGCCGCGCTCATCCACCTTGTCCATGAACGCTGTCGGCGCACCGAAGGCGGGGACGATCAACACATCATCTTCGGTGAGGTCGTCATAACTTCCATCCATTTCCTGCCATGGTAGCGAGACGATGCCCATCTCGCGCAGATGGCGGTTCACATCTGGATTGTGGATGATTTCCCCGATGAGAAAAATGCGGTTATCGGGAAAAACCCGACGTGAGGCGTAGGCGAGATCGATCGCCCGCTCCACGCCATAACAGAATCCGAATTGCTCGGCCAACAGCACGGTGGTATTGGCCACGGTGATTTTTCCGCCGCGATCCCGGAGTTTTTCCACGATCGTTGAGTGGAAATGGACGGCCACCTCTGCGGCAACGCGCTCCATGACATCCGGGCGTCGCACATTGACCCGGGGTTTCTTCGCTTTAGCTGCGGTGTCGTTCATCTGCGGCAGATATAGTCATGAAACCGGTTGCATCCCAGTCATTTTTGCCGGATAATACCGTCTAAATACTTGTAAACCCGTAAGATCGGAGTGACATAAGGAAGACAGCCTGCCGTCATTAAGCCCTCCTTCCAGCGGCATTTTTTCATGAAGTCCATCCTCTCGCGTGTCCTATTCGCACTGTTTCTACTCGCCGGCCCGGGGCGGGGGATGTGAAGCGGTTCTATCGGGCGCGGGTGGTGCCTTGACTTGTCGAACGCCGCGGGCTTATGGCTTGATGGGGACCGCGCGGAGTTCCTTGATTTCGCTGGGGTTTCCGCATGGGATGCCGTGCTACCCGCTTGAATCTCACTTCGTCTTTCCCAGGTGTGGAATTTGATTTCCCAGTTGCGATCCCCGGCTATTATTGGCCATGGCCCGACCGCAGCCAGCGATCCTATTCATCTTCATTACGCTGTTTCTCGATATCTTTGGAATCGGTGTAATTGTGCCGGTGTTACCGAAACTGGTGGAACAATTGCAGGGCGGAAATGTCCGGGCGGCGGCCCATTCGGTGGGCTGGCTGGGGGCATTATATGCGCTCATGCAGTTCATATTTTCCCCGGTGCTGGGAAGTTTATCAGACCGGTTCGGCCGGCGAGTGGTGATTCTGACCTCGCTTTTTGGCTCCGGTCTCGACTATTTGCTATTAGCATGGGCACCCACGCTTGGCTGGCTCTATCTCGCGCGAATCATCTCCGGCGTGACGGCGGCGAATTTTACGGCAGCGAGCGCCTACATCGCGGACGTGACGCCGCCGGAAAAGCGTGCTGCGGGCTTCGGCATGATCGGCGCGGCCTTCGGACTGGGCTTCATCGTGGGGCCGGCCGTGGGCGGATTATTAGGTTCTTATGGGCTGCGGGTGCCGTTTTTGGTAGCGGCAGGGATCACGTTGTTGAACTGGCTTTACGGTGCTTTCGTTCTGCCTGAGTCGCTCTCAGCGGAGAACCGTCGGCCGTTTCATTGGGCGAGCGCGCATCCTCTGAAGGCGCTGGTGGCTCTGCGCCGCTGGCCTCTGGTCGGGCGACTGGCGGGCAGCCATTTCCTGATCATGATCGGTGGCAATATCTATCAATGTCTGTGGGTGCTCTACACCGGCAGCCGCTATGGGTGGAATAGCAAACAGGTGGGATGGTCGTTAGCCTTGGTCGGAGTGATGGCGGCGATTGTGCAGGGCGGGCTGGCCGGGCGGATATTGAAAATCATCGGCGAGCGTCGCGGTGTGTATGTCGGACTGTTAGCGATGGCGGTGGCGATGGCTTGTTACGGTGCGGCCACCGAGGGGTGGATGGTGTATTGCATCATTCTGATAGGCTCCATGGCAGGTATCGGTTCACCGGCAACGCAGTCGATCATTTCCCGAGCCGTGCCGGCTGATGAACAGGGCGCAGTGCAGGGGGCGCTGAACAGTATCACCAGCATATCGGGTATCATTGCACCGCTTTTATGGACCTCGCTATTTTCTTGGTCCATGGCGTCGGGACGGAGCGAGCCCCTGCGGGGGTTGCCATTTTTCGGAGCCAGCATCATGGCGCTAGCGGCAGCGGCACTGGCATGGCGGGCGTTTCAACAAGCGGAGGCACCGCTCACCGGAAAGCAAGCATGATGGAAACTGAATTCATATTTGGCCTCACAAACGCGGGGTCCGAGAAAGCTTTGAAACGGGAGGTGGAAATGGCGGCGCTCCCGTGGCGGGCGGGCTATCAACGGCGCGGGTTCGTTACTTTCAAGGCGGACGGCGCATTTTCGCTAGCGGCGCTGGACGTGGATCTCGCCTGCGCACGACGGCTTTGTCTGTCGTTAGGTAAATTTCTAACACTAGATGCGGCGTTGGCACGGATTGTGGCAATCCAACCGCATGCGATCATCCACCAGGCCCGTTTCCACGAGCGGAAAATGCAGGGTGTGAAGTCGGATTCACCGTTAGAAATACCAAGTCTCGGAACCATCATCGGCACGGTGGTGGAGCTGGGGCTGGCCGAGTTTTGGGCGGGGCTGCACCGTCATACGGCCCATACCAGTCCTGATCCGGCGGGGGATTCCGGGATCGAAATGCCGTCGCATTCGCCATCCCGGGCGTGGCTGAAACTGGAGGAGGCGTGCCGGTATTTCGGTCTGGAATTCACGCCACGCGACCTCGTGGTGGAACTCGGCTGCGCACCCGGCGGTGTGGTGCTCGCGCTGCTGGACCGTGAGGTTCCGGTGATCGGTGTGGACCCGGCGAAAATGGCGGAGGTCGTGCTCGCTAGCGCCATCGTCGGGCGTCAGGACGCGCCTGTCGGGCGGCCATGGTTTTTTCACTGTCGCAAGCCAGCAGCGCTGGTAGGCAAGTGTGATCTTGGGCCAGACGTCACTTGGTTCATGTCGGATATGAACCAGTCGCCGGAAGTGGTGCTTAGGGAATGCGCCCGCTTTTGCCGGATGGCTCCCAGCATCCGAAGCGTGCTCATCACCTTGAAACTAACAGATGTTATGCAGGTTGCGGACAAGGCCTCATGGTTTGCTGCACTCGCAGGCATGGGATTCAAAACCATCCGTCTCCAACAGCTCGCCGTCCATCACCGGGAATTTGCGCTGTTAGCTACCTTCGCTTGCTAGGACTTGCCGCCGTGCAGGTGAATTACTTGTTCTCGGCATCCACCTTTGCCTTCGCGGCTGCCGCCTCGGCGTCGGCCTTTTTCCTGTCGGCATCGAGTTGGGCCTGGGCGGATTCCTTGTTGGCTTTGATTTGTGCTTTGTGGATCGTGGCGTTGGCGTCAGTCTGCTTTGTGGCTTCCTTTGCGTTGGCATTCACTTGGTCTTTGCGCGTGTCAATCGCCTCCTTGGTTGCCGCATTGTTGTCATCAATGGCGGCTTTCTGTTTGTCGCAGGCGACGGAAAGAATCGTGGCAAGTGCGAGGATGATAATTTCGGTGGGTGTAATGCTCCGTAAAGCCCTCCGACGACTAGGAAATCAGAAACTGTAAGTTGTGCATCACCAAGAAATTAAAACCAAAAACAAACGTTGCCGTTACATATCCTCTCAGGGGCTGCTCGCGCTTCTGGTCGTCGGCCTGATCAGCGGTTGCACCTTGTCGCCATCGGGTCGGAGATCTTCCAAGGATCACGCATTCATCGTTTATTGGCCACCCCCTGAAAACAGCAGTGGTCTGCGACTGGCGGTGAAGGATCTCATCGACATGCAGGGGGTCGGCACCACTGCCGGTTCTGGATATGTGGCCAAAACAAGTCCCCCGGCGGCGCGGGACGCGCAATGCCTGGAATTAGCGCGGGAGAGAAACGTAGTATACTGGGCGTCATGACATTTTGTGATTTCCGGAGATCTGGAATTTCCGCCGGGCAGAAAAGGTTCCAAGCAACTGGAAGGGCGATAGGATCTGTCTTCGAGAGCCCCGGCAATGCCCTGATCCCGGAACTCTCTGATATAGGAGGTCACGGTGTTAGCCGAGATATTGAGAACCCGGGTGATGGCGGTGTTGGTGACTTTTTGCTGGTGCATTTTGAGGCAC